>JAZRNV010000146.1:0-2690 GCA_045648425.1 Acutalibacteraceae bacterium | reverse complement strand
TATATGGTTGGCTCGCTGACGCTGCAATATTTTGCAATGTCAGCCGTTTTTATATAAGGATTGTCGGTAATGCATTCAATCGCCTTTGCTACAGTGGGATTGAGACTTGAGTTTTTGTCAAAACTCATACCGTCGGCAACCAACTCAAAAAAATAATACAGCTTGCCTATCCCTTTTTCAGTAAAAGGAACGTCCTTACACAGCTCATTAAACACCTCATTTGCCTTACTGCAACAGCTAACCTTTTGCAATGCAAAGGGCTTGTTGATGGGAGAAATATCAAAGGCGAATGAGTAAAACCGCACCTTTTCGCCGAACCATTGAGACTGATATTTAAGCCCTTTGGGAATATAAAATATTTCACCGGGATTCAGCTGCAATTCTATTCTTGAGGTTTTTATGATTGCCCTGCCCTCTATCAGACAACCAAAATAATGGACCGGTATCGGCTCCCTTGAGTTGTCGGTTAAATGGTAGTTATTAAACTCGAATATATTAAAGCTAAACTGTTTATGGAAATTTACCTCATTCAAAAGCTAATCACCTCTGATAATTATATAATATTACCTTTTTTCTTATATTATATTGCGTTCCGCAAAGCCGTGTCAAGTGGTATAATCATATTGAGGTGACAAAAATGAAAAGTAAATATATTGTTTTTACAGAACCTAAAATTGCACAGTTGTCGGACGAAGATGTGCGTTTGCCCGACAAAAATGAAATACTTGTTAAAACCGCGGTTTCTACCATAAGCAGCGGCACCGAAAGAGCAAATCTTATAGGAAGCAAAACTGTCGCCTGGGATTTGCCCGAAGCCGAAGAAGCAATTTTTCCCCGCCGTCTGGGATACAGCACCTCGGGAACTGTTGAGCAGGTTGGCGAGGGGGTTACAAAATTCAAGGTGGGCGACAGAGTTGCCCTTTGGTGGACTACACATAATCAGTATATAACCATAAGTGAAAACAACGCCTGCTTAATAGGCGATATTTCTTTTGAAGATGCCGCCTTGTTTCACATTGCCACCTTCCCTATGGCGGCAATCAGAAAGTGCCGTTTAGAGATGGGTGAAAGCGCAATCGTTATGGGTATGGGTATTCTGGGCATTATTGCACTGCAGCTGCTCAAAATCGCAGGTGCCGCGCCAATTATAGCCGTCGACCCCAACCCCGATAAGCGCAAAAAAGCTCTTGAATTGGGCGCTGATTTTGCATTTGACCCATTTGAGAAGTATTTTTCAAGCAAGGTGAAGGAGGCCACCGACGGTGGCGCAAGAGTGGGCATTGAGGTTACCGGTGTTGGTGCAGGTCTTGACGGTATTCTTGACTGTATGGCTCATTTTGGCAGAGTTGCTCTGCTGGGCTGCACCCGTGACAGCGACTTTAACATCGACTATTACCGAAAGGTACACGGCCCCGGTATAACTCTTATCGGCGCACACACCATGGCTCGGCCCCACCAGGAATCTTACTCGGGCTGGTGGACGACGAAGGATGACGTTGCCGCCCTTGTTAAACTAACCGAACTGGGCAGGCTTAACCTGGCCGATTTGGTAGAGGAGACCCACTCCCCCGCCAAAGCCCACGAGGTATACACGCGACTGGCCAATGAAAAGGTATTCCCCATAGTTCAGTTTGATTGGAGGCTGCTGCAATGAAAAGAATTAAAATTGCTCAAATCGGTATAAATCAGTATAGCCATTCAAATGAAATTTGGGGCAGCATAACCAAGCAAAGCGATTTGTTTGAGGTTGTAGGATACGTGCTTCCCGAAAATGAAAAGGAACGAATTCCGCACAAACATCAGGGCTTAAAGGATTATAACCAATTATCCCTTGACGAGGTTTTGAACAATCCCGAAATTGAGGCCGTTACAATAGAAACCGACGAAATTTATCTTACCAAATATGCTCTGCTGGCGGCAAAAGCAGGCAAGCACATACACATGGAAAAGCCCGGCGGTATAAGTCCAATGGATTTTGAAAGTCTTGTTGATATTATGAGAAAAACGGGAAAGGTTTTTCACGTGGGTTATATGTACAGATACAACCCATTCATCCACGATTTGATAGAAAAGGTAAAGGAGGGCGAGCTGGGTGAAATAATCAGCGTTGAAGCACAAATGAACTGTATTCACCCAAAAGAACACCGCCAATGGCTTAACGAATTGCCCGACGGTATGACCTTTTATTTGGGCTGTCATCTGATTGATTTGGTTTTGCAAATTCAAGGCAAGCCAAAAACGATAATTCCTTATAACAAATGCACGGGAATGGATGGCGTTGTGGCCAAGGATTTCGGTATGGTTTTGTTCGAATATGAAAAGGGTGTATCATTTATAAAAGCCACCGATTGTGAGCTTGGCGGCTTTGACAGAAGGCAGCTTGTGGTAACCGGTACTAAAGGTACGGTAGAGCTCAAACCGCTGGAGCGTTACGTTGCTGCTGATTTGCTTTGCACCGACAAGGTCGAGTGTTTATCAGATAATAACGGTCAATGCCAAACTTCACAATCAGAGCCAATAAATCGCTATGACAATATGATGAAATCTTTTGCAGAATACGTAAGCGGCGAAAGACAAAATCCCTATTCCCTTGATTATGAGTTGGAGCTGTATAAAATTCTTTTAAAGGCTTGCGGGTGCATTAATTAACGATGAGGAGAATTTTTTATGAAAGCAATACTTGTAAACGA
>JAZRNV010000145.1:0-20095 GCA_045648425.1 Acutalibacteraceae bacterium | reverse complement strand
AAATTTTCTTTGAAAATTTGTCCATATCCATTGCAATGAATGTTGTGCAAAATTAAATCATAGAATTTAATTTTGCTATATCCGCTTAAAAAGCGGCTTGTCGAAGCGCTTTCAAGCGTTTCGACAAACAACAATCATTATCACAGCAAAGACGAGGAGAATTTGTATGAGCGTTGTATTTATAACCGGCGGATGTGCCAACACCGGTTTGGCCATTTCAAAGCTTTTTGCATCAAAGGGATGGGATGTGGCTGTATCCAGCAGAGATATCAAATCCTCTGCCGCAACGGTTGAGATGCTGAAAAAAGAGTATGGGGTAACCGCTCGCGCTTATACACTGGAGCTTGGTAAAGTTGACACTATAATGGATGCATTTGCCCAAGTTAAGAGGGATTTTGGACGGCTTGACTGTTTTGTGGCCAATGCCGCTAATCTGGGCATTGGAATGGGTGCTTTCTCAACCGATTTTGACGGATTTAACTCTGTTATGGAGGATAATGCCCGTGGCAGCTTTTTCTGCTGTCAGCAGGCGGCAATGATTATGAAAGAGCAGGGCGAGGGCGGTGCCATCGTTACCATCGGCTCCATTCAGGCCAACGGCTGCGTGCGTGACCGCATCCCCTACGCAATGAGTAAGGCGGCAATGGCAGCAATGGTGCGTTGTCTGGCTTATGAGCTGGGTGAGTATCACATTCGTGTCAATAACATTGTGGCGGGCGCCATCCATTCGGTAAGATGGAACGACATCCCTGAAGATGCAAAGGCCTTGCGTCGCTCCCGTTATCCTTTGGGCCACGAGGCGTCAGAAATGGATATTGCCAACGCCGTTTTCTATTTGGGCACCGATTTGTCCAACAGCACCTCGGGCACCGATTTGCTTATTGACTCAGGCCTTTCAACCTGCATTTTGCCCTATTCCAAGGCGGAAAGTTGAGTTTGATTGTTGAAAAATAAAAAACTGTGTGCTATAATTGTGCAGTGCCTCGGGCACTGCACTTTTTATACACGGAGGAAGTAAAATGAATAAAAAATGGGTTTCTGTATGGAGCACCGCTCCATCATTCGGCGAACAGAGAGAACATAACTACGCTCACGATATTACCTTGCGTTATTTTATAAAGACAGCCATTTCGGGCGAGCAAATCCGCATGACTTTTTCCAATCATTGCGGCAAGGATGACGTTGTTCTTGATAAGATTACGGTTGCCCCTTGCAGTGACGGTGTTGTTGATGTAAGCAAGGCAGTTGCCCTTACCTTTGAGGGCGAGCAGGCGTGCAAAATTGCCCGCGGCGGCGAGACGGTCAGCGACTCTGTTGCTTTTAATTTGAGTGCAGGGGATAGCTTTGCCGTCAGCATCTATTTGGGCGGTTATGTAGATATGACCTCTGCTTGCGCGGTTATGGGTCCCAGCCACCGCTACAGCTATTGCTCGGGCGACCACACCGACACGGCAGAGCTTCCTGACACCCTTTGCGATGCAATGGGCTACAGCTATTTCTTGAGTGAGGTTGACCTGCTTGCAGATGAAGACTGCCGCAATATTTTGGCTTTTGGTGACTCTATTACCGCACAGTCATGGCCCGAGCATTTGCTTGAAAAGGTGATTGAAAGCGGATTCAACAATATTTCGGTGACCCGTCGCGCCGTCAGCGGCAGCCGAGTGCTTCGTCAATATGACTGTATGCGTTATTCCCGTTACGGCTTAAAAGGGGCCGACCGTTTTCCCCGCGAGATTAAAACGGCAGGTGCCGATACCGTTGTGATTTTGCACGGTATAAACGATATAATTCACCCCGAATATAACGATCAGACCGGCTTCAGACCTATTGAGCATCTGCCTACTGCCGACGAGCTTATAGAAGGGCTCAAGTTTTACGTAGACACCGCCCGTGCGGCAGGATTAAAGGTGTATCTTTGCACCCTGTTGCCCATCAAGGGTTGGCGCTCCTATGCCGATTTCAGAGAGCCCATTCGACAAGGGGTAAACGAGTGGATTCGCACAACCGACATCATCGACGGCTATGTAGATTTTGACCTTTATATGAAAAATCCCGAAGATGAGTTGACAATTCGTGCCGAGTTCGATAGCGGCGACCATTTGCACCCCTCATGGCAAGGCGCTCAAAAAATGGCCGAGCTGGTATTTGAAAAGCTTTTTAAACAATAAAACTTAACCTAATGAAAAATAAAACTTTAATGTAACAACAGGCAAAAAGCCGTGGTGATGCAGATGCATCACCACGCCTTTTAACACTTTGGACCGTTATTTAAGGCGCTTCATCCCCGTGCACAGCACTCGTTTGATGAGCGATTTCTATTTAGGTGTTAATTATTTTTTCGCCGTCAAAGATAAGCACTCCGTAGCCGCAGCCAACCTTGCCGCCCCTCATCAAATGGTTCTTAAAGGCCCTTTGCAAGGAGGTGTTTTCGGGCAAATCACAGGCAGGTTTCTCGCTTTGGTCGGCAAAAACGCGCCAGCCGTCCTCAAATTTTTCCTGGACGTGTTTTGCAAAAACGTCAAAATCGCCCATAAAGCTGACTATGTTTGATGTGGGTGAAAGAATGCTTTTATACTCGGGGTAAAGGAGCCAGGAGTGGCAGATGCAAACCATAGGGCCGCCTTTCAGCTCATCCTTAAAAAACTCATAGGCCTTGCGGTAAGAGTCAAGGCGAGCCGCCTTATCAAAGGGCTCTTCGGACTCGGGTATATGCACCGATTTAACGGCAATGTCGGGGCTTTTTTCAAGCTTTATTTTGCCGAAAGAGTAGGGGTCGTCATAATAATAGTTGTTGTTTTCATACTCAAGTCGGCCGAGCTTTATTATGTCGCAGGTAAAGAATTTGCGATACCAATCGGGCACAAAAACGCCCCACACACCCTTAACCTTTTTGCACTCATAGGCCTTGTAGCGCAGGTCGGCGAAGGTGGCCCAAAACAGTTCTTCGCTCCAGCCCTTTTCGCCATACTTTTTAAAGGTGTGTTTGGCCGAGTGTATAAGAAGCACCGCCCACAGAGTGTAGATGTTTATAAAGCTTGTGCCGCTAAGCTCGTCAATCTGCGATTTAACCGAGGTATAGTAAAACTCGCTGTTGGCATAATCCTCTGCCATTGTCAAAAACTCCATGGCATAGTTGCTTTGAATAATGTCAAAGGCCTTTAAAAGCACATCTTTTGCCTCTTGAGGAAAATTGGTTTTTTCTAAAAACAGATTAAAAAAATCTCTGTCCATACTTAACCTCCAAAATGCTTGGCAATAATGTCGAGGTCGGCACGCTCTTCGGCGGTGCAAAGGGGATAAAGCTTGTCAATTTCTTCAAACACGAACTGCTTGTCGATGGGCTTTGGAGTCAAGCCATACTCCTTGGCAGCATTTTCGTAATACATATTTTTAAGCAGGTCACGGTCAAAATCAATACCGAAGTATTTGCGTCCGTAGATATCGTGCTCACCTGTTGTTTCGTAGAAATTACGGATAATTATCCACTGGCGAACCATCTCTTGGAGCTGAGCTTCCTCATCCTCAAAATAGTTGTTGTATGAGTCGGTGCCGTATTTGATGCGGTCGGCGTGGGATTCCAGGAAGGGCACCCATTCCCTTACGTTTTTGCACATATTGTAATATTGCTCCCAGCCGGGTGTCATATCAAGACGGGTGTTTTCGTATCCGTCAAGAAAGCGCCTTGCCTGCTCAATATTGTCACTGGTAAAGCCGTAGTGAGCCAGGGTGAGCTTGAGCTTGGGATGGCGGCTCATAACAGTCATAATCTCTTCAAACATTTCGTTTTTGGTGGGCAGCGAGCTGTCAACAAACCAGCCGCGGCTTATCTCGTGCTCGGTCATTTGGCTCAAATCCCAGAAGGTGGCAGGGTCAGCGTTGTGAAGGGTGACCGATATGCCGTTCTCTTCCAAAAAAGAGAAGGCACGCTCAAAAACGGGATCGGTGAGGGTGAGCCCCGTCTCTTTTCTGGTGGTGGGCTTGCCTTCAAGCATTTTAAGCCCGTCAAAGCCCACCGAAAAATAGCGTTCAAGCTGTTTTTCGAAGTCGCGGCTTTGCGCCTCCTTGCCCAGCTCAGGATGATGAATAAGACCTGCAAAGGCAAAAATTTTATCTTTAAAATAGTCTTTGAAAAAGAGTCCCTTTACAAGCTGAGTGGGGCCTGCGCACTCAACAAAATGGGTAGGCAGTGCGTGAAAAAGTGCCTTTTCAACGTTGCCTGCTTCAAAGAACTTTTCAAAGGCCTTAACAGAGTCGGGGATGTTGGTTTCTTTATTAAAATGGACGTGACAGTCAAAAAACTTAAACTTATCGGGAAACATAAGCGCGCTCCTTTGTTTTGATAATTTAATTATAATGCCGAAGAATATAAAAATCCATATAAATTAGAACAAAAAAGCCCCGCGTTTCTTTGAATTTAAGCAATTTATAATAACTATTGCTATTTTGTATACGGGTTTGCTATAATGGTATATACAACAGGTCAGGAGGGAAGCGTATGTCTGTTACCAAAGAGTGTAGAATGGTTGAAATCGATGGGGGCTTGCGACCTTATTTGCAGGATTTAAATTTGCGCTCTAAGCTTTTTGAGCAAAAAGAGAAAGAATTGCTGTCGTCGGGCTCATCCTTGGTTGATTTTGCCAACGGCTATGAGTATTTTGGCATACATCCCACCAAAGAGGGATGGGTTTATCGCGAATGGGCACCTGCCGCCGACCAAATGTATTTTACCGGCGACTTTAACGGGTGGGATACTCGCGCTTGCCCTATGACCAAGCTTGAAGACGGAGTTTTTGAGGTTTATATTAAGGGAAAAAACACCCTGCAAAAAGGACAAAAGATTCAGGCCATTATTATTAACGGCGAAAAAGAGCTGCGACGCATTCCTCTTTACGCCACCCGCGTTGTGCAAGACCCCGTTACCTACTGGTGGTGCGCCGAGGTGGACGATGCTCTTGAGCCCTTCAGATGGAGCGACGGTGGCTTTGTTCCTGCCGATACTCCTTTTATATATGAGTGCCACATCGGTATGGCTCAGCAAGAGGGCAAGGTGGGCAGCTATAACGAGTTTACCGACAATGTTTTGCCTCGCATAAAAAAGCAGGGCTATAATACCATACAAATTATGGCGGTTATGGAGCACCCTTATTACGGCTCCTTCGGCTACCAGGTGTCTAACTTTTTTGCGCCATCATCACGCTACGGAAAGAGTAAAGATTTAAAGCGCCTTATAAACACCGCCCACAAGATGGGCATCACCGTGCTGCTTGATGTTGTTCACTCTCACGCTGTTAAAAACACGGAGGAGGGTATAAGCGAGTTTGACGGCACAGTTTATCAGTTTTTCCACGAGGGAGAACGTGGAGACCACTCTGCCTGGGGCACCAAGCTGTTTAACTATGGCAAAAATGAGGTTATACACTTTTTGCTCTCTAATCTGAAGTATTGGATGCAGGTTTTTCACTTTGACGGCTTCCGCTTTGACGGTGTCACCTCAATGCTTTATCACGACCACGGTTTAGGCAGCGCGTTTACCGATTATTCAATGTATTTTTCAATGAACACCGATACCGAAGCGGTTACATATCTGCAGCTTGCCAACCGCCTTATACATACCCTTAATCCCAAGGCCATCACGGTGGCGGAGGATATGTCGGGTATGCCGGGTATGTGCCTGCCTATAGAGGATGGGGGCATCGGCTTTGATTACCGCCTGTCTATGGGTGTGCCCGATTTGTGGATAAAATTTCTCAAAGAGTATTCCGATGACCAATGGGATATGCTCAAGCTGTGGTATGAGCTGAACCAGCGCCGCGAGCAAGAAAAAAACATTGGCTACTGCGAGTCTCACGATCAGGCGCTTGTGGGTGACAAGACCATAATGTTTCGCCTGTGTGATGCCGAGATGTATGAAAATATGAGCAAGCTGCGCTCGAGCATCACTATTGACCGAGGGGTTGCTCTGCATAAAATGATACGGCTTATCACCTCATCTCTGGCCGGGGAGGGCTACCTCAACTTTATGGGAAACGAATTCGGTCACCCCGAGTGGATTGACTTCCCCCGAGAGGGCAATGGGTGGAGCCATCATTATTGCCGTCGCCAGTGGAATCTGGTGGATGACGAGCTGCTCAGATACAGCGATCTCAACAGATTTGATGCCGCTATGATTAAACTGCTTAAAAAAGGCGGATTGCTTACACATAAGGCGGTCAATCGATGGGTTCATCAAGAGGATAAGATAATCATTTATACCAAAGGGGATTATGTGTTTATCTTTAATTTTAATCCCGAGAAGTCCTTTGACGGCTACTTTGTTCCTGTCGGCCAAAAGGGAACCTACGGTGTTGTGCTGTCTACCGATGATGCTGACTTTGGCGGCTTCTCAAGGGTAGACACCGCTCAGCGCTACAAGGCCAAAACTACCCCTCACGGATGGGTGGGCTTTCAGTGCTATTTGCCCAGCCGCACCGCCATCGTGCTGAAAAAAAGATGAAATATTTCTGCTTGTTACAGTAAATAAAAAAGGATGTGTAGAGCTTCTACACATCCTTTTATTCTTTGTTCTGAAACAGGCGAAATTTAAAGTGAAAGCTTACGGTAATGATGCCATAATAATGTTTTTACCGTGCTTAACAGCATAATCAAGAGCAGTTTTGGTTCCGCTTTTACGGTTGGTTGGCGCATACTGTTTGTCGTAGTAAACTACGCAAAATTGGCTTTTATCTATCATTTCATAATTACGCTCTACATAAGCCGCTTTTCCTGAGTTTATTATTTTCTCAGGGTAATAGGTGTCCTCATAGCTTTTAAGTAAATATTCTTTATAATCTTCGCTTATGTCAGGATAACTTGCCCGTATATATACACGTTTTATATGAGGGTATTTTTCTTTTATTCGGGTTACAGTATCAAGGCACAAGCTGTTAAATTTACTTTTGCTGCCAAAAAGAAAAGTGTCAACCTTTTCAACAATAATCAGTTTTTCAATTATCTCTAAAAGCTTTGTTTTTAGATGCTCGGTTTCGTTTATATTTTTGTGGCCGAAAAAACAGCAAGTGTTGTTTTCCATAGTGCTACTCCTAAAAATAATAAATATACAGTATATCTACCTTTAACATTATAGCACATAGTATATCTAAAATAAATACATAATATATTTATAAATGAGGTGTATTATGGCTATCAAAAGTGTTTCAATAAGGATTGAAGAAGAAATGTTAAATAAAATAGCTTACATTGCCGATTACGAAGGTAGAAGTGTTAACAGTCAAGTTCTTGTTTTGATTAGAGAAAATATTAAGTCTTTTGAAGAAACTAACGGCACTATTGACGGCAACATTACACCGGCATCAAACGTAAAGCCAACTCGTAAATAAAAAACTCTCTGCTGAATTTCAGCAGAGAGTTTTTTTATAGTGGTTTGTTTTTTTCGCGCCTTTTGAGCACAGCCGATTAATTCGAAAGAGTTGTTTATTTGTCGATGTGAACTTCCATCTGGGGGAAGGGGATTTTAATGTTGTTTTCGTCAAACGCAACCTTAACCTGCTCGGTAAGGTCAAAATTGATTGTCCAATAATCTTCCTTATTGCACCATACTCTGACGATGTATTCGATGGCGCTGTCGCCGTGCTTTGACATTTTAACAAAGGGAGCGGGGTCGCTCAAAACCAAGGGGTGCTTGGTTGCCAAATTGGTAAGCAACGATTTAACCAATTCTCCGTCACTGTCATAGGCCACGCTAAAGGTGAGGTCGACACGACGGGTGCTTTCGGTAGAAAAGTTAGTTATAACTGAGTTGGTAAGGGTGCCGTTGGGAATGGTGATTTGTTTGTTGTCGGGGGTAAGAAGAACAGTGTAAACAACGGTAATGTCTTTAACTGTGCCCGACTGACCTGAGGCGTCGATAAAATCGCCAACGCGGAAGGGCTTAAAGAGCAAAATCATTATGCCGCCTGCAAAGTTGGCCAAAGAGCCCTGCAGTGCCAAGCCGATAGCAACACCGCAAGAGGCAAGCACCGTCAGAAAGGAGGTGACGGGTACGCCTAAAATTGCAACTATGGTTATAATGAGCACCACGGCCAGGGCAAAGGATGCAAAGCTGCTCAAGAAGGAGCGCAGACTGGCATCAAGCTTGTCAAGGCGGGGAGACTTGCGGATGAATTTTTTGATAATTTTAATCAGCCACAAACCAACCACCAAAACGATGATGGCTTCAACCAGCTTAAAGCCGAAGGAGGTGGCAAACTCAACCACGGTGTCGATAATTTTTTCTAAAATTTCTTCAAATTTCATAAAATCAACTCCTGTTTAATATTATATATTAATTTTACACCTAAATCAAACAAAGTCAAGGTAAAGAACAAAAGAAAGTGTGAACAAAAGTTTACAAATTAAGTATTGCAATTTTTACAAAATAGTGGTAATATATTGTCAAAGAATGTATTTTCTGTTCCCTGAAAGAGAGTGACTATCCCGGCAATGTTTTTTGGCATACTTCAAGGCAAGGCAGACATCGAGCCCATTTTTAAAGTGGATTATTTGTTTTTTATAATTCTTTTGATAATCGGATTGTTTGTTGTGGTTTCGGTTATACAGCATTTTATAACTATATCGCAAGAAATTCAGCGCATTAATATTGAAATCAAACGCACCCACGGCAGTGAAAAACGTCATTGGAAAAAGAAAAAACGGCGTCTGTTGTGGTCGATTTTACCTTTTATAAAATACTAAAAAACACGGTTGATGATGTTTTTCATCAACCGTGTGATTTTATTTATTGGCAACCTTTTTAATACAGTCGAGCCACTTGTCGGTGATTTTGTCAAGGGTAAGCTCATCGGCCAAAAGAGCGGCATTTTGTGCCGTTTTTTGGCGCAGCCCAGCGTCGGTGGCCATTCTCTCCATCGCCATAGTTAGTTCTTCGGTGTTGCCGCATTGGGTAAGAAGTCCGTTTTCGCCATCTATAACCAGATCGGTTGCTCCCGAAACGGCGGTGGATATAACCGGCAGACCGACACACATTGCTTCAATCAACGCGTTGGGCATACCTTCAAAATCGGAGGATAAGACGAAAAACTCGGCATCCTTAATGGCTTCGGGCACATCCTTGATACCGCCGGGCAGATCTACCCACTCGGTCAGACCCAGCTCGGCAACCTTTTGCTCAAGCTGAGGACGGAAATCTCCATCGCCGTATATGGTGAGACGGTAGTCGGGGTGAGCTTTTGCAAATTTGCAAAAGGCCTCAAGCAGCATAATTTGGTTTTTTTGACGGGTCAGGCGACCTACCGACACTATCCGTTTGGATTTTTGTGCCGTCAACCCAATGCCAGTATATTTTCCCAGGTCGATTGGGTTGTAGATAACTTGGCTTTTCTTTTGGATGGCCTTGGCAAAATAGCTTTGGTTGGCCTTGGTTTGAAGCACAGTGCAGTCGGCAAAGCGATAAAGAAAATTGCGTGCAAGGCGCACAAGCTTGTTGGAGGGTATGCGGCGAGGATCGTTGCGGTCGGCAACAATAAGGGGAGTTTTGACGCCCAAAAGTGAGACGACGGTTAGCATATTGAAGGGGGCGAGAAAGGATATTACTGCATCAAACTCGCCCTTTTTAACATATTTTCTTTTAAAGCTCAAATGGCTTAAGATGCCCTTTTTGCCCAGCTCTTTTTCTTCGGCAATCACCTTGACGGCCGGGTGAAGGGGATACCAGATTTCGCGGTCATAATAGAGCATAATCTCGACCTCGTGGCCCAGGCGGGCAAGCTCGCTCGCCAAAACCGATACGACTCTCTCTCCACCGCCGTGGCCCAGGGCGCCCAATGTAAACAATAGCTTCAAGCCCAATCATCCTAACATAATTTTATATTTACATTTTAGCATAAATGCATATTTATTTCAACCGAAAAGGATGCAAAAAGTCGATAACTTGACATAAGGGATGGGAATGGGTAAAATACAGATAAAAGGGGTGGTTTTATGGGCATAGTTTATAAATCACAGGCAGAGGCCGCTGAAAAAATCAAGCTTGCCTTGGAGAAGGATAATTGGCAGGATTATTTTTATGCGCTTAATAAAAAGGCGCTAAAGCCATATCTGATTGAAAGCGAGCTGGACGAGCTGCAGGGTGAGATGGGTATGGATGATATTACCGTTGCCCGCTTTTATAATGAAACTACGGCTTTGACGGTTATGTTGGATGTGCTGAAAGAAAACATTGAGCGAATGGCTCGCTTTGCAATGCGGGATACCTATAAATCTCTCTATCTGCTCAAAACCTATGCCTATCCGGTAGGGTTGATTAAAGAGCCCGATTGCGACGCGCAGGATGTGAGGGGCGTGAGCATTACCCTGCGAAAGGCCCCCGCAGAAGATTTTGACGAGATTTATCCCTTGGGGATATATGTTTCTGCGGCTGTGGTTTTGCCCGATGATTCTCCCTTTATGAAGCCCTATTCAAGGCAAGACGATGATGAAGCATAACAAAATGTGATATTTGTAAATAAAAAATCGGACTATGGGCAAAACCCATAGTCCGATTAACTTAAATGTCAGTCCGAAAGCTCTTTTTTTACCTTCAACACCTTGCCGGTGTCGGCGTGGATATGATAGTCATATTCATATCTGCCCTGCTCAAACTCAATTTCGTAGATTCTTGTGCCCTTTTCCACATCGGATTCGATTTTATACCGACGTATAGAGTCGGCTGACAATCCTGCGTGGTTCAGAGCAATCCTCTTGGCCTGCTCTTTAGATATTTTTGCCGCTGTTGCCGCAGAGGCAGTGTAATCGGCAGGCGCAGGGGAGGTATCATCGGCTTTGGAGGAAACCGATGCTGCAGGGCGAGAGTCGGTGCCTTTTGTTACATTGGCATCGTTGGCACATCCCACCAAAGCTAAAGCAAGAGCGACTGACAGTGCAAGATATAAAAGCTTTTTCATATTGGTTCCTCCTTACTTATATTATTTACAAAAAAGGGAGTCGTTACCGACTCTCTTAGAAAATTACTTAAAATATCTTTCAAGTAATCCTTCAAATGCCTTGCCGTGTCGAGCTTCGTCTTGAAACTACGCTCGAAACTGCTTAAATAAAGAGCTTTATTATTTAATTTTCAAAAATCCCACTTTTTCACACTATTCTTGAGTTTTGTTTGAATTGTTTTCGTGGTGTTTTTTAGTAAAATTCAATCGTATCAGTAGTGGAATCAAAGTCAAAAGTGCTACCCAAACGAAATGAATAGAAGAATAAATATATCTTGCGCCTTCCAAATGAAAGATGGAGAAAAGCGATAAAACAAATGCATTATAAAAGGTAAATAAAAATTTTAGTTTTTCGTCAAGAATTATTTTACTATATCGTATGCAATAAATCGGCAGTACAACTAAAAGCCATGCAAACAAAATTAAAAGTGCGATACCAAGACGGCGGTAACCCTCTGTTCCAGTGGAGGCATTAACTATTAACCCAACTGTCCTCCCCAAAACTATAAAACCTACCGAAAAAATAATTGGGTAAATATATTTTTTTGCTTTCTTCACAATATCACCCCAAAACAAAAGATGTGCTACCGTTATGATAGCACATCTTTACGTGTTTTTCAATCAAGATATTACTTAAAATAACGGGTTAAAAGTCCTTCAAATGCCTTGCCGTGTCTTGCTTCGTCGCGGGCCATTTCGTGAACGGTGTCATGGATAGCATCAAGTCCCAGCTCTTTAGCAAGCTTGGCAAGCTCGAACTTGCCGGCGGTGGCGCCGTTCTCGGCGTCAACACGCATCTCGAGATTCTTTTTGGTTGAGTCGGTGATTACTTCGCCAAGCAGCTCGGCAAACTTTGCAGCGTGCTCTGCCTCTTCATAAGCGGCCTTTTCCCAATAAAGACCGATTTCGGGATAACCCTCGCGGTGGGCAACTCTTGCCATTGCAAGATACATACCAACCTCGGTGCATTCGCCGTTAAAATTCTCGCGAAGGCCGTCGATAATGCGCTGGTCAACGCCCTTTGCAACGCCTACAACGTGCTCGGCAGCCCAGGTCTTTTCGCCGCTTTGCTCAGCGAATTTCTCGGCAGGGGCCTTGCAGATGGGGCATGCTTCGGGAGCGGCATCTCCCTCGTGAACATAACCGCAGATTTGGCAAACAAACTTTTTCATAATAAAATCCTCCAAAAATTAAAATCTTTTATAATTAAGCCGTAGCTTAGTTAACCTTTTAGGTGGAACAGCCCTGACAGGTGCCCGTGAAAAGCACCGAATAGCCGTCGACCCTATGCTGACAACCGTCGGGGATAGATACGGCCACGGGGATGTCAACATCCACTACCCGATGACATTGGCCGCAAAAAAGATGGTTGTGGGGATGAACGTAGCCGTCAAAGTGAACCACGCCCTTTTCATCGGTGATGGTAAGCGCCTTGCCGCTTTTGGCAAGCTGTGACAGATTGCGATAGACGGTAGCCAGACTTATGTCGGGGATTTCGGCCCGCACAAGATCGTAAACCTCTGCAGCCACAGGGTGGGTGCGAACACTTCGCAGGGCGGCATAGACCGCTTCACGTTGACGGGAGTATTTTTGTGCGTGCATCGAAATCACCTCGGTTTCTTGTAATTTAATAACGATAATCATTATCGTTATTGTTAGTATAGCCGATGAAAACGACTTTGTCAATAGCTTTTTTAAAATTTTTTTAAAAAAATGAAAGGATGCCGTAGCATCCTTTTTTGTATTGCAATTATAAATGAATATTTTTAATAATATCTGCTTTGTTTTTTTCGAATTCTTCTTGTGTTATAATACCGTTTTCCAAGTGCCTTTTCATTTTTTCTACGCGTTTATAACACTTTTCTCTATAACGGACTGTCTTTCGGTATTGCATAACACAAATATTCGTTATATATACAGCCAAACAAACAATATCAAAAAGAATTAAGACAAAAAACCAAATGATCCAAAATAATTCTATGGCTTCATCCCAAGTTGCGGTAATTTGGACTACGCTCATCGGTATGCTCAATATAGCGATAGCGCTTATAATAATAAATGCTGCTAAAAATTTGTTATGAAGTTTCATTTTTTTATTTTCAAAATCATCATTACCTAAACATTGTTCTTTTGCCGTTACATTTTTAAACAGGGTAAAATACAAAGTCACTGGCAGAATGCAAAAAGCTATGTTGAGCAAACTGCTTTTTGTTAAGGTTATATACAGAATCCAATCGAAACTAAACCAACCTAAAATGAATGCAATTGTTTCGATTATTTGGCCGCTTTGACCAAAGCGCTTGCGCATATATTTTGACAGGATGGGGAAGAAAAATGATATAGTTCCAAATATGATCCAAGGAATATAAAATAACTTTTTTAAATCTGTAAATAAAAAGCCATACATAACTATTGCTAAAATGCTAATGGATATAGATATTGTGGAAAACACAGGGAATTTTTTGTTCAATTAAATCGCCTCCTAAAAGAATTATATCATAGTTTTTATAAAAATCAATTTAAAACACTTGAGGGTTAGAAATATTCTTTCTTATTGTTATATGATGAAGTTATCATATAAGAAAGGAGTTAATTACCAATGAGCAAGTATTATGTTTTTGCGTCGGTTTTTTCAACCTTTGAAGGAACCAGATACACGCAAGATCCACTTGACAGAACATCTGCACTGTGTGAAGTTAAAACATGGGGTTTGTTATCAAAAGCAGTAAAATGTTTTGTTGATTCCAAAGGGTATTGCGATTTTTATGATAAAAATTGTAATTGGAATAGGGATCATACCGTTCATCTATATTATTTAGATGAGCAGGGTAAGGCGGTGCATTTTTGATAAAAATATAAGCATGTAAAAAATCCCCATTGCCGAAGTTTTCAGTAATGGGGATTTTACTTATTCTTTATCCTGTTTTAAAAACTTGTCCACCACGTATCGGGGCCTTTCCTTGCTTTCAATATAAGTCTTGCCTACATACTGGCCGACGATACCGATTGAAAAGAGCTGAACGCCGCCCAAAAACCATACCGATGCCATCAATGATGCCCAGCCCGGAGAGGCGCTGCCGCAAAGGTAAGATACCAATATATAAATGAAGGCGATGAGAGAGCACAAAATGATGAACACGCCTAAAAGGGATATAAGGGTGATGGGCTTGATGGAAAATGAGGTAATGCCCTCCCAGGCGAAGGATATCATCTTTTTTAAAGGGTATTTGCTTTTGCCTGCTGCCCGTTTGCCGCGGGAGTAGGTGACCGTCTCGCTTTTGAAGCCCATCAGAGGAACGATGCCGCGCAAAAACATATTGCGCTCTTTGTATTCCATAAGATGCTCCATAGCCCGCTTGGACAAAAGACGAAAATCGGCGTGGTTATAAACGGTTTTTGCACCCATGGCAGACATAGTTTTGTAAAAGCCCTGTGCCGTTTTGCGTTTAAAGAAGGAATCGCTTTTGCGCTCACTTCTTACGCCGTAAACAACGTCTGCTCCGTTAATATAGCAGTCAACCATCTTTTCGATGGCGTCAACATCGTCTTGCAGGTCGGCATCCACCGATACTGACATATCGCTCAGCTTGGCGGCCACCTTAAGACCTGCAAGCAGGGCGTTTTGATGGCCTGCGTTGGCGGCCAAAGACAGACCGTAGACATATTTGTTTTGCTTGTGGGCTTGCTCGATGATTTGCCAGGTGTTGTCGCGGCTGCCGTCATTGACAAACAAAATGCCGCTGTCTGCCGAAATTTTGCCGCGAGAAATCATACCCTTGACGACTTCGGTCAGTCGGGGTATGGTGATGGGCAAAACCTCTTGCTCATTAAAGCAAGGCACAACAATCAAAAGTCTGTTCATAATATCAAATCCTAATTAAGCTTGGTTGTCGTCAGAGGGGCAGGGCTCATCCTCATCGCAAAGGGGAGCTGCTTCTGTTTCTGCTGCCGTGACACCTTTTGTTACATATAGCATAACCACAATGTAGACTGCAAATCCAACATAAGCCAAGTCAAAATGGTTGCCGTGAATGGAAAATTCGGGCCCCATCAGTTTGGTTAGGGCAGGAGCCAATACGCTGTCTAAGCAGAAAAATGCGGAAGAAAGGCCGCAGGCGAAATAAACAACAGAGGTGCGACTGCCTGAAACGCCCGACATGATTTTGCCGCTTGAGTAAAGGAAGAGTAACAGCAGGCACATGGTGGCAATGTCAAAAACTGTATCGGTTACGGTAACCTCGCCGGTATAGCCCATAAACGTGATAATAAGGCGAGCCAATCCGTACAAAATGCTGATAATGGACAAACCACCGTTAAACTTGCCGTCTGTAAAGCAAGAGATGCTTTGAAGAATCATAACGGCTGCGGTGGCAACGGACATAAAAGCCAAAACGTAGTGACCTGCGTGGGTGGCACCTATGATGTTGGTAATTCCCGAAACCGCAAGGCAAAGAGCTGCCGCAAGTGCTGCACCGCCCAAAGCTTTGCTTTTGCTGTTGGGCATAACCTCACCGGGGCGAGACAGCCACACCATCAGCGCCAAGGCAGGGATGAGCAACAGGCACACCACGCTGATGATGTTGCCTACGTAGCCGAAATCATCCTTATAAAAGCCGGTTACGGGGTCAAGCATATAAAATTGCTGCAACACTCTTGCCGCCAGCAAAATTGGGGCAGAGAGAAAAAATAGCGTAAATATAAGAGAGCGTTTCATTAGCTGTCACTCCGAAAACGAATTTATTTGCGGTCTTCCATATTTAAATAGGGCTGATTTTTCCAAACCGATTTGTATGCGGGGCGCATAATTCTGCCGCCTGTGGTGATTTCTTCAAGACGGTGAGCGCACCAGCCCGAAATACGTGCGGTGGCAAAAATAGGTGTGAGCAAATCTTCGGGAACGCCCAAGGCGTTATATACCAGACCCGAATAGAGGTCGACGTTGGCGCACATGGTTTTGCTGACGCCCTTAACCTCGGCCATAAGCTCGGGGGTGGCCTGCTCAATTATGTTGAGCAGCTTGAACTCGTGCTGCAGGCCATACTCCTCACTCAGCTCAGCGGCCATTTTTTTAATAAGAACGGCACGGGGGTCGCTGACGGTGTAGATGGCGTGACCCATTCCGTAAATAAGGCCTGAGTGGTCGTTGGCCTCTTTTTTAATAATCTTTACAAGGTAATCTCTTACCTGACCTTCGTCACAAATGTTAGAAACATGAGCGGTGATGTCGTGCACCATTTCCATAACCTTGATGTTGGCGCCGCCGTGCTTGGGTCCCTTAAGAGAGCTGACCGCTGCAGAAAGGGTGCCGTAGGTATCGGTGCCGGAGGAAGAAAGCACACGGGTGGTGAAGGTTGAGTTGTTACCGCCGCCGTGGTCGGCATGAAGCATCAAACAACGGTCAAGCAAGATGGCCTCTTTATGAGAAAATGCGCGGTCGGGACGGATGGATGAAAGTATGCACTCGGCTGTTGAATGGTTGGGGTCAATGGGATGGAAGAACATACTCTTGCCGTCGTAATAGCGGCGCTTAACCTGGTAGGCATAGCTCATAATGATGGGCAGCTTGGCTATAAGACCGATGCACTGACGAAGCACATTTTCAAGACTGGTGTTGTCGGGGTCGGGATCGTAAGAATAAAGAGCAAGAATTGAACGAGAAAGCTTGTTCATTATATTCTTAGAGGGGGCCTTGATAATCATATCCTCAGCAAAATATTGAGGCAAGTCTCTTACGTCGGCCAAAACACCGCGGAACCAATCCAGCTTTTCTTTGGTGGGAAGGTCGCCGAAAAGAAGCAGCCAGGTGACCTCTTCAAAGCCGAAGCGGTCGTCGCGGTCGCAGCCGGAAACAATCTCTTCAACGTTTATGCCGCGGTAGTTAAGCTCACCGGGGATGGGCTTGCGCTCACCGTCGTCAATAACATATCCGCGAACGTTACAGATGCTGGTCAGACCGGCCATAACGCCTGTGCCGTCTTCGTTTCGAAGGCCGCGCTTGACGTGGTATTTTTCATAATGCTCAGGTACTATGTGGTTATTTTTTCTAAATTCCTCGCATAAATTAGACAAGGTATCAAAGGGAATCATTTGCAATTTCTCCTTTCCCTTACAATGATTTTGAAAAATATGTATAATGAATAGTTAATTTTAGCATAACACGCTAATAAAGTCAAGGGCAAAAGCAGGGTTGTGCTTGCGAGAAAGGAGCTTGAAAGAGGTATGCGGAGCACTAAAAAAATATACGGAATAATGCTGCTTGTTATGCTTGTGGTGATGGTGGCGGTGCCTTTGTCAGCCATTCCTCCCGCAAGCCCCGAGGAGCCCTCGGGAGATTTGAAGGGGAGCTATCCCGGCGGCGAGGAGTTTAGGGTTTATATTACCGCTTCAAAAAAGGTGGAAAAGGTGAGCTCCTTTGACTATGTGGTGGGGGTGGTGTCGGCCGAAATGGGTCCTGACGCTCCCGTAGAGGCCTTGAAGGCCCAATCGGTGGCAGGTTACACCTTTGCCCGATACCGCAAGCTGAAAAACAAGGGCAAGGAATATGACCTTACCGACAGCCCCAATACCGACCAAAAATATCTGAGTCGCTCACAGCTGAAGAAAAAATGGGGCAAAAGCTATGACAAAAAGATAAAGACGGTTGAGGAGGCCGTCAGACAGTCGGCAGGATACCTGCTTACCGATGAGAAGGGAGCCCCTATCTTTGCCGCCTATCACGCTTTATCGGGTGGACGAACTGAGTCGTCCAAAACGGTGTGGGGCAAGGATTATTCCTATTTGCAGCCGGTAGAAAGCATAGGTGATTTGCTGTCTCCCGATTATCTGTCGGTAAGAAAATTCACCCAAGAGGAGCTGAAAGAAAAGCTAAGCTCAAAGGTGACTTTGACAGGTGATCCGAAAAATTGGATTGCCGATATAGATTGCTCATCCTCGGGCACCGTAATATCGGCAAATATGTGCGGCACCTCAATAACGGGAGAGCAGCTGCGCATACTTTTGGAGCTGAGAAGTGCCTGCTTTGAGGCCACCTATGCCGACGGAATGTTTACCTTTAACGTGAAAGGGTGGGGGCACGGCGTAGGAATGAGTCAGTACGGCGCTTGCTATCTTGCACGGACAGGCAGTACCTTTATCGAGATTTTAAGCCATTATTACACCGATTGTAAGATGACTAAAATATAAAAGATGCTGAAGAGCTATGCTTTTTGTTGCATTCTTTATATAAAAAGTTGACAATGGCAAGGATTTGCTGTATAATAACACCAATAAGGCGGTATACGGATGTGACGTCTGTATGCTGCTTTTGGCTTTTTGCCGAAAAGTTAAAAGGAGAATTGGTTATGAAAAAAATTACACGCAAAATTCTTGCATTTGTTACCACGGTTGCGTTGCTTATAGTTGGCTTGCCCGTTGTATCCTTTGCAGCAAGTGAAACCGTTGAAGAAGTTTTTTCTTACAGCGGCAACTTTGTGCTGTCTGATTGGACGAGCAAAAACAACACTCCCACCCTCTCAGACGGCAACCTGAGATTGTCTGAAGCCGACAATCAAACCTATGCCACCGTCACTTATAAGGACACCTTTGATTTGTCCGACGGTTTTGAGCTTAGCTATTCCGCTAAGGGCAGAGAATCTTTCAGCACCATTTATAACGGCACTTATTACGTTGGTGTTAAGGTTGGCAACATCGTAGTTGCAATGGACCAATACACAAGACCTACCATCATTATCGGCAGCTCAAAAAAGGCCCAAGGCGACCGCCTTGTCAACTCTACCAGCGGTGCTACTATATCCGAATGGCTGAGCAACACCGAAAAGAACGCTACCGTGAAATACACCGTCAGCTATGATCCCGACACCAAAGTTATCGCCTATGCCAAGTATCACGACGGTGTTCAGGTATTCAACATTACCTATACCGATACCACCGATCTTGTAAAGCTTACCAATTCCTCTATTTCTCTTTACCACAACAACGGCCGTGGCTTCTATGCCACCTACTCTTACATTAGCCTTGCAACTGAGCCCGACCCCTCCACTCTGCCCGGCGGCTCTTGCGGTGAAAATGCCAAGTGGGGCTTTAGTGAAAAGACCGGCACCCTTTATATCTACGGCGAGGGCAAGATGGACAACTACGTCAACGTAGGCAACATTGCTCCTTGGAGTGCCGAGTACCGCACCAAAATCACCAAGGTTGTTATAGGCGACGACATCACCCATATTGGCAACCGCGCCTTTAAGGGCCACAACAGAATTACCTCTGTTAAGTTTGGCAAAAGTGTTGAAACCCTTGGTTACGAGTGCTTCTATCTGTGCAACAAGATGGAAAAGTTAGTGCTTAACGAAGGCCTTACCAATCTTGGCGCGCTCACCTTCTACGGCTGCACCGCTCTTAAGCAGGTAACCATTCCCGCCACAGTAACCAGCATTGAAAACCGCGCCTTTAAGGGTAGCGGACTTACCTCTGTGGTTGTGCCCGATACCGTTAAGAAGATGGGCTACGAGGTGTTTATGAACTGCGCTAACTTGGCAGAAGTTGACTTCACCGAGGGCGTATCAATGCTCCAGCCCAGAACCTTCGAGAACTGCACCTCTCTCACCACCTTCGATTTCACTGATAATATGTGTCGCATCCGTACTCGTGCATTCTACGGCTGCACCGCTCTTGAGAGCATCATTTTTGAAAACGACGGTATGATGTGGGGCTCCTCTAACGGCAACGAATCAAAGATTGCTTCCGATTCATTCGCCGGCTGCAACGAAAACCTTGAGTTTGTCGCCACCAAAGGCAGCCACGTGGAAAGCTATGCAATCAACAAGGGCTTTACCTTTGTTAACAAGAATGGTGTTGCTATCACCTACGATCTTGCTTCAATGGCCGATTCGGCAACCGCCCTTAACAACCCCGACAAGGGCTGGTATATTCACTATTTCGATAACGGTATCCCCGGTTACGGTGTTGGCCTTGCTGCGAAGGATGCCGTTGAGATGATTCCTTGCCTTGACCACATCTACCTGCGCCTGGCCTGGAGCTATCTTGAGCCCAAAGAAGGTCAGTATAACTGGAAGCTGATCGATGACGTTATCAACGATTACTCTCAGTACGGTGTTAAGGTATCC
>JAZRNV010000144.1:0-22486 GCA_045648425.1 Acutalibacteraceae bacterium | reverse complement strand
ATTGGATTGACTTATATTTACGGCATTGGCCGCAAAACATCCGGAGATATCCTTGCTGCTACCGGTGTAAACCCCGATACAAGAGTTAAGGATCTTACCGAAGATGATATTTCCAAATTGCGTGATTATATCGAAAAGAATCTGCAAATCGAAGGTGACCTTCGCCGCGCAGTAGCATTCGATATTAAGCGCCTTGTTGAAATTGGTTGCTATCGTGGTCTTCGCCACCGCAAGAACCTTCCCGTTCGCGGTCAGCGCTCAAAGACCAACGCACGTACCCGCAAAGGTCCCAAGAAGACCATTGCCAACAAGAAAAAGTAATATAGGAGGAAGATAGTTATGGCTACTAAAAAAGGTACCGTTTCTCGCCGTCGCCGCGAGAAGAAAAACATCGAAAAAGGCGCAGTCCATATTCAGTCTACCTTCAACAACACCATTGTTACCATCACTGATGTACAGGGTAATGCTCTTTCATGGGCATCTGCCGGTGAACTTGGTTTTAGAGGTTCCAGAAAGTCCACTCCCTTTGCAGCACAGTCTGCTGCAGAGACCGCTGCTAAAGCAGCTATGGAGCATGGACTCAAGAGCGTTGAGGTTTATGTAAAGGGCCCCGGTTCAGGTCGTGAGGCCGCTATCCGTGCTCTTCAGACCGTAGGTCTTGAGGTTACTATGATTAAAGACGTAACCCCCATTCCTCACAATGGCTGCCGTCCCCCCAAGAGACGCCGCGTATAATTATTTGGAGGTGCTTATAAATGGCTAGATATACCGGTCCGGTATGTAAACTTTGCCGCCGCGAGGGCGAGAAACTCTTCCTCAAGGGCGCAAAATGTTATTCAGAAAAGTGCCCCATGGTTGACCGCAACTTTGTTCCCGGTCAGCACGGTAAGGGCAGAAAGAAGACCTCTGAATATGGTCTCCAGCTTCGTGCGAAGCAGAAGGCACGCCGTTACTACGGTGTTCAGGAGGGTCAGTTCCATCATTATTTTGAGATGGCCGAGAAGAAGACCGGCGTTACCGGCGAAAATCTTCTCCGCATACTTGAGAGCCGTCTCGACAACATCGTATATCGTCTCGGTTGGGCTAATTCCCGTGCTGAGGCAAGACAGCTCGTTGTTCATAATCACTTCACCCTTAACGGTAAGAAGGTTAATGTTCCTTCTATCCTTATTAAGGCCGGTGACGTTATCGCCATCAAGAGCGGTAGCCGCGACAGCGTAAAAATCAAGGATGTCATCGAAGCAAACAGCGCACGTCCCGTGCCCCAGTGGCTCGATGTTAACAAGGAAACTCTTGAAGCAAAGGTTATCAATCTTCCCACCCGTGAAGAGATTGATGCTCCCATCGAAGAGCAGCTCATCGTTGAGTTCTACTCTAAGTAATCGGATTAACCGTTATCAAATTTTTAGGAGGGTTTTGAATGATCGAAATCGAGAAGCCCAGAATCGAAGTAGAGGAAGGCCTCGGCGACGGCAACTATGGCAAATTTGTCATCGAGCCGCTTGAAAGAGGATACGGCACTACTCTCGGCAACAGCTTGCGCAGAGTTCTTCTGTCATCTTTGCCCGGTGTGGCTTGCACCTCTGTTAAGATTGACGGTATAGTTCACGAGTTCTCCACCATCCCCGGTGTAAAAGAGGATGTTACCGAGATAGTTCTGAACATTAAGGGACTTAACGCGAAGCTCCATTCCGACGGTCCCAAAACAGTTTATATTGAGGCAGAGGGTCCCTGTGACGTAACAGGCGCTACCATCAAAGCAGATGCTGAGGTTGAGATTCTTAATCCCGATCTCCACATTGCTACAGTTGCCGAGGGTGGCAAGCTGTATATGGAGCTTGTTCTTGATAAGGGCCGCGGATATGTGCCTGCTGAGCGCAATAAGCCCGCTCAGACCATCGTTGGTCTTATCCCTGTAGATTCAATCTACACCCCCGTTCTCAAGGTAAACTACACAGTTGATAATACACGCGTTGGTCAGGTTACCGACCTTGACCGTCTCACCATTGAGGTTTGGACCGATGGCACCTGCACAGCCAAAGAGGCAGTGTCACTTGCAGCAAAGGTTCTTACCGAGCATCTTAACCTGTTTGTTGATCTCAGCGGCGATGCTTACAGTGGCGAGATAATGGTTGAAAAGGACGACAAGGGCAAGGAAAAGGTTCTTGAAATGACTATTGAAGAGCTCGACCTTTCCGTACGTAGCTTTAACTGCCTCAAGCGTGCCGGTATCAACACAGTTGAAGATCTTATCAGCAAGACCGAAGAAGAAATGATGAAGGTGCGCAACCTTGGCAGAAAATCTCTTGAAGAGGTTGTTGCCAAGTTGGCCTCTCTCGGCTTCGGCCTAAGTGAAGAGGACGAATAAGTCCACGATAGGACGTTTAGTCCTGTACTTTAGTATCAAGGAGTGAAATCAGATGCCAGGTACCAGAAAGCTCGGCAGAACTACTGATCATAGAATCGCTATGCTCCGCGGCTTGGTTACTTTCCTTTTCGAAAACGGAAAGATCGAGACCACCGTTACCAGAGCAAAAGAGGTTCGTGCTGTAGCCGAGAAATATATTACCATTGCAAAGAGCAACGATCTTAATGCAAAGCGCCAGGTTATGGCTTTTGTAACTAAAGAGGACGTTGTTAAGAAGCTGTTCGAAGAGATTGCCCCTCAGTATAGCGACCGCAACGGCGGCTATACTCGTATCACCAAAATCGGCCCCCGCCGTGGTGATGCTGCAGAAATGGCCATCATCGAGCTTCTGTAATTAACATTAAAAACACCTCTGCTGAAAAGCAGAGGTGTTTTTGCATATTGACAGAAAAATAGGTTTTTGATATATTTTTACATAACAAAAGGAGGTGCCGCTCAATGAAAATCCCGCAATATGTGTTAAAAGCAATGAACAAATTAAATGATGCAGGGTACGAGTGTTACCTGGTGGGCGGTTGTGTGCGCGACGCCTTAATGGGTAAGACGCCACACGATTACGATCTTACTACCTCTGCACTTCCTTATCAGATGCAGCAGGTTTTTTCAGATTGCAAAATTATTGAAACGGGGCTTAAGCACGGCACTTTGACTTTGCTTAGCAATGACGGTCCAATAGAGATAACCACCTACCGCATAGACGGTGAGTATAAGGATAATCGCCGCCCCGAAAGTGTCACCTTTACCCCGGATTTGCCGGAGGATTTGGCTCGTCGCGACTTTACAGTAAACGCAATCGCTATGGATTGCACGGGAGAGCTTGTTGATTTATATGACGGCCAAGGGGATATAACGGCAAAAACCATCCGCTGCGTGGGCGATGCCGAAAGACGCTTTAATGAGGATGGACTTAGAATTTTGCGCGCTCTTCGTTTTGCATCGGTACTGGGTTTTGAAATTCATCCCGATACAGCTAAGGCGATAAGTAAGCTGTCAAATCTGCTCAAAAACATATCGGCAGAACGGGTGCGGGAAGAATTGTTTAAGCTGCTTTGCGGTAAATCCGTAAAGTTGGTGCTAACCCAATATGCAGATGTAATTTCACCATTTTTACAGCCAATCAGTAGGGAAGAGCTGCTTCAATTCGCAACAATCGTTGAAAATTTGCCGTTTGATGCAGAAATCAGAACGGCAGCATTGTTTGCCCTTTTTAGCGACACCGAAAAATTAAAATCTGCAATGCAAGCTTTAAAAACCTCAAACAAGCAAATAAAATCTGCCACTTTATGCTGTGATTTTATAAAGTCTCCGCCAATGGATGCAACCCAAACGGCACATCTAATAGGGCAACTGGGGGAGCAGGAGCTGGGCCGCTATTTAACGGCGGCCAAAATCTGCGGCAAGGATATTGCTCCAACCCTAAAAACTATAGATCTTTTGAAGGATAGAGGAGCGTGCTACAGCTTGAATGAGCTGGAGGTCACAGGTACCGATTTGCTTGATATTGGCATAAGCGGCAAAAAAATCGGCGAGACCCTCCAAATGCTTTTTTCTGCTGTCGCCGAAGGCAAGGTGCAAAACGAAAAGAAAGAGTTATTTGAATTTGCAAAAGGAAAGGATTGTTAATCAATCCTTTCCTTTTGCAAATATGCTTTTTATACCCAAATATAACAATAACACCGCAAAAATTTTGCCCAGCCAGTGGGTGCCGATAAATCCTGCGCACCACACACCCGTTAATGCCCCGGGTATACCGCCAAGCACAAACCAAATCACGCGTTTCCATTTGATTCTATGGGCAAAACCGTGCAAAACCACGGCAATGGCGCCACAAGGCAAGAAAAAGAGCAGGTTTATCCCTTGCGACTGCAGTTGATTCATATTACAAATTGCTGCAAGGTAAATTATCAGTATACCACCGCCGCCAATACCCAGAGCCCCTGCAATTCCTGAAAGCAAGGCGGCCAACAATCGCGCAATCATTTAATCAACAGGCGAATGCCTGCCCAAATCATAAACACACCAAACACCTTACGCAGCCACTTGTCAGAAATTTTATTTAGTAAATATGCGCCCAACACCGCACCCAAAGCGCCGGGCAGAAGATAGGGGAGGGCGTCTTTTAATACAACGTTGCCTTTTAGTAAATAGGCAGCCGCACTTATAACCGATAATGGCAGAATCACCGCGATAGATGATGCGTGAGCTTCTTTTTGATTAAGCCCTGATTTTTTAAGCATCGGCACAGCGAGCATACCGCCGCCTGCGCCCAAAAGTCCGTTAATAATGCCTATTATTATACCGCTGCCTATGCTTTTAAGCTTGCTTTTCACATTATCACCAAAAGTATTGTGCCGCAAAAAGCAGCAAATAAAACCCTAACACAACAAAAAAGAGCTTAACCCAACAGGTTAAGCTCCGATTTTGTTTTTGTGACCCGCCCTGCCGTATAAGCCCATTGATAACCTGCATATCAAGCAGGTGGGTGCCATCCCAACGGTTTCGCGCTCCCTTCTTCCATTAGCGGTCAAAGCCGTAACGGGAGGTCTGCAGGCCTGCCGTCGGAGTCTGGCTCCCTTAAAAAAGGTTGTAGGGTTATAAAGGGCAAATTTATTCGCACAGGGCAGGCGGTTTTTTTACTCTTCGTCTATTTCAAAAAAGTCCTGCAAGCGGTCGGCAAAAATGGCCACAACCTCTTCGTATTCGTTATCGTCCTCAATTTCGATCAGGGCTTCCTCGCCGTCACCGTCGTCAACGACCTTTAAAATGACCAAATCACCGCTGTCGGACAGCATTTGTTCGCCATCGTCAAAAACGGGCTGCATAGCCATATATCGACCGTCGTTATAATCAATATCGTCTAACACCTCAAAGCGATATTCCTTACCCTCTTCATCGGTCAAGGAAAGGATGTAGGGATCATATTCGCCCTGCTCGTTAATGCTTGTGATTTTATCGTCCATTATATTAATCCTCCAATCTGATACTAAATATATTTTAACCAAAGGGAAGGGTTAAGTCAATAGTATAATTTGTAAAGTTGTGTCAATATCAGTTTTGAATAAATAGCTCTTGAGATTTATTTCTGAAATAACAAGCTTTTGTGCAAATTGATATATGCAATTGTTTGAAATTTGTGCAGGTTTGCGAAAATATCAGAAGGTTGTTTTGTTGACTTTTTATGTCTGTGGTGGTACAATACTATTGTATATAGGTTTGATATAATCAAACATTTTGAAAGGAGCAAAACAAAATGAAAAAACGCATTTTAAGTATCGTTTGCATCGTTGCACTTTTGGCCACTGTAATCAGTGTTTGTGCAGTATATGCATTCGGTGCTGATGAATCTGCTCTCGAGACCGAGGCATTTTCTTTCGAGAACTCAAGCTTTGACATCACCGATTGGACTGTAACAAACAACAGTCCCTCTGTTACTGATGCAGGCATGAAGTTGTCAGCAATCAATGACCAAAATTACGCAACCTTGACCTATAAGGATAAGTATGACCTTTCTAACGGTTTTACCCTTGAATATGCTGCAAAAGGCAAGGCAAACACCAGCAACTTCGACGATGATTACATTCACAACGGCGTTAAAATCGGCGAGATCATAGTTGGTATGAACAAGTTTGTTACACCTGTTATTGATAAAAACGGTACAGTTGTCAAGCAAGGCACAAGTCTCATTACCGGCACCGAAGGTGCAGATATTCGCAGCTGGGTAACTAATACCGAGCCCACTGCTGACGAAATTAAGTACATTGTTAAGTTTGATGCTGAAACTGACACCGTTACTTACGAGAGATATCACGGCACTACTCAGGTGTTCAGCATTTCTTATACCGACAGCGCTCTTGATTTTTCAGATGCAGAGATTGCACTTTATCACAACAACCGCGGCAGATGCTCCACCACCTACAAGTCAATTAAATTGACCGTCGCAGAAGAGTCTGACGGTAATGGAGGCGGCGAAGAGGTTGCTCCTCCCACCGCATTGTATGGCACCGGTCTTGTGGTTAGCTCAATCAACCCCGCCATCCCCGAGGAGTGGACTTTGTCTAACGCTCAGTGCGTTGCAGACAACAGCATCACACTTCACGCTAACAGTGGCAACAGTCTTAACAAGGCAACCTATAACGAACCCTTTATTCTTACCGACGGTTTCGAGCTTACCTTCAATGCATATACCGCTGGCACCAGTAATATTGCAGGCCAGCCTGGCAAAAACTTCCTCGGTGCAAAGGTTGGCAACATCACTGCAGCTCTTCGTGTAGTTGATACCAAAGACGCCATTGTTATGGTGATTGCCGTTGACGGTACCGTTGTTGCAACCAGCGAGGCAATTTATGATTCTACCGATCCTGTTTGGACTAGAGACACAGCTGCAAGAAACATCGAATACTTCTTCAGCAACTATTACTTGGGCAATTCCGAATTTGCTCTCAGCTATGACCCCGCAACCAAGACTGTAACCTACTCACTTATTGTAGGCAGCACCGAAGAAGGCACCCTTACCTATGTTGACGATGCAGATGCAATCGATCTTAGCGAGGCAGTGCTTGAATTCCAGTCACAGGGCGCATGGAACGCTCATGCAACCTACAAGTCAATTAAGCTTGAGGGCGCAACCTGCACCCAGCACGTTTTTGACGACGAAAACGATACCGATTGCAACAACTGCGGTGCCGTTCGTGAGATCGGCGGCGAGCCCGGCGATAACATCGTTAGAGGCGAAGCTCTTACCACATGGGCACCCGAAAGCTTCGTAGCAGATGATTGGACCGGCCACAACGACAAGTTTGTTGACGGTGAATTCGTAATTGAACAAGGTAATCCCACCTACACCGTATGGACTGTAAAGAACTACGATATGTCTGAGGGCTTCACCTTCAAGGGCACCCTTAAGATGAAGAACGGCTATAACAACTACAATAATGAGTGGTGCTCAGCATACTTCGGCACCGAAGATGAAAATCTTGAACTCCGCATCCGCAACGACGATACCACTCCCACCGATGCTGATAAGGATAACACCTACACCGCATACTTGCTCTACAAGGGCGAAGAGATCGCTTCCAGCGACCTTACCGTTCTTCCCAACGGCGAGTACGAGTTAACCTATGTAAACGGCAAGGTTAGCGTAAACCTTGGCGGCGTAGCAATCAGCTGGACTCCTGCTGACGGCAGTGCAGCCACCACCTCTGTTGCAGTTGATGCAAAAGAGACCCTCTACAACGCAAAGCTTGGTCTCCGCCTCAGCGGTAACTGGTGCCCCAACGGCCGTGAGTGGTCTGTAATCTCTATTGAAAAGATTTCAAAGAGCGGCGTACACACCGGCGATTCCAGAAACCTTGTTCTTCCTGCTTGCGTAATGCTTCTCAGCGCTGTTGCTGTTGCAGTAGTACTCGGCAAGAAAAAGGTTATGGGCTAATCTATAACTGATATAAAATCCCACAGTCATCCGACTGTGGGATTTTTTTGTAAACCGCAAATGATTTATTTGTACAAAAATGATTTATTTGTACAAACAAGAAAAAATATAACTAAATGCTTCTTGACAAACATATATATCTGTGATAAGATAACAGTAGGTTAATATATATGTGGAGGATTTTAGATATGAAAAGATTATTGTCTGTTATTGCAGTTGTAATTGTGTTTGCACTGTGCTTACCTGTTTGCGCCATGGCTCTTCCCAGCCCGGTAATTCCTTCAACCTATGAGTGTGAGGTTTCTCCCAACAACGCCAACGCCGGCTCTGTTAACAAGGTTGACAAGGGCGAAAACGTTTTTGAAATTACCGCAAGCCCTGCTACCAACTACAAGTTTGTTAACTGGACTATTGAAGGCGACTATGTAATCAAAGAGGGTACTCTTAACAGCGCTCGTCTTGTTATTGAGCTCAAGAGTGATGTAAAGGCAGTTGCTAACTTCAATGCAAAGAGTTCTGACGGCGACAAAGATCCCACTTCACCTCCTTCCGGTGACGTTGTTTATCTTATTGCCATTGCTTGCCTTGTAGCACTTACCGGTGCAGGTATCGCTTTCAAAAAGGCACGCGCATAATTTTAGCATAATTTCTTATCTAAAGTCCTACCTTTACTGCACGCAGTCGAGGTAGGGCTTATGTATTCTAAAGACAAGGTGGTGACGATGTGGAAAAAGAAAATAAAAACAAAAAAAGATGGCTGATTATTGCCATAGCATTATTGCTTGTCTTTTTTATTTTGCTGGGCTGTATGTTCTGGTATTTGTTTAGTGGTGACGGAATAAATCAGGATGCGTATAAAAAGCCCGTTTCATCCAACACGTCTTCATCTGTCTCCAGTGAAATTGTTTATGTTGACAATCCCATTGACTTTGCAACACTTACGCAAAAAAATCCCGACGTGTGCGGATGGATAACAGTACCTAACACCAATATAGACTATCCTATTCTGCAAAGCCAACCGGGTGAAGATAACGACTATTATTTAACCCACAATATTGACCGCAAATATAGCGTGTCGGGTTCAATATATATTCAGCGAAACAACAGCAATCAATTTACCGACCGCAACACCGTTATCTACGGCCATAATATGAAAAACAAAACTATGTTCAGAACTTTGCACAACTTTCGTGACCCTGCGTTTTTTGAGCAAAACGAGTTTTTCACCATTTACACCCCCGGCCATATCAAAACCTACCGCATTTTTTCAGCATACCGCTATGACAACCGCCATATACTTAATTCTTTTGATTTTACCGATAAAACCGTATTTCAAGAGTATATAAATTTTGCAACCAACCCTCAAAGTATGATTAAAAATGTTCGCAAGGGCGTAAAGGTCACCACAGATGACCAGATTGTGACCTTAAGCACCTGCATAAGTGATCCTCGCTATCGTTATTTGGTGCAAGGAGTATTGATTAAGGATGAGCTTACAAAATAAGATAGGTGAAGAAAAAGAAAAAAGACGCCCACTTGAGTGTCTTTATAATCGTCGATGGAAAAAGGCCGTCATCATCCTTCTGTGCATTTTGCTCAGCTTGGTTTTAGTTGTTGTCGGCACCTTTGGCATTATGTGGTTGAGTGGCAGAAAGGCACTGCTTGACAACACGGCGCAGTCTATGACCGCCCCCAGTGGATACGAGGTTGATATTGACGATGACGGTGTAGTGCGATATAACGGCAAAAAATACGCATACAACGAAAATATGACCGCCATAATGATTATCGGTGTTGATGATGAAGCCGTGTCCTCCAAGGTTAACGGCCAAGCCGACGCTTTATATCTGATGGCTATTGATACCAAAACGGGTAAGATTACCGTTATTGCCATATCCCGCGACATTATGGCAGACGTACGTACCGCCTCTGCCGATGGCAACTACGGTTCTATTAAAAAAGAGCAGATATGCACCGCCTACGCTTACGGCCAAGGGGATGTGGGCGGCTGTGAAAACACCATCAGCTCGGTGTCACACCTTCTTTACGGCGTACCCATTAACACCTATTTCAGTATGGAGTGGTCATCTATTTCTGTACTTACCGATTATGTAGGTGGTGTAACCGTGCCCGGATATGATTCTGATTGGAATCCCACCGGCAAGATGGTTACAATACGCGGTCAAAAAGCCCTTGATTATATTCAAAAGCGCAGCAAGACCACCATTGAGGGCAATAATAACCGTATGCAGCGCCAGATAGACTATCTTAAGGCCTTTGCCGACAAGGCAATAGAGCGCACCAAAAAGGACATAACTACCCCCGTCAAGCTTTATAACAAGCTTAACAAATACTCCTGCAACAATATTGATGTTTCACGAATCGCATATCTATCCACCGTCTTTATGGATGGAGGCGCACAACTTGAGTTTGTGTCGGTGCCCGGCACCCTTGTGGCAGGGGAAAAATATGCTGAAATGTATGTCGACCAGGGCAAGCTTTTTGAGATAGTGCTTAATGTGTTTTATGAAGAGATAAAATAGGAGTGAGATTATGAATGGCGAATCTACGCTTTTAAAACTACCTAAAAGAGAAGTTTGTTGGGATATTTTAAGAGTCTTATGTACATTGGCATTAGCTTTTATTCATGTTTCTGTTCATAATTACGGCGTCCTTGAGCAAGGAAGTACTGTTTGGAATGTTTGCAATTTTTACAACGGAATAGCACGATACTGTATAACTCTTTTATTTATGATTTCAGGCTTGTTTTTATTAGATTCAAACCGTGAGTATCCGATTAAAAAACTGTATGGCAAAAAGATATTACGGCTGCTTGTGGCCTATATCTTTTGGGCAACCGTTTATTCTTTGGTTCAATCATTTATTAAGACACAGGCCATAAACAAATTGTTTATAAAAAATTTTGTTTGGAATTTTATTTTTGCAAGATATCATTTGTGGTTTCTTTTATCCTTGGCAGCCGCTTATATGATCGTCCCGTTTTTGCGAATTATTGCTAAAAATAAAACCCTTAACAAATACTTTTTGGTATTGTGGATGTTTTTTTCGGTGATAGCGCCTATGCTTACCTGGATTCCCGGTGTTGTTGGAGAAGGAGCAAGTTATATTATAAATGATAGCAATATGACTTTTGTTGTCGGTTATAGCGGTCTTATGATTTTAGGTAATTACTTAAAAAGCACCGAATTGAACAAAAAAACAAGGGTGATAATTTATGCAACATCGATTCTGTCTGTTGCTGTATCAATTTTTGCAAATCGTTGGGTAGCAGGTACTCATATAGACTTATATGGCAATTTTGCACCTGCTTCCGTGCTTATTTCAGTTGCGATATTTGTGTTTGTCAAGCAGTTTGCTGCAGAGCATACATTCGGTCCAAAAACCGAAAAGATGATAACAACATTTGGTGCAATGGGATTTGGTATCTACTTATCCCACGATTTGTTTATTACTCTTTATATGGATGTGTTAGGTATTAATACACTGACAATGCCTATTATAGTAATACCGTTACTTTGTGTGTTAGTATTAGGTTCTAGCTTTGTATTAACTTTGTTGATTAGAAAACTTCCTTTTGGAAAATGGATTGCATAGATTAAAGTGATATTATGAGAATGAGAAAAAAGATACACCTTGAGCAGCGTTTGGCCCAAGGTGCACAAAACAACATATTTGTTTATCGCAGTGATAATCTGCGATTTACCGAATTAGAAGAATACTATATCGACCTTGACGGTTATTTTGGTCGCAAGGCCCCGTTACATATGGAGGTTGGCTGCGGCAAAGGGGGATTTATGCTTCAGCTTGCAGCACTTCACCCCGAGATAAACTATATTGCGGTGGAATATTGTGCCAACGTAATCGTAACTGCGGCCGAGGCAGCTCTTGAGGCAGGCCTTAAAAATGTACTCTTTGTCAATGCTGATGCGGGATATTTAAAACGTCTTATTCCTGAAAATACCATTGACCTAATATACCTCAATTTCTCTTGCCCATTTCCCAAAAACAAGTATGCATCCCACCGTCTGACCCACAGTCATTTTCTTGAAATTTACCGCTCTTTAATGACCGACGGTGCGGCTATTTATCAAAAAACCGATAACCGCCCCTTCTTTGATTTTTCTATTACACAGTTTGAAGAGTGTGGCTTCACCTTATCAAATGTAACCTACGACCTGGCCAACAGCGGATATGAGGGCAACATTATGACTGAGTATGAGCGTCGGTTTACCAATATGGGCATTCCTATCTGCCGACTTGAAGCAAGATAAAAAACTCCCTTTAGGGAGTTTTTTTTACTATCGCTTTAGCTTTTACAATGTCTGAATTGATTTGTGCAATCAATGCTTCGGTGCTGTCAAATTTCATCTCAGGACGAATGAACTCAACAAGGCATACGGTAGGGCGGGCGCCGTAAACATCTCCGTTATAGCCGCATATATGAGTCTCTGCCGCGGTGATGTTGTGGTAGCCAAAGGTTGGCTTAACACCGATGTTGGTTACGGCAGGGTAGACTATTTCGTCAATTTTAACTGTTGATGCGTAAACACCGAAACGGGGCAAGGCAAAATTCTCGGGATAGGGCTGATTAATGGTTGGGAATCCCATTTGTCGGCCTCTTTTATCCCCGTGAACAACCTCAAAATCTATGCAGTAGCGGCGATTGAGCAGCTTTTCTGCCAACGGAATATTTCCCTCTGCCAACGCATTTCTGATGCGCGTGGAGGATACCGAGCTGCCATCAGCGTCAACACTGCTGCACACGGTGCAAACAAGACAATGCTTATCTGCATACTCCTTAAGAGTTTGAGCGCTACCGGATGCGTTTTTGCCAAACTTGAAGTTATATCCGGCGGCAAAGCCGACGGCACCCAGCTTTGAGCAAAGCATATCGAGATAATCTTCTGCCGACATATTTCTTATGCCTTCAAAGTCAAGGCGCACTACACCACTCACACCCAGTGACTCAAACATACTGTCGCATTGGTTTTCGGAAAGAATTCTTCCGCTACCACCGCTTAATATCTGTCTGGGGTTTTGCTTGCTTGTTACAACAACCACGGGTAAAGAATGTTGTGCGGCACTGTTTATAACGGCGCAATGGCCTAAATGAACACCGTCAAAGGTGCCTAAAGCGGCAATGCAACCGCCGGTATTATACAGTTTATCGGTAACTGTCACTTAATCACCTTCAAAAACAACACATTTAACTTTAATGGATTCTCCATCTGCTTGGGCAATGCCCAAAAGGACGCCTGCTCTGTCATAGACACGCACAGTATCATCCTGAGCGATTTGAGGGGAGTTGGACAATCGTGATATAAAAAGCTCACCGCCGTGTAAAAAGCGATTGCGCTGATTGTCTGTCACGGTAACGGATTTAAGGTGGGCTACACACTCGCCTGCATCAATCAGAAAAGCTTCGGGAGCTTGTCTGATTTGCTCCAGAGTGGCACAACGAGAGATGTCAAATCCACCTGTAGAGGTGCGCCTCAGCTGACTTAATGTGGCACCGCAGCCCAACTCTTCGCCAATATCAACAGCCAAAGAACGGATGTAGGTGCCTTTTGAGCAAGTAACAGCAATCTTAAGTCGGTTGTCCTCAAAGCTTAACAGCTCAAGCTTTTTTATTTCAACCTGACGAGTAGGGATGTCAGCTGTTTTGCCTTTGCGAGCCAGCTCATACAGACGCACTCCGTTTTGCTTAATGGCAGAGTAGATGGGCGGCTTTTGAGAGATAACGCCTCTGAATTTACGTAGGACATTTTCAACCTCTTCAAGAGAAACGGACGCATCTTTTACCGACAAAACGTTGCCGGTAATATCGGCGGTGTCGGTAATGGTGCCCAGCAGTATTTCTGCCTCATAGCTTTTGTCGGCTTCTAAAAGAATGCCTGAAAGTCGAGTGGAGCGACCCAAAAGGATAGGCAAAACACCTGTTGCCATAGGGTCCAGGGTGCCTGTGTGCCCAACTCTTTTTTCGCCAAAAACCTTACCTACAAGCTTGGCCGCCAAAAAAGAAGACATATCGGCGGGCTTGTCTAACAAAATCAGTCTCGCCACTTGTACAGTTCCTCTCTTACAGCGGCAAGAACGGTTGCCTTTGCATCGTCATATGGCATTTTAAGCTCGCATCCGGCAGCTCTTATATGACCGCCGCCGCCCAGCTTTTTGCACACTGCCGAAGCATCGATAGGGTCGTAGGTTCTTACCGATATTTTAAAACGGTTTGTCTCTTTTTCTCTGATGGTAATGCCTGCAACAACACCCTCAATCTGACGGCTGAGGGCGTTTATTCCCTCAAGGTCATCGGGTGTTGCCTCGGCTTGCATCTCGGCAGACAGAGAAATAACGGTAATTTTACCGTCATCAAGCACGTCCATACCCTCTATTACTTTTCTCTCAAGGTCTAAACGGGTGATGGATTTTGTATCAAACATAATTCGGTTAATTTCTCCCGCATCAATGCCGCGCTCAATCAAGTCGGCGGCAATTCTGTGGGTTTCGGCAGTGGTGTTGGAAAACTTAAAACAGCCGGTGTCTGTGGCAATGCCCGTAAAAAGACATTCGGCTATTTTTGTGTCAATTTCAACGCCAAGGGCTACAATTATATAATAAATAACCTCACATGCGGCTGCAGCATCTGCCTTTACAAGGGATATATCGGCGTATGCTACGTTTGAAGCGTGATGGTCTATGGCCAGTTCAATACGATCTTCGTATTCTTTGCGCAAACTTCCTAAAAGTTTAGGATCAGCTACGTCAACCGTCAAAACGTGCTTTGGTGTGTGACCGATGGGCTGCACCTCGTTTACTATAAATCCGTAACGGGAGGGGATGGGATCACAGCAAGCGCAATCGGCCTTTTTGCCTAAAGCACGCAAAGCCCTGCATAGCGAGTATGCAGAGCCGATTGCGTCACCGTCGGGTGAGCCGTGCATCAATATTAAATAATCGTCGTTCTGTTTAAGGTAATCGCAAACCTGTTTTACGTCAGTCATCCTGTTCATCCTTTTTAAACCCGTCGATAATTCGTGAAATCTGAGCGCTGCGCTCAGCAGAATTATCAGCCACAAAGCGAAGCTCGGGCACTTTGCGCATTTTAACGCGGCTGCCAAGCTCTCGACGAATATATCCCGAAGCGTTTTTAAGTCCTTTAACCGCTTCTTTTGCCGCCTCGAAGCCCTGCAATGCACCTACATAAACGGTGGCGTAGGAAAGGTCGTTGGTTACATCCACACGCATAACGGTGGCCATTGCAGAGGTAACTCGCGGGTCTTTAAGGTTTCTGACTATATCTGACAGCTGAAACTGAATGTCGGATGACAAACGGTCAATTCTGTATCCTGCCATTAGGGTTAGTCCTCTCTGTATTCCTCAATAATGTAGGATTCGAAAATGTCGCCTACCTTGAGGTCATTGAATTTCTCAAGACCGATACCGCATTCATAACCTTGAGCAACCTCTTTGACGTCGTCCTTAAAGCGGCGCAGAGATGAAAGCTGGTCATCGGCGATAATAATGCCGTCACGAACAACGCGAATTAAGCTGGCGCGGGCAATCTTGCCTTCAAGAACATAGCTGCCCGAAATGGTGCCAACATTAGAAATCTTATATACCTGACGAACCTCGGCGCGACCCAGCTCAACCTCGCGAGTCTTGGGAGCAAGCATACCCTTAATGGCTGCCTCAAGATCTTCAATGGCATCATAAATAACTCTGTAAAGGCGGATTTCGACTCCGTCGCGTTCAGCGTTGTCACGGGCGCCTGTCTCGGGTCTTACGTTAAAGCCGATGATGATAGCGTTAGAGGTGTGTGCCAGCATAACGTCTGATTCGTTAACAGCACCAACGGCACCGTGAATAACGTTTACGCGCACTTCATCATTAGAAAGCTTAACGAGTGATTGACGGACGGCCTCAACAGAGCCCTGAACGTCTGCCTTAACGATAACGTTAAGCTCCTTAAGCTCGTTAGACTGCATCTGTGAGAAGAGGTTATCAAGGGTAACCTTTTGGGCGGCGCCCCACAGCTCTTCTTTAGCAGAATGCTTACGTTGCTCAACCAGTTCTCTTGCCAAACGCTCGTCGGATACAGCGTCAAATGTGTCACCTGCGCTGGGAGCGGTATCAAGACCGGTAATCTCAACAGGGATAGAGGGGCCTGCTTCTTTAAGCTTGCGGCCGTTTTCATTGGTCATTGCGCGGATTCGGCCAACCGAAGTGCCTGCCACTACGATGTCACCGATTTTAAGGGTGCCGCGCTGAACAAGCAGAGTAGCCACAGGGCCGCGACCCTTGTCAAGACGGGCTTCGATAACGGTACCGCCTGCACGACGGTCGGGATTGGCTTTAAGCTCAAGCACATCTGAAACAAGCAGTACGTTTTCAAGCAGGTTATCAATACCCTCGTGAGTCTTTGCAGAAACGGGCACGCAGATAATATCACCGCCCCATGCCTCGGGCACAAGCTCGTGCTCGGTAAGCTGCTGCATAATGCGATCGGGGTTAGCGCCCGGCTTATCCATCTTGTTGATGGCAACAATAATTTCAATTTTAGCGGCCTTTGCGTGGTTAATGGCCTCAATGGTTTGAGGCATAATGCCGTCATCGGCGGCAACAACAAGAATGGCAAGGTCGGTTGCCCTTGCACCGCGTTCACGCATGGCGGTAAAGGCCTCGTGACCGGGGGTGTCAAGGAAGGTGATATTGCGACCGTTAAGGTTTACACGGTAAGCACCGATGTGCTGAGTGATACCGCCTGCCTCGCCTGCAGCAACGTTTTTGTTGCGGATTGCGTCAAGAATAGAGGTTTTACCGTGGTCAACGTGGCCCATAACGCAAACAACGGGGTCACGGGGCTGCAGATTGGTCTCGTTATCCTCTGTGTCGTCAATAATGCGCTCCTCAATAGTGACAACTACTTCGCGTTCTACCTTTGCGCCCATCTCGGTGGCAACGATTTCTGCGGTGTCAAAGTCAATTTCTTGAGTGACAGCGGCCATAACGCCCAGCTTCATCAATTCTTTGATGACCTCTGCGGCGGTCTTTTTCATCTTGGCGGCCAAATCACCGACGGTGATGGTGTCACCAACGGTAATTTCAATGGGCATCTTTTTAATGCGCTCAAGCTGAAGCTTACGCAGTTTATCTGCCTCGGTTTCGCGCTTTGGCCCTTTTTTCATGCTCTGCTGAGGACGGCGCTTAATCTGCTGACGCTTGCCTGAGGTGGCAGTGTTAACGCCGCGCTCAGAAGCGATTGATTCGTATTTGTCATTATAACGGTCAAGGTCGACATTGGTTGCACGGGTGTCAACATGAATCTCTTTGTGAGGACCGCGCTGGGGCTGAACGCTGGGGCCCTTCTCTTTCTTGGGAGGAGGAGCAACGGGAGCTGCGGCTGCAGGAGCTTTGGCAGCGGGCTTTGCCTCTGCTTTGGGAGCAGCGGGCTTAGCGTCTGCTTTGGGAGCAGCGGGCTTTGCCTCTTGGGGCTTGGCTGCAGCGGCTGCTGCTGCACGAAGCTCAGCGGCAATGCGTGCCTGCTCTGCCTCGCGGTCGGCCTTTGCTTTTTCTGCGGCTGCCTTGCGTTCTGCACGGGCGGCCTCGCCCATGGCAAAGTAGCGGTCAAAGCTTTCAACCTGGTTGTTTTGTGTCAAAACCTCAAAAACAATATCCAACTCGGCCTCTTCAAGAGGGGATTGGGTCTTTTTGGGCTCTTCATAAAAGTTTTTAAGTATATTCACGATTTCTTTGCTTTGCACATCAAAGTCCTTGGCAACCTCGTGAACACGATATTTAATCATCATAGGTCAATCATCCTTTCCGATAAGCAATTGGGTCAGACGCTGGGCAAAACCGCTGTCGCACAGGGCACAAATACCTGTTTTAAAGCCAATGGCGTCTGATAATTGGGATAGGGTAAAAGCAACTTTGACTACCTGCACATTATGTTTTTCGCACAGGAAGACAATCTCTTTTGTGGTTTTTTCTGAAATATCACAACAGACTGTAACTAGCTTGGCTTTGCCCGATTTGATAGCAGCAGAGCATCTTTCAAAACCGGCTTCTAATTTTCCGGCGCGTCTGGCCATACCAAGCAGGGAGGTCGCTTTATTATTCACAGGCAAACTCCTTTTCCAAACGGTCATAAATCTCGTCGGGGAGTTGTATTTGTAAGGAGCGGTCAATACGATGGTTTTTGCGTGCCTTTTTCAGGCAATCGGCGCTGTGGCAAAGATATGCACCGCGACCGTTTTTCTTGCCGGTCAAATCAAGAGAAATTTGGCCTTCATTATCGCGCACAATGCGTATCATTTGGTTTTTTGGCATCATTTCACCGCAACCGTTGCACATACGCATAGGAATTTTACGTTCCTTCAAGCTAAATCACTCCGCTTCTTATTCTCCGTAGAATCCGCTTTCAGGGCGAATGTCAATCTTCCAGCCGGTCAGCTTGGCGGCAAGACGAACGTTCTGGCCCTTGTTACCGATGGCAAGTGACAACTGACCGTCGGGAACGGTTGCCTTGCAGGACTTGGGATTTTCGGGGTCAACGTCAACAGCGATGACCTTGGCAGGGGAAAGGGCCTCGCGAATAAATTCTTCGGGCTGCTCGCTCCACTTAACGATATCGATTTTTTCACTGCCGAGGGTGTCAAGAATCTGAGCGATACGAGCACCCTTCTGACCGATGCAGGAGCCAACGGCATCAACATTTTCGTCTTTGCTGTAAACGGCAATTTTGGTGCGGCTGCCTGCCTCGCGGGCGATGCTCTTAATTTCAATGGTGCCGTCAAATACCTCGGGCACCTCTTGCTCAAAGAGACGGCGAACCATACCGGAGTGGGTGCGGCTTATACGAACACGGGGACCCTTTTCGGTTTCGCTTACGTTAACGATAAACACCTTGATGGTGTCGCCTTCTTCGATGATTTCATCGGGAATTTGCTCTGCCTTGGGCAGGGTAGCTTCGGAATTGGCGATTTCAAGCACAGCGTTGCCGGTTTCCGGGTCAACGCGCAAAACCTTGGCAGAAACCAACTCCTGGAATTTGCTTTGGAATTCGCTGCGAGTGCGGTCGCGCTCAGCATCGCGGATGCCTTGGCGGATGACGTGCTTGGCGGTTTGAGCGGCAATTCTGCCAAACTGCATAGTGTCAAGCTTGATTTTTACGGTGCCGCCCACAACAGCGCTCTTGTCATACTTTTTGGCCTCGTCCAAAAGCAGGTCGGTATAGATGTTTTCAACCTCTGCAACAACATTTTTTGTTACAACCACTTCAAAAGCAGCAGTGGCAACGTCGATGTTGCAAGAAACAATTTCTTCACCGCCGTAATCCTTTTTAACGGTGGTAACAATGGCTGCGGCAATTTTCTCTGCCAAATATTCGGCGTCGATGCCTTTTTCGCGCTCCATTGCTTTAAGCGCTTCAAAAAATTCGATGTTGTTCATTTTTTTAAATCGTTCCCTTCTTTATATGAATATGTTTAAAACTATTTCAGATGTCAGAACAAATCTGCATCGTCATTTAACTTAACCCAAGAAATATCCGCCTTTGCAAAGGTCAACTCGCCCGACGGAGTGTTGATTGTGACCGAACCGTCATAAGCGATAAGGTCGCCCACAAAATCCCGCTGATTGTCAAGGGGGCGAATAAGATGAATTTTAATCTCTTGCCCCATCATAGCGGCAAAATGCTCGTCGCGGGTGAGGGGACGGCCCAAGCCGGGGGAGGATACCTCAAGAAAATAAGAGCAGTCGATGGGGTCTGCCTCATCAATGATTGGGTCAATGGCGCGGCTCATACGCTCGCAATCCTCAATCAGAATGCCCTCGTCCTTGTCGATGGTGATGCGCAAATAATGCTCGGTGCCCTCTTTAACAAAGCGCACATCCCACAAGCGCAGACCCAGCTGCTGAGCCACCGGCTCTATCAAGCTGCGAACGGTTGATTCGGTGTTGCCTTTTTTATTTTGTGCCATAAAACAACCTGCCTTTCGGACGTATTAAAAACCGTCCCTACAAAACTGAAAGAGCGGGTCGCCCCACTCTTTCCATACAACAATAATGCTACTATAAGGATTATACCATAAAGATGGGTATAATGCAAGCATTTTTTTACAAAAGCTTAAAGTGTCAATCCTCCATCTGTTTGCCCAAAAATCCGGCGGCAATTTGCGCCAGCTTAAGGTCGTTTTCGGTGGGGTATTGCCCCTCGTTTGACGAGATAAAAACAACGCTTCCGCAAACGTCACCGGCGCTGATGATGGGGCAAATAATCGATGCAGTGTGAGCCACTCCCTCCAAAGGAGCAACCTGCCTTGAATCGGCTGCCGTGCGGATGTAGTGCCTGCGAGAATCGGCAATATCCTCCAGCTCGGGGGTCACGCGGCGCTCAAGCACCTCTTTTTTAGATATGCCTGCCGCGGCAATGCAGTGGTCGCGGTCACAAATGACTACGGGAATATCGGTGCTTTTGACCAGCACCTCGGCATATTGAGCGGCAAACTCCGACAGCTCACCGATAGGGGAGTATTTTTTGAAAATTACCTCCCCATCCCCATCGGTATAAATCTCCAGCGGGTCGCCTTCACGAATTCGCATCGTTCTTCTGATCTCTTTCGGTATAACCACACGACCAAGGTCGTCAATACGGCGCACAATCCCGGTTGCTTTCATATATAAATCAATCTCCTTGTTTTAGTAATAGTGATACTATTATCTGTAAAACAAGGAGATTTATACTTGATATTATTTGTTTTTTGCAGCTTGAAGAATCATCTCAACATCAGATTCGTTTATTTTTCTATATGGTGTTTCGCCACCTTGATTGGGTCCCAAACAATTTATTTCTTCAATAAATTGTTTTAGTTCTTGTGTCGAAATATTCGGGAATTCTTGTGGTAAAGTAACAGTCCTTTTTATTTCATCATCGTTATATCTGTCACGTGCATATATGTCAGTTAACTCTATCTCCCAAACAGGTTCTTCGTAATAAAGTTTCAAGCCACACCCCCAATAGTGCTTACATTTAATAGGGGAAATATTTGCCGAATAAATTAATGCTTTCTTATTTTCCATTGGATTGCCTCACCATAATCATAAGTACTATGACAATTTTATCATATTTGCAATCTGTTTGCAATACTATGTATCGCCCCGCAAAACCTGTCGATTGGTGTCAATGTTGTCAGCAGAGGGTCTCCCTCGCGGATTTTCATCGTCCTTCTAATCTCTTTGGGAATAACAACCCTGCCTAAATCCCCAACTCTTCTCACAATCCCGGTTGCTTTCATATATAAGAACCTCACCCGTTTGCAAAATCAAAGATTTTGAACGGGTGCCCGAGAACCTTGCCACGCAAAGCGTGTAAAAAAATCCTTGCTTTACAAATTTGTACTGTTAGTATCTGTAAAACAAGGAGATTTATACTATTAACTATTTGGCTTTTTCTTTTGCATATTCTAATAATCTCATAGGATTTTCTTTAAATAACTTTTTGTACTCTTCACTAGGGCCATACAAAAGATGTGGTACATTTTTCTTAATATGTAATGCTAATTCAAAAATCAGTTTTCTTGTGCCCGTATGATTCTTGTCGGAAAATGCTAAAATTCTATGTTTTGAACCATCAAGAAGGTAAAGTTCTAGTCCAAATGAATCCGTATTTTCGGAAGTTATATTTTGAACTTGCGTGCACCAAATTATATCGGAAATAGGATTGATTTTAAGTTTGAACTTCTTTTCTAGAGGAGCATTTCTTTTGAATAGTTTTTTGCTCATTTTCCATTCTGCAAGTTCAGAGGAAGATACCGTAATTCTCCAATCGAAAGGTCCGCTAAATCCATCGGGAAAAATAGTAAATTCTGAGCAACCAGGCATTTGTGTATCAAACCCACAAATATACTTGGTTAAAAAAGCAAAGACCTCTGCGTGTTGTTTTTTGTCTTTAACAAAAAATTCTTTAACACCAGTATCGGAGATAATTCCAATAGCATGATAAGAACCCATATCTTCTACGCTATGATAGCAGTATAAAGTTTTTGATGTAGGAACAAGACGAAAAGTTCCTGTTCCGTATTCCACAAAAAAGTGTTCATTAATCGCTATTTCCAGTTTGCTTTTCATACCAACACAAAAAGATGGCATGTTATCGATATGTGAAACCATTTCATTAAGAGTGCCATATTTTTGTAAAACATTAAAAACATTTGTTTTAAAATCATTATTACAAAAATTTAAGTATTCTGAAAATTTCATAAGTACCCTCGTTGTTAGTTATTACAAAACAATTATACAATATAATGATAAAAATTGCAATGCGAATAGTAACACCAAACAAATCACATATCGTCTAAAAGATTATATCTCTCCACCACACGATGTATCGCTAAACAAAACTTGTCGAAAGGTGTCAACGTTGTATGTGAGGAGTCTCCCTCACGAATCCGCATAGTCCTTCTAATCTCTTTCGGTATAACTACACGCCCGAGGTCGTCTATTCTTCTCACAATCCCGGTTGCTTTCATATATAAGAACCTCACCCGTTTGCAAAATCAAAGATTTTGAACGGGTGCCCGAGAACCTTGCCACGCAAAGCGTGTAAAAAA
>JAZRNV010000143.1:0-5629 GCA_045648425.1 Acutalibacteraceae bacterium | reverse complement strand
CTAAACAACCAAGGCTTTGCCTCCATCCAAGGGGATTGGATATATTTTGGTACCTCTACGGGCGTGTATAAAACCAAAACCGACCAATCCAAAACTGTAAGACTTTGCGACGCGGTCAGCGGATACTATATAAATGTAAGCGGCGCATGGGTCTATTTTATAGATTCAAGAACTCACTACATTTACAAGGTTCGCACCGATGGCACCGACTTTAAGCGCTTCGGCGACCAAAAGGTATACTCTCTTTCAGTGGTTAGCGGCTATGCATTTTATACCACCTCAAGCGGCGCAAGCAGCTTATATAAAACCCCCATTGATAAGTTTGAGCCTACCGAGATAATCAAAGAGGATATGACCATATTCGACCCTTGTGTGTATGAGGGCAGGATTTATTATAAATATTATTTGGATCTCTATTCTACCGATCTTAACGGACAAAACAAGGTTTGTTACGGCCGTGGCGGCTCTCAAGGAATGTTTTTCTATGACGGCTACTTTTACACCACCGGCGACCTTACAAAGGAAAAGCTTGACGGCAGCTTTAAACAAACGCTGGTTGAGAGCGGCGCTACGAACGTAACTGCCGAAAACGGTTGGATATATTACACCGATTATTATGACCACAAGCTGTACAAAATCAAAACCGACGGCACCTCTAATCAACTGGTGTACGACGGATATTGCGACAAGTTAAGCGTGGCAGGCAATTGGATTTATTTTTACCTGGGCGTTAAATTTGACAGCGACAAGATGGTTACTGTTAAACATTATAAAATCAAAACCGACGGTACCCAGCTTCAAGAATTAATTTAAAAATTAAAAACCGCAGTTCGTTTGAACTGCGGTTTTATTTTAGCTATTATTCCTCAACGGGGTGCTCGGCGGCATTTTTCATCACTGCATCAAATGCCTCTTGTGCATCGGTAGCAGCTGCTTCGCCCTCGGTTTCATCCGGCTCGGGAGCGTTATCGGCCATATCCTCGGCTGAGGGGGCCTCGGCCATTTCGGCTTCTTCAGAATGCTCGGTAATCTCCATAGTATAGAGGAAGTCTCCCTCATCGGGGCGCATTACCCTTACACCCTTGGCGGTGCGTGAGAACAAGCTGACCGAGTCGGCATAAATGCGGATGATTACGCCGTTTGACGAGATAAGAATGGCATCCTCATCCTCGCCAACCGTCTTAACGGAGGCAACCAAGCCGTATTTTGCGGTCTTGTAGTTGGTCATACCCTTACCGCCACGGGATTGACGGCGATAATCACTAAAGTGACTGCGACGGCCGTAGCCCGTTTCACTTGCGGTAAAGAGGGTGCGGCTGTCATCAACAACAACCATACCTGCAACCTCGTCACCTTCGGTGAGAGAGATGGCGCGCACACCGCGTGCCGTTCTGCCCAAGGGTCTGGCGTCGGTTTCGGCAAAGCGGATAGCAAGACCCTTGCGGGTTGCAACCAAAATATCCTTGGTGCCATCGGTGATTTGTGCCCAGCGCAGCTCGTCACCCTCGTCAAGCTCGATAGCGTTGATGCCTCCCTTGCGGTTGGTATCATATACGCTGAGGCGTGAACGCTTGATGACGCCGTGCTTGGTAACCATACAGATATAATTCTCTTGGTCATCGGTCTCGGTGACCTTGAGCATAACGGTAATTTTCTCTTCGGGCTGGAGGGGCAGAACATTTATGATGTTAAGGCCCTTGCCGTTGCGTGTGCCCTCGGGGATTTCGTATGCCTTCAGGCGATAAACGCGGCCAAAGTTGCTGAAGAACATCACGCGATCGTGACTTGAGCAGACAAACATATTGTCCACCATATCTTCTTCACGGGTGGTCATACCCTTCTTGCCGCGGCCACCGCGATTCTGAATCTGATATTCATCAGAAGAAATACGCTTAACGTAACCCATTTTTGTAAGGGTGATAACGCTATTTTCTTCAGGAATCAGGTCTTCGATATCAACCTCGCCGGTAACAGCGGTTATTTCGGTGCGGCGGTCATCGGCATATTTATCACGCAGGTTAAGTGCCTCGGTCTTAACAATATCAAGCACGCGGCTGTGGTTGGCAAGAATATCTTGATAATCGGCGATTTTTACCCTTAAATCGGCAATTTCATCATCAATTTTCTGTCTTTCCAAGCCCGTCAACTGGCCGAGTCGCATCTGCACGATAGCAGTTGCCTGAATCTCGTCAAATTCGAAGCGCTCCATAAGGGCAGTCTTACCGTCATTGACCGATTTGCTGGCGCGAAGGATGGCAATAACCTCGTCAATAAAGTCGAGGGCGGTGGAAAGAGCATCCAAAATGTGCAACCTTTCCTGTGCCTTGCGCAAGAAATATTTGGTGCGGTTTTCAATAATCTCGCACTGGTGGTCAATGTAGTGCTGAAGCATCTCTTTAAGGGTGAGCACCTTGGGCTCGCCGTTAACCAGAGCAAGATTTATTACGCCAAAAGAGGTTTGCAGCTGAGTATAGGCAAAGAGCTTGTTAAGCACAACCTGGGGATTAGCATCCTTTTTAAGAGAAACAACTATGCGGATACCACCGTCGCGCTTTGAGGAGTGGTCAACAACATCATCAATGCCTTCAACGCGCTTTTCGTTGGCCAAATCGCAGATGGATTTAACCAGCATTTTTTTGTTAACGCTGTAAGGAATTTCGGTAATAATAATTCTGAAGCGTCCGTTGGAGGTCTCTTCAATTTCGGTTTTGCCGCGAAGAATAATCTTGCCGCGGCCGGTGGCATAGGCGGCACGGATGCCGCTCATACCCATAATTATGCCTGCGGTTGGGAAGTCGGGGCCCTTGATATGCTCACACAAATCGGAAAGCTCGGCATCGGGATTGTCAATAAGGCAGCACATTCCGTCAATAACCTCACCAAGATTGTGAGGGGGAATGTTGGTTGCCATACCAACCGCGATACCTGATGAGCCGTTAACCAGCAAGCTGGGGAAGCGGCTGGGCAATACGGTGGGCTCTTTTAAGCGGTCGTCATAGTTGGGTGCAAACTTGACTGTTTCCTTATCAATATCGTCAAGCATATGCACTGCCAATTTAGCAAGGCGGCTTTCGGTATATCGGTAAGCAGCGGCAGGATAGCCGTCGATTGAACCGAAGTTACCGTGACCGTCAACCATAGGATAGCGAAGGGAGAAATCCTGCGCCATACGAACCATTGCATCGTAAACAGAGGCGTCACCGTGGGGATGGTAACGACCAAGCACAGAACCGACTGTGTCGGCGCACTTGCGGTGTGCCTTGTCGGGAGTAAGTCCGTTTTCGTACATTGTGTAAAGTATGCGGCGGTGAACCGGCTTGAGTCCATCGCGAACATCGGGCAGAGCACGGCTTACGATAACGCTCATTGAGTAGTCAAGGAAGCTGTTTGACACTTCATCGCATATCTCAACAGGCACTATTTTGGTTTCTTCATCTTTGGGCCAATTTACTGTTTCTTTAACTGCCATTTCTCTGCACCTCCTTAAACGTCAAGATTGGTAACATTGAGGGCGTTGTCCTCAATAAACTTACGGCGGGGCTCAACCTCTTCACCCATAAGCAGGGTAAATATCTCATCTGCCTTTTCGGCATCTGCCATTTCAACCTTAAGCATTGTGCGTTGTTCGGGGTCCATAGTAGTCTCCCACAATTGCTCGGGATCCATTTCACCAAGACCTTTGTAGCGCTGAATGTCAACGCTGCCGCTGCCGCCAAACTGCTCAATCTGCATATCACGCTCTTCATCACTGAAGGCATACATATGCTGCTTGCCCTTTGATACCTTGTAAAGAGGTGGCTGGGCAAGATAAATATGACCTGTTTCAATAAGTGGCCTCATATAGCGGTAGAAGAAGGTAAGCAGCAGGGTGCGGATGTGAGCACCGTCAACGTCAGCATCGGCCATAATTATGATTTTGTCATAACGAAGCTTTTCAATGTTAAACTCCTCACCGATACCTGTGCCCAAGGCAACAATAACGGGAGTCAGCTTTTCGTTGCTGAATACCTTGTCTGCTCTTGCCTTTTCAACGTTAAGCATCTTACCCCAAAGAGGCAAAATTGCCTGATAGGTTGAGTTACGTCCGTCACAAGCAGAGCCGCCTGCAGAATCTCCCTCAACGATGAAAATTTCGTTTTTAGTGTTGTCATCGCTGATACAGTCGGTCAGCTTTTCGGGCATACGTGCCTTTGAAAGACTTGTGCGGTTGCGACTTGCCTCGCGTGCCTTTTGTGCGGCTTCACGGGCGGCAGAGGCAGCCATTGACTTGTTAACAATGGTGCGGGCCTGCACGGGATTGTTTTCGAGATAATCCATCAGCTGATCTTTTATCATCTGATGCACAAGGGTACGCATTGAGGTGTTACCCAGCTTTGCCTTGGTCTGTGACTCAAACTGTGCATCCTTCAACTTAACCGATACAACGGCTATCAAGCCCTCTTGAATATCGTCATCCTTAAGGTCGGGGTTAGCATCCTTCAAAAGACCGAACTTGCGAGCGTATGCGTTGATGGTAGCGCGCAAAGAGGCACGAAAACCGATTTCGTGCTGGCCGCCATCGATGGTGTGCATATTGTTGGCGAAGCTGACAATTTGAGTGTCATAGCCGTTGTTGAACTGAAGGGCAACCTCGGCAGCGCTTTCGTCATTGGCAGTAGACATATAGATTACGTCGTCGTGCAGGGCGTTAAGGGTATCTTTTCGCTCTTTCTTTTTAGAGAGCATATATTCACAATAAGACTTGATGCCGCCCTCGTAATGGAAGGTTTCGCTTCTTACTTCCTCTTCACGTCGGTCGGTCAAGGTAACCTTTATGCCTGCGTTAAGGAAGGATTGCTCTTGCAAACGCTTGGCAAGACGCTCAAACTCATAAACGGTGGTGTCGGTAAAAAGTGTGGGGTCGGGCTTAAAGGTAACCTGTGTGCCGGTGTGGTCAGTGGTGCCAACAACCTCAAGACCTGTTACCGCCTTGCCGCACTCATATCTTTGACGGTGAATTTTGCCGTCGGAATGTACCTCAACCTCAAGAAATTCACTGAGGGCGTTAACAACCGATGCACCAACACCGTGCAATCCGCCTGCTACCTTATAGCCGCCGTCGCCGAACTTACCGCCTGCGTGCAGAATGGTAAATACAACCTCGACGGTAGGAATACCCATTTTTGGATGGATGCCCACGGGAATTCCGCGTCCGTTATCGGTAACGCGAATTATGTTTTGGGGCAAAATGTCAACCTCTATATGGGTACAGAAGCCGGCCAATGCCTCGTCTATTGAGTTGTCGACGATTTCGTAGACAAGATGGTGCAATCCCAATTCACCGGTAGAACCGATATACATACCGGGACGCTTACGCACCGCCTCAAGACCCTCGAGCACCTGTATTGAGGACTCGTCATATGCCTCGGTAACGGTTGCATTCAAAATGTTTACGCTGTTGTTTTCGTTACTCACTTTTTATCTCCTATCCGCCCTTTTCGGCCATAGTTTGTTTATAATGGTTATGGTTAGTCGAAACAAACTTGTTTCGACACAAAATCTTTGATTTTGCGGCAAATTTTCTTTGAAAATTTGTCCATATCCATTGCAATGAATGTTGTGCAAAATTAAATCATAGAATTTAATTTTG
>JAZRNV010000142.1:0-16126 GCA_045648425.1 Acutalibacteraceae bacterium | reverse complement strand
CGACTCGAATTCCTTTTTATCGGTGCCGTCAATGATTATGTCGTTGCCGTGGGCATAAAGGCAAAGCTTTTTGCCGTGAGCGACTCCGTACCATTTGCCCTCTTTTTCATACCAACGAAAGGCCTGACCGCAATCGAGGGTATCGGCAAGGCGAAAATTCCGCGCGTTTTTTATGCGAACCGCGCAGGGAGTATATTCAATATCTAAATTATAATCTTTTTTCATTTAACTCACCATTGCCATTATAAACTATTTGTGATAAAATTCAACTATGAATATGTAATCGGAGGGTAAAACCAATGCGTGAAGATATTTGTACCATACCGGTCAGCGAGGGCTTTGAGCCCCTTGACGGTTGTCCTTTGTGCCGAATGAGGGCTATCGCACAAAAGCGTGTTATTGATTTTATAATGGGTGCCGCAATGATGGAGCCCGACATTCGAATCAAAACCAACGAGATGGGCTTTTGCAAAGAGCATTTTTCCCATATGTGCCGCTCGGGCAACCGCCTGTCTTTGGCTCTTATGCTTGACAGCCATGTGCTTGAGCTGCAAAAGGATATTTTCGGCGAGGGCAAGCTCTTTAAGCCATCGGGCAAAAAATCGGCCTACCGCGCCGTGCGGATGGAAGAAAGCTGCTTTGTCTGCGACAAGATGAATTTTGGTATGGAGAATATGCTTGCTACCATTTATCGCACCTATGAGCAGGACAAGTCCTTTCGCGAGCTGTTTAAGCAGCAGACTGAGTTTTGCTTGCCTCACTATTCCTTGCTTATTAACAATATTCCCGACAAAATGAATAAGGACAAGGCCAAAGAGCTTTGTGAGGATGCCAGACAAATAACCTTTAACTATCTTAAAGAATTGGGTGTGGATGTGCGCCATTTTTGCGATATGTTTGATTATCGCAACGGCGGAGAGGATGCCGATTGGGGCAATTCAAAGGATGCAATAGAGCGCACAATCGCATTTTTGAACGGCGAGCTGCCTCCCCATATTAAAATTAAGTGAGTTAAAGCACTTCATATAAGAGGTGTATGTAGCTGTTTATCAAGGTGACAAAACAATTTATAAAAGTAAGAGCCGAGAGATGTTAATCCTCGGCTTTGATTTTTCCGTCTTCCCAAAGCTTCTTTGCTTTATCGGCAGATGCGGCATCCTTTTTGCTCAATCCCTGACTGATGGCGGGGTAGAGGTTGTCGGTGTCATTTGAGGGCTGAATTTCATATGTGCCGAATTTGCTTGACTGGGTTATGCTGTCGCAAAACTCCTCGTTAAAGGGCAATTTACCTACGTCGGGCGAATTTTTTTGCTTTTTCATTATTATCACTTCCGCTTTTATTATGCCCGACGTTTTTCGTTATACTCGTAAACTTAATAAAATCTTAAAGTTATCCACCTTGTATCTTAATGTTTCAAGTAGTACAATGTTGACAGAAAGGAGAGACTCGTATGTACAACGTGCTTATCTGCGATGACGAAAAGGATATTGTCAACGCGCTTACTATATATTTGTCCAATGAGGGCTATAAAATATTTACTGCCTATGATGGTGCACAGCTGCTTGAGGTATTAGAGTCAAATGAAATTCATCTTGTTCTGCTTGATATAATGATGCCTGTTATGGATGGTATGACTGCCCTTAAAAAACTACGTGAAAAACACAATATTCCCGTAATTTTTCTCACCGCCAAATCTCAGGATACCGACAAGGTGCTGGGTCTCGACCTCGGTGCCGACGATTATATAGTCAAGCCCTTCAACCCTGCCGAGGTCTTGGCCCGCGTGCGCTCTCAGTTGCGGCGGTATATGCGGCTGGGCGGCGGCGAGATTGCCCCCGATACGGTGCGCCTGGGCGGTATCGAGATAGACGACAACGCCAAGCTGGTCACCGTTGACGGCGAGCAGGTCACTCTCACCCCTCGCGAATACGACATTCTATATATGCTAATGACCAATCCCGGCAAGGTATACTCACCAAAGCAGATATACTGCACCGTTTGGGGCGAAGAGCCGTACGGTGCCGAAAACGCCGTCGCCGTTCACGTGCGGCACATCCGTGAAAAAATTGAAATCGACCCTGCCGAGCCTCGCTATCTGCGAGTCGTTTGGGGCAAGGGATATAAAATGGAGGAAGACAGATATGAAAAAAGCAATAAATAGCTTGGCACTCAAAATTGTTTCCGTTATACTGATTTGCCTTATGTCCGTGCTGTGCGTTGCAAGCGTTGCCGTAACGGTGTTTTTTGCAGCAAGGGGTGCTTACACAACTACTAAAAGTCAGTTTTATACCGACCAATCCGCCTATGCGTTCGACCTGAGCGATATTGATAAAATCAAAGATTATTACAGAGCCTTTGTCAATGGTGACAGTGATACGGTTGAGCATTATAAGGACGTTTTTGATAAAGACAGCACCAACCTTTTTTTCAGTGCCGAAAGCAAAAATTACCCCGTTTTGTCCAGCTACTATGAAAAAGAGTACGTATATTCCCACGAGTTTTATACCGACTGTAACATAGCCACCGATCCGCCCGTTGAAGAATTTCTCAGCTTCAAAACGGCTTCAGAGAGATTGAGCTATATAAAGCAGTGTGAAAAGGACTATAAGGTGGTTGACTATGAAATGGATGACGAGGACGTTGACGGAGACGGGGTTTATGAATGCACCTTAAATATAACCTACGAAAAAAGGCAGGAAATACCCTTAAAGATAACCGCCTATCTGCGTAAAAATCTGTCGGTTAACGACGATTACGCTCGAAAAATAAGCCAAATGGATCTTTTGTATTCAAAACGGTACGCAGCGGTTGTTATCGCCGCGCTGTCGTTCTTGCTTGCAGTAGCCGCATACGTATATCTGCTTTGCGCCGCGGGTCACAAGCGCGGTGTTGAGGGGATAAATCTTAACTGGATAGATAAAATCCCCTTTGATATGTACGTGACGGCTATCGGGTGTGGGGTTTTTTATGTGGTGCTGTCCGTTTTCAGTATGCAGGGCGATATGACGGTAGGATTTCTGGCGGCGGCAATACCGTTGGCTCTTGCCTTTACCTCTGTGTCTGCCACCTTTGCTGCTCGCGCCAAGGCAGGGGGGTGGTGGCGCAATACCGTAATATTCCGTTTGCTCGTTTTGCTTAAGCTTATTTTTTTAAGCATATTCAAAGCAATAAAACGGGTCGTGAAAAATATGCCCTTTATATGGATCGGCATCACGGTTTTGGCGGCCTTGACCTTTACTGAATATTTAGGCCTTTTAAGCTGTTATTACGTGGATGAGGTGTTCGTGCTGTGGGTCATTTACAAACTGCTCACTTTGCCCTTGTTCGTTTATTTGATGGCCAATCTTTCCACCCTTGAGCGTGGCGGCAGACGCATTGCCGAGGGTGACACCGATTATAAAATAAATACCGCAGGTATGATAATTCCCTCTCTTAAAGCCCACGGCGAATGCCTTAACAGCATAGGTGAAGGTATGAACAAAGCATTTGCAGAAAAGCTTAAAAGTGAGCGGATGAAAACCGAACTTATAACCAACGTATCTCACGATATAAAAACTCCCTTGACCTCTATTGTGAATTATGCCGATTTGTTAAGAGGCGCCGAAAACGAAGAGCAAAGGAATGAATATATTGAGGTAATCGAGCGTCATTCTTTGCGCCTTCGCAAGCTTATCGACGACCTTGTAGAGGCATCAAAAGCATCAACGGGAAATATGCGTGTTGACCGCGAGACCACCGATTTAAAACTCCTTTTGTCCCAATCGGCAGGGGAGTATACCGAGCGGCTGGCCGCGGCGGATATCGAAGCCGTGTATGACTGCACCGATGACGACTGCGTTGCCCTCGTCGACGGCCGACTTATGTGGCGCGTCTTTGACAATCTTTACGGCAACGCCTGCAAATACGCCCAAAAGGGAACCCGACTTTACGTGTCGACCCGTTGCATCGGCGACTCGATACAGATAGTTTTTAAAAATATTTCCGCAACGCCCCTCAACATTTCCGGCGAAGAGCTTATGGAGCGCTTCGTGCGAGGCGACCAATCAAGAAATTCAGAGGGCAGCGGTCTGGGACTTTCTATTGCAGAAAGCCTCGTCAAACTCCAATCGGGCAACTTTGAAATACAGGTCGACGGCGACTTGTTCAAGGCGGTTATCACCTTGCCGCGACACCGTTTGTAAAAAATGCATTTTTATGTGTAAAAATCGCAATAAAATTGGTCATTTTGCCCATTACAAATTTTGACAAAAGATGCTATAATAATAAAGTCCGGCGAGCAGTTTACCAAAAGGTCTATTTCCGTTTGGTAGGCTGCTTTTTGTTTTTTGTTCCTGTGGGGGTGTTCCGGTGCTGAAGGTTAATGATATTGTGGTTTACGGTGCGGTGGGTGTCTGCCGCTATGATGGTGTGTCTGAGCTTAAAATGGGCAGAGAAATTAAACAGTATTACGTTTTTACGCCTGTTGCCCAGGGCGGTTCAGCTATCTATCTGCCTATTGAGAACGAAACCCTTTTGCAAAGAACGAGACCCGTACTGAGCGAAAAGCAGATTGTTGCCATTATCGACAATTCTTTCGATGATAAAGAAATATGGTGTGACAGCGCTAACGATCGCATCCGCCTTTATTCCGATGCGCTTAAAAGCGGTGATTTTGAGCAAATATTGTTGGTTGCCCGCACCCTTTTAGAGCACCGTCAGCGTTTGTCGCAAACAGGCAAAAAGCTTCATCTTACCGATGAGCGTGCTTTAAGAGATGCCCAGCGCCTTTTGTGTGACGAGATTTCTTACGTTTTGGGTATAGATGCAGATAAGGCCGAAAAGTATATAATATCGGCAATTTCGCCGTCTAAATGAGTTGTGTCTGACGATACAACTCTTTTTTGTTTTCTTTTTGGCTGAAAAGTATAAAAAACTGCATTAAAATCAACAAAAAAATATAGACAACAGCTGCAAAAAGTAGTAGTATTAAATATATGCTTATATTTAGCTTATATATTTATATAATATTTGGGTAAATAACTCAACAGAGGTGACAGTATGGCCAGCAAAACTTTTGACGAAATCCGTCGGGCAGAGGCCGAGTCGGTCAACCGCCAAAGGATGGCGCAAAATTCAGCCGACCAAGCATTAAAAAAAGCCCACGACCAAGCGGCCGCAATTCAGCAAGAGGCCGCCTCCTCCGCTAAGGCAGAGGCGCAGCAAATGCGCGACAGCGTAATTGCTGAGTGCGATGCACTTTTGGCCGAAAACCAACGGGCGGCAGAAGTGTTGTGTGCAGAATTGACGGCAACCGCCGACCAAAACAGAGACAAAGTAATTGCTATGGTGATTGACACAATTACCGATGGGCAAACCTAAACAAGTGTGGTGAAAATTAGTGGCAAAGCTTAAAATGAAGCTTGTCAATGTTTATGCCTTGCGTGATGACCGCAAAAGAATACTTGACAAAATCCAGCAGTTGGGTGTTGTGCAGGTCGAAAGCAAAACCGATGCGGCTCACGGCTTTACGCGGCTTAACACTGCCGATGATGTGTCTCGCTTCCAAAAGAATGCAGAGCGTGCAGATGCCGCGTTGCAGCTGATTAACAAGGCAGCACCTCAAAAGAAGGGGCTTTTGGCCTCCTTCTCGGGCAGACGTCGCATAACTGCTGCAGAGCTTGAGCTTAGCTCAAAGCATCGAGAACAGCTTGACGATATTTGCTCCCGTGCTATTGAGCTTGAACGGATTCGAGCCGAGGGTGCGGCGCAAAGTATAAGGGTAAACATTGAACTTGAGCAATTAAAACCGTGGCAGGGGCTGGATGTGCCTGTTGATACAGAGGGCACAGACAAAACGGCGGCTTTTATAGGCACTCTGCCAACAAAGCACACCCTCGTTACCTTAAGTGAGGCGATCGCTTTGCAGGATAGTGAGCTTATATTTGATGCAGAGCTGATCTCGTCATCGCCCACTATGACCTGCTGCGTTATAATAACTCCGTGCGATATGCGCGACAGAGCAGACAAGGCGTTGCGCGCCATGGGCTTTTGCCGACCAAACGTGTCGGGCAAAATTTTGCCGACTGAGCGAATTGCACAGCTTAACGCAGAGCTTGAGGATATAAAGGCCAAAGAAGCCGAAACGGTCAAAGAATTGGTGCAGATGGCTCAGCATCGCCAAGAAATTGAGCTGCTGTCTGACTATTATACGGTCAGGGCAGAAAAATATCGTGTTATCGGTGAATTAGATCACTCGGGTCACACCTTTGTGCTGACCGGATACGTGGCAGAAAGAGATTGCGCTTTGCTGCAAAAGGAGCTGGACGCACTTTGTGACTGCTTTGTTGAGATAGAAGAGGCAGATCCTGAAAAGGCACCTGTTAAGTTTTCCAACAGCTCCTTCAGCGCTCCGGCCGAGTCTATAGTCGAGATGTACTCTTCACCCGGTCCCACCGATATAGACCCCACTCCGCTGATGGCCATATTCTTCTATTTCTTCTTCGGAATGATGTTTTCCGACGCGGGCTATGGTCTTTTGATGATTTTGGGCACCACCTTTGTGCTTAAAAAGATGGATCCCGAAAAGAGTATGGCTATGAGTATGCGACTTTTCAGAAACTGCGGAATATCCACTTTTTTGTGGGGACTGGTTTATGCATCCTTTTTTGGCGATGCCATCAAATCGGTTGCGTCAAACCTTTTCAACAAAGAGATTGACATTCTGTTTTTGACAAGACCGCTGCTCGACCCGATACAAGACGCTTTGACAATAATGATAATTTCCGTTGTTTTCGGTCTTGTGCAGATTCTTGCAGGCATGGGTGCCAAGTTCTATTGCACCTGGCGGCAAGGGGATAAATGGGGCGCCGTTTTTGACAGCGGATTATGGATGCTGATGCTTATCTTTTTAGGCGTGTTGGCAGCAGGTTTGGCTTTGGGCGAGGTGTTCATTCTGGTTGGCGGCATAGGGGCTGCGGCCTGTGCACTGGGCTTGGTGCTTACCCAAGGCCGCAAGAGCAAAGGCCCCATGAAGCTGATTTCAGGCATTGCAAGTCTTTATGACATAACAAGCTATATCAGCGACCTTATGAGCTATACCCGACTTTTGGCGCTGGGTCTTACGACTGCAGTAATGGGCAATGTTTTCAACGTGCTAAGTATGCAGTTCTCGGGCTCGCCTGCAACGTGGATATTTATGATACTTGTGTTTGTTATAGGCCACGTGGTTAATTTTGGGCTTAATGCTCTCGGCTCATACGTGCATACAATGCGTTTGCAGTATGTAGAAATGTTTAGTAAGTTTTATGACGGCGGGGGTAAAAAATTCAAGCCCTTCGAAGTCAATGGCAAATATTCAAGATTACAGGAGGAAAATAAATCATGACAGGTATTTTTTGGGCAGTAATAGGTGCAGCACTTGCAACAGCGTTGGCAGGTATTGGTTCGGCTAAGGGCGTTGGCGGCGCCGCACAAACCGCTATGGGTGTTCTTTCTGAAGATTCTTCAAAATTCGGTAAAATGCTGGTTTTGACCCTTCTTCCCGGTACACAGGGCCTTTACGGCTTTATCGTTGCCTTCCTTATTCTCATCAACTGTGGCGTGATGGGCGGCACCGCTCCCGATGTAGCACACGGCTTGCTTTATTTTGCAGCCAGCTTGCCCATCGGAATCGGCGGTATGATTTCTGCATTTGCACAGGGAAAAGCTGCAGTATCGGGCATTACCCTTACTGCAAAGGATGATTCCAACTTCTCAAAAGCAATGGTTTCCGTAACCTTGGTTGAGATTTACGCACTGCTTGCGTTTATTGTTTCTCTGCTTGCAGTTCTTAACGTGGGAAGCATTAATCTTTAATGGAGCAAAGCAAAACGAAAGGCGTGGTTGTAATGACCGGCAAAGAAAAGATACTTGACCGCATACGCGAAGACGGCGAGGCGGCGGTCAAAGCTATAAATGAAGAATCTGTTGCTGCAGTTAAAGAGGTTATTGACCAAGGTGAGCTGGCTGCAAAGCGTGTTGCTGATGAAATTTTATCGGCAGCTCGTGATGATTGCGATAAGCTGCGTAAAAACGCCGAGTCGACTCGTTTGTCGGCTACAAAAAAAGCGCTTCTTAATTGCCGCCGCCAGCAGATTGACCTAACCCTTCAAAAGGCGTTAGAGCAGTTGTATACAATGCCTGCCGACCAATATTTTGATAAAATACTTCGGTTGGCGCAGGGTTATAAAAATCTCGGCGGAGAAATTATGTTTTCACCCGCCGACCTTGCCCGTCTGCCTGAAGATATGCAGTCACGATTGGCACAGATGGGGGTAACCTCTGTTATCAGCGATAAAACGGTTGATATAAAAGGCGGCTTTATCATTAAGTGCGGCGATATAGAGTATTCGGCCGACTTTGCCTCTGTTGCAGAGGAAAAAAGAGAGCAGCTTGAAGATATGATAAACCGCAATCTCTTTGAAAATTAGGGGGTAGAGTATGTCTTTATCCTATGAATTTTCACTGGGCAGCGTCAGAGCTCGTGAGGGCAAGCTTTTCAAACGGCAGGATATCGAGCTGCTTTTATCCTGCAGCTCTGTGCAAGAGCTTTACGGGGCTTTGTCAGATAAGGGCTTTGAAGGCGCTGACGTTGATGAAATGCTTGAAAACCGATCTTTTCAGCTTTGGCGATATATAGAAAGCGTTGCACCTGATTTTGGGCGCTTTGACCTTTTTAAGTACCGCAACGATTTGCATAATGTCAAGGCGGCAATTAAAGGCGTGGTTTCGGGCAGAAAGTTTGAAAATCTGTTTCAGGCCCCCTACACCGTTAACCCTGAAACTATTATAAAAGCTGTAAAAGAAAAGCGCTTTAATCTTTTACCCGAGTTTATGCAGCATGGAGCAGAAAGGTGCTATCAATTAACGGCACAAGAGTTTAATGCCCGTTTGGGTGACGGTGTGCTTGACCGCGAGGTAAGCGTTTACATTCTTGAAAAGGCCAAGCAAAACGGGCCGACGGTTTATGAGTATTTTTCGGCCTATTGCTGGTTTGCCAATATAAAAATTGCTTTAAGAAGCGCCAAAAGCGGTGCTGACACAAGCTATTTGAGTGAGGTGCTTATCCCTGTCGAAAATGCCGATTTAAAGGCCCTTTCATCCGCTTGCGCGGCAGGGGAAGAGGGCTTGCTTGAATATCTTAAAAAGCAAGATTTATTTGGTTGCTCGGCAGCAACCGAGCAATATGAAAAATCCCCCGCAATGTTTGAAAAATTTGTTGATGACAAGCTGATGAGCATTGCATTAAACTGCAAGCTTGCCACCGAGGGAATGGAGCCGCTTTTCGGCTATGTTATAGCCAATGAGGCGGAGAATAAAATTATTCATATGATAAAAACCGGTATAGCAACAGGCAAAAGCCGCTCAGCTATGGAAGAAAGGTTGAGAAGAATATATGAATAAAAAGATAGCCATAATGGGCGACAGCGAAAGCATAAAGGGCTTTGCGGCTGTGGGATTTGACCTTTTTGAGCTTGACCAAAGTGTTGATCCGGAAAAGGTGTTGCGTGGGGCCGCCGAAAGCGGTGATTACGGCATAATCTACATTACCGAAGAGTTCTACTCGCTTATGATGAAGGAATGCCGAAGGTACAGCGAAAGACTTACCCCTGCGGTTATTCCCTTGCCCGGCATAAAAGGCAATACCGATCTTGGCAAAGCACGCCTTAAGAGCTTTGTTGAAAAGGCGGTTGGCTCTGATATAATGTTTAACGAATAGTCTGAAAGGCTGGATATACAGTTATGAACAAAGGCACTATTGTTAAGGTTGCAGGCCCTCTTGTTATTGCAGAGGGAATGCGTGATGCCAATATGTTTGACGTTGTTCGCGTAAGTGAGCAGCAACTTATTGGTGAAATAATTGAGATGCACGGTGACAGAGCATCAATTCAGGTTTATGAAGAGACTTCGGGCCTTGGTCCGGGTGAATCGGTTGAATCGGTTGGTATGCCTCTTAGCGTAGAGCTGGGCCCCGGCCTTATCGGCTCTATATTTGACGGCATACAGCGCCCCCTTGAAGAAATAATGCGTGTTTGCGGCACCAATCTTCAGCGTGGTGTACAGGTGCCCAGTCTCAACCGCGAGCGTAAATGGCGTTTTGTGCCTACTCTTAAGGTGGGGGATGCCGTCAGCGCAGGTGACGTGATAGGCACCGTTCAAGAAACCGCCGTTGTTAACCATAAAATAATGATACCCAACAAGGTGAGCGGCAAGCTTGTAAGCGTGGTTGCCGAGGGTGACTATAGGGTTGACGAGCAGGTCGCTGAGGTGGAAACCGAAAAGGGTGATATTGTAAAAATCAATCTTATGCACACTTGGCCCGTTCGTGTGGGCAGACCCTACAAGCGTAAGCTTTCGCCCGATATTTTGCTTACCACAGGTCAGCGAGTGATTGATACTCTGTTCCCCTTGGCAAAGGGCGGCGTAGCTGCTGTTCCCGGCCCCTTCGGCTCGGGTAAAACGGTTGTTCAGCACCAGCTTGCAAAATGGGCTGCCGCCGACATTATTGTTTATATAGGATGTGGTGAGCGCGGTAACGAAATGACCGACGTTCTTAACGAATTCCCCGAGCTTAAAGACCCTCGCACGGGCAACTCGCTTATGGAGCGTACCGTTCTTATTGCCAACACCTCGGATATGCCTGTTGCTGCTCGCGAAGCATCCATTTACACAGGCATCACCATTGCTGAGTATTTCCGCGATATGGGCTACACCGTAGCGCTTATGGCTGACTCAACCTCCCGTTGGGCAGAGGCACTGCGCGAAATGTCGGGCCGTCTTGAAGAAATGCCCGGTGAAGAGGGTTATCCCGCCTACTTGGGAAGCCGACTTGCTCAGTTCTATGAGCGTGCAGGCCGCGTTATTGTTAACGGCACAGAGGATACCGAGGGTGCCCTTTCGGTTATAGGCGCCGTGTCTCCTCCCGGCGGTGATATTTCTGAGCCCGTCAGCCAGGCCACCTTGCGTATAGTTAAGGTTTTCTGGGGACTTGACGCTTCTCTTGCCTATAAGCGACATTTTCCTGCTGTTAACTGGCTTACCAGCTACTCACTTTATGCTGACCGCCTGAAGGGCTGGTTTGAAGAAAACGTTGACCCCAAGTGGAATGAACTGCGTGGCCGACTGATGCTTTTGCTTCAGGAGGAGGCCGAGCTTGAAGAAATTGTTAAGCTGGTTGGTATGGATGCTCTCAGCGCACCCGACCGTCTGAAGCTTGAGGTATCCCGTTCAATCCGTGAAGACTATTTGCATCAAAATGCCTTTATGGATGAAGATACCTATACCTCTCTCAGCAAGCAGTTCTTGCTTATGAAGGCCATTCTTACCTATTATGATAAATCGGCCGAAGCGCTAAATAAGGGCGCCAATATCGAGCGACTTGCCGCTTTGCCCTCACGCGAAAGAATAGGCCGACTTAAATACGTTGCAGAGGATGGGGCTGTTGCAGAGTTCGATGCCGCCATCAAACAACTTGATGAAGAAATTAAAATTGCCATTGAAAAGGGGGATGACTGATGCCAAAGGAATACCGTACAATACGTGAGGTTGCAGGCCCTCTTATGATGGTCAGTGACGTTGAAGGGGTAAAATACAACGAGCTTGGCGAAATCGAGCTTCCCAATGGCGAAAAACGCCGTTGCAAGGTGCTTGAGGTAGACGGTACCAATGCTCTTGTTCAGCTTTTTGAAAATTCTGCAGGCATCAATCTTGCCGAGTCAAAGGTGCGCTTTTTGGGCCGCTCTATGGAGCTTGCCGTATCAGAGGATATGCTTTCTCGCGTTTTTGACGGCTTGGGCAGACCTATTGACGGCGGCCCTGCCATCATACCTGACAAGCGTTTGGATGTTAACGGCACCCCTATGAATCCTGCCGCCAGAAATTACCCTCAAGAGTTTATTCAAACGGGTGTATCGGCTATTGACGGCCTTAACACCCTCGTTCGCGGACAGAAGCTGCCCATCTTTTCAGCATCCGGCTTGCCCCATTCGGAGCTTGCGGCACAGATAGCCCGTCAAGCCACCGTTCGCGGCAAGGATGAGCAGTTTGCCGTTGTGTTTGCCGCTATGGGTATCACCTTTGAAGAGTCAGACTATTTTGTTAACTCTTTCAGAGAGACGGGCGCTCTTGACCGCACCGTTATGTTTGTAAACCTTGCGAACGACCCTGCAATCGAGCGAATAGCTACACCTAAAATGGCACTTACCGCCGCCGAATATCTGGCTTTTGAGCGGGGTATGCACGTGCTGGTTATTATGACCGATATCACCAACTATGCCGACGCTCTGCGTGAGGTTTCTGCCGCCCGTAAAGAGGTGCCCGGCAGACGTGGCTATCCCGGTTATATGTATACCGATCTTGCTACTCTTTACGAGCGTGCAGGTCGACTCAAGGGCAGTGACGGCTCTATTACCCTCATTCCCATTCTTACAATGCCCGAGGATGATAAAACTCACCCCATTCCCGACCTTACGGGATACATTACCGAGGGCCAAATCATTCTTTCCCGTGAGCTTTACCGCAAGGGTATAATGCCGCCCATTGATGTTCTGCCTTCTCTGTCTCGCCTTAAGGATAAGGGTATCGGCGAGGGCAAAACCCGTGAAGATCACGCAGGCACCATGAACCAGCTTTTTGCCGCCTATGCCCGCGGTAAGGATGCGAAAGAGCTTATGGTTATTTTGGGTGAGGCCGCCCTTACCGAAATGGATAAGCTTTATGCCAAATTTGCCGACCGATTCGAGCAGGAGTATGTTTCCCAGGGCTACACCGCCAACCGTACTGTTGAACAGACCCTTGACCTTGGCTGGGAACTTCTTAAAATTCTGCCCCGAAGCGAGCTTAAACGAATCAAAGACGATATTCTCAATCGCTATTACGGCGAGTAAAGGAGCCGACTATGGCTGTTATGAATGTAAATCCAACCCGAATGCAGCTTACCAAGCTGAAAAAACAGCTTACAACTGCCGTCAGGGGACACAAACTGCTTAAGGATAAGCGAGATGAGCTTATGCGACAGTTTTTGGATTTAATGCGAGAAAACAAAATATTGCGCGCAAAGGTTGAAGAGCGTCTGCAGGATATAAATGCACACTTTGCCGAGGCAAGTGCGGCAATGTCCTCAAAAGCCCTTGATGCATCCCTGCTTGTGCCCAAGCAGCAGCTCTCTCTTTCAGTTACAACACGCAACGTAATGAGTGTTGAAATACCTGAGCTTGAGGCAACCGCCATCAGAGCAGACGGAGGCGACTTGTATCCCTATGGCTTTGCATATACCTCCTTCGAGCTTGACGGAGCCGTAACTATGCTGGATGAGCTTACGGCTGATTTGGTGCGCCTTGCACAGCTTGAAAAGGCCACCGAGCTTATGTCGGCCGAGATTGAAAAAACACGCCGCCGTGTTAACGCGCTTGAGTATGTGCTTATTCCTCGCTATCAGGAAACCATCAAGTATATCTCTATGAAGCTTGAAGAAAACGAGCGAGGCAGCAGAACCCGACTTATGAAGGTTAAGGATATGATGCTTGATAAAGCACATAATTACAGCGGAGTATAATATGACAGCACAACAACGCGCAGAAAAATGTATTGAGCTGCTTGAAAAAGAGTATCCTGTTGCCGAGTGTCAGCTGATTGCATCAAACCCTTATGAGCTGCTTATTGCCACGCGGCTTTCTGCCCAGTGTAGGGATGACAGGGTCAATCAGGTCACACCTGCTCTTTTTGAGCGCTTTAAAACCCTTGACGATTTTGCGGCTGCCACCCCCGAAGAGGTGGCGCCCTACATAAAAAGCTGTGGACTATATGTTACCAAAGCGGCCGATATTGTGGCTATGTGTAAAGCGCTGCGAGATGATTACGGCGGCATAGTGCCCGATACAATTGAAGAGCTTACAAAGCTTCAAGGTGTTGGCCGAAAAACGGCCAATCTTATAGTTGGTGATGTTTACGGCAAGCCTGCCGTGGTTACAGACACCCACGTTATTCGAATAACCAATCTTTTGGGACTTTGTAACACAAAAGACCCCTATAAGGTAGAGCTTAAGCTAAAGCAGCTTTTGCCACCCGAAAAGTCAAACGATTTTTGTCATAGGGTAGTGCTTCACGGCAGAGCAATTTGTGTAGCGCGAGCTCCCAAGTGTCAGCAATGCGTATTAAAAAGCGTTTGCAAGTACGGATGCAACCAGTGAATGGAGGAATTGTTATGAGTGAAAACTTTAATTCAACCGAAAACAATGAAGAGCAGCTGCCGATTACCCCTGCAACCCCTGCGGAAGCTTGGTGGAACGGGGAGTCTGACGGCACTGATTATGTTGATGTAACGCCTGAAGCTCCTATGGTTGCCGTCATTCCTCAGCCGGTGTATCAGCCGCCTGTGCAGCCGCAACCCCAATATCAGCAGCCGACCTATCAGCCGCCTGTGCAGCCGCAACCCCAATATCAGCAGCCGATGTATCAGCCGCCCGTGCAGCCGCAACCCCAATATCAGCAGCCGACCTATCAGCCGCCCGTGCAGCCGCAACCCCAATATCAGCAGCCGATGTATCAGCCGCCCGTGCAACCACAGCCCCAATATCAGCAGCCGATGTATCAGCAACCCGTGCATCCGCAACCCCAATATCAGCAGCCGATATACTATATGCCTCAGCAACCCGTTGAAACAGGCAAAAAGTCATCGGTCGTTGCTATGATATTCGGCATTCTGGCGCTGGTTTTGGGCTACGTGCCCATTGTTGGATGGGCAATAGATGCCGTAGCAGTTATCTTTGGCATTGTTTCTCGGGTAAAGGGTGACAAAACTGCCCGTTCAATTTTAGGTATTATCTTTGGCGGAATTGGAGCCTTTGTAGCTCTTGTTTACCTTGTCAGCGCAGGTGCTTTGTCTGATGTTTTCTATATTTGACTTGGGAATTTTGGGCTTGTAATTAAAATAATATATAGTATAATAATATCTGTCGCAACCGCGGCAGATATATGGGGGCGTAGCTCAGCTGGGAGAGCGTACGGTTCGCATCCGTAAGGTCGGGAGTTCGATCCTCCTCGTCTCCACCAGAAAAAGACCGATGCTTTGTATCAAAGCATCGGTCTTTTTCAACGAAATAAATCCCTTACGGGATTTGTGAAATACGCTTCGCATATGAAATATTGCTTCGCAATGTGAAATGCGCTGCGGCGCATAAGGGATTTATTTCATTTCACTTGATGCGACAGCATCAAATTTCACAATTTACAAAGTAAATTATTTCACATTTGCCGTAAAGCAAATATTTCACTCGTTTCAAATCGTTAAATCACAAGCAATCGTTAAATTACAACCATAATCGTTGATTCATTGAGATAATCGTTGAAACGTAGCGCATATCGTTAAAACATACGGACATAGGACTAAAAATACCGGAAATTGCTGTGTCAACCAATAAGATACCGCCAATATTTTGTTAAACCATTGTTCAAAACAGAAGTTATGATATAATTACCTACACAAGGAGGTGGTCCGATTGGAAAAGATAGGCACAATTATACGAAATCATAGGATAGCTAAAGGACTAACCCAAGAAGAGCTTGGGGTAAAAGTTTTTGTCAGCAAACAGGCTGTTTCAAAATGGGAAACAGGAAAAACGCTCCCAGATATTGAAATGGTTAGAAAACTTTGTGATATTTTGGAAATAAGTAAAGATGAAATTTTAGGCGGCTCGGTAGAAGAAATGAAGAAAAGTCATAAATGGCTGAAGGTAGTTACCATTATTTCTGTAGTAAGTATTTTGGTTGCATTGTTTTTTGGATTGGGCGGATTTGACTACATAGATCGTCATACACAATCGGGAATTGCGTATGTATCTGTATTTTTGAATGGCGAATTGCTCACAACCGACGAATACAGTATAACCAGCGATCTTGACTTTGAAGATTTCAGGAACGGCTATAAATCCGTAATCAACTACGGGGAAATCCGAGGAACAATAAACCTATCCCAAAGGTACGATATAGAGTTTGGTTTTGTAAATACAAATAATTGGCATAACATTCATATTCGTTTAGATGTAGGAGAGCAAAACGATCAACTTGTAGTTAAGCAAACTATCAGTTACGAAACGGATAGAAAAGTTTATC
>JAZRNV010000141.1:0-22792 GCA_045648425.1 Acutalibacteraceae bacterium | reverse complement strand
TCGGCCGATATTACAGAGTGATTTTTAGCCTGTCGATAATTCGGCAGGCTGTTTTTGTTAACCTATCAATAGGAGGAATAAATTATGAAAAAACTGTTAGCGATCATATTGGCAATTGTGATGCTGCTGTCCTTTACTGCCTGCGGCCAAGAAAAGCCTATCACGTTAGAAAAAGGTACCGTTGAAAACGGAGTTTACATTAACCAATCAGCCGGCTTTAAAATCAATTTTGATCCTTGGCTTGATCACACTGCCGATAGGATTATTGATGAAACGGGTGAAAAATGGATAGACTTTGCAACAACCCACCCCACCGGTAACGCTTTAATAGTAATAATTCAAAAAACCGATAAAAGCGTCGAGGAATACATACAAAGTGAAAAAGAAAAATATTTAGAAGACTATGAAGAAGACGTTGTTTCATGCAAAAACACCGTCACTAAAATTGCCGGTCACAAAATGGACTGCTTAGAAATCGAAATGAACTCCGACGATCTCACTACAACGTCTCTTACAGCAGTAAAGAAATGCGAAAATGCTTTGTTGGTAATAAAAGTGTCGTCGGGCTCCATACCCGTAGACAAGATTTTGAAAATGATAACCAAAGTCTGATGTCTTTGCAAAGAAGGATACGTATGAAACGATTTTTAGCACTTGCGTTATCCCTTGTAATGCTGCTCAGCTTTACCGCTTGCGGTAATAACGGTGCAGAGGGTTCTTCCTCAAATCAAGGCGGTGCCACCGTCAGCAAAGAGGGCAAATGTACCGACGGTGTATACGTTAATAAATGGACAGGCATCAAGATTGCCCTTGAGGGTATATGGGCGACTTACGACGGCACCGATTTGCCCGACTTAAACGGCGGCAACACCAAGTTTGGTGACGACGTTGAGCAATGGTACGACTTTGTTGCCACCAACGAGGCAAGCGAATCCTTTATGGTGGTTTTTGAAAAGACCGATAAAACTCCCGTTGAATATCTTGAGATAAAAAAGGATGAAGCCGTTAAAACGGCCGAAAAAAACGCGCTGATAATCGACACCTGCCAAATCACCACCACAACAGTGGCAGGCATGGAGGCCACCTGCTTAGAGGTGTTTTATTCTGAGGAGGACGGCGTTGAGGCACTGATAACTGTAATTGAGGGCGACGGCGCGCTTATCGTCATAACCGCCTATTGCACCGAATCGGGGCCTTATGCACTGCTTAAATCGATTACTAAGGCGTAAGCCTTGGACATATAAAATCAAAGGAGAAATCATTATGAAAAAGCTTTTATCCCTTGCCCTTGCGCTTGTGATGCTGTTGTCATTCACCGCTTGCGGCGGACTCAAGGCCGAGGACGTTATGGGCACCCTAAAGGATGGCCACTACAAAAACACCACGTTGGGCATTCAGCTCTTTTCTCCCGCAGGTTGGGAGTTTACCGATGCTGAAAAATTGGTTACCGAGCTTGGCGGCGAAACCGACCTTGAAAATGCTACCGGCGCCGTGTATGATATGATGGTTACCAACCCGTTAAACGGCGATAATATCATTGTCGGCTTTGAAAATCTGGGCAACATATACGGCTCTGTATTAAGTGAACAAGAATATTTGGAAAAATCAAAAGAGCAGGTCGATGGCGATGGTTTGACCTCAGTCAAAATCGACAAGGTTGAAATTGCCGGTCAAACCATGAACTGCCTAAAGTTAGAATACGACAATGAAGGTGGCGTCATTAAACAGGTTGTAGCCGTTAAAAAGTGTGAAAACTTTATGGGCATCATCACCATCACATCGTTTACCGATAGTTTGGACCAAATAATCAACATGATCGGCAAGGCATCTTAAAAGCTAAAAACCACAGTTCAAACGAACTGTGGTTTTTCTTTTCACTTACATTATATAATATATAACAAACTGCCGCAGGCAATACAGCTCTTTATTCCTCTCCCCAGCCGTCAATGCCGCCTCGTTGCAGGGCGCCCAGGGTTTTTTGATAGAGAGCGCTGTAGCCGTTCTCTTTTTCCAGCTTATAAAGCAGCTCCTTAACCCGTTGCCGCTCGGTGATGCCGTCGGCGGTGCAGGCCGATTTTGTTACGGGCAAGGATAGCTTGCGCGCCACCTTGCCAACATCCTTTTCATAGGCAAAAACCATAGGTCTGATGAGTGTCAAATCCTTGCGCGACAGATAGCTGACGGGCCTGAAGCATCCGATTTTTCCACCGTCAAGCAGATTCATATAAAATGTTACCACTGCATCGTCAAGGTGATGGCCCAGCGCCAATTTGTTGCACCCTGCCTCTTTAGCGGCGTCATGGAGGATTCCTCGGCGCATTTTAGCACAAAGGGAGCAGGGATTTTTCTCTTTTCTATCCTCAAAAATCACCTTGGCCAGCTGAGTGGGGCGCACTATATACTCCACACCCAGTCGGTCGCACAGCTCTTTGATTGCACTCCAATCGGCAGGGGCACCGCCGAACTGCATATCCAGCGTGATGGCCACCAAGGTGTAGGGCTTGGGATAAAAGCGCCGAATTTCGCTTAATGCATAAAGCAGCGCCAAGGAATCCTTGCCGCCCGATACTCCCACGGCTATTTTATCCCCCGCTTCAATCATATTGTAGCGGTCTACGGCAGCTCTTATGCGGCTGATAAGCATTTGCATCGGCTTCACCCCCAAAAAAGAATATACATTATTATATAGTTTTTGCAAAAAAATTGCAATAGGTATAAAAATTGCATTAAAAAAGTGAAAATTGAAAGTGAGCAATCGCGAGATAAAAGGAGAAAAACAGAGATAAAACGAGATTGAATGTAGCCGATTAAAATTTTGAAAAAAAGGTGTTGACAAGTGGAACGGGGTGTGTTATCATAACACCTGCACGAAAAAAAGAATTTTAATTTGGAGGTAACTGATATGTCAACTTATATGCCCAAAGCCGGCGAAATCAGCCGCAAGTGGTATGTCATTGACGCTGCGGGCAAGTCTCTGGGCCGTGTGGCTGCAGAGGCAGCAGTTTTGCTCCGCGGTAAGCACAAGCCCGAGTTTGTACCCCACGTTGATTGCGGCGACAACGTAATCGTTATCAACGCTGAAAAGGCAGTACTCACCGGTTCAAAGCTTGACAACAAATACTACTATCGTCACACCGGTTACATTGGCGGTCTCAAGGCCGTTAAGTACCGCACCCTTATGGGCACCCGCCCCGAGCTCGCTATGGAGCTTGCCGTTAAGGGTATGATTCCCGACACAACCATCGGCCGCAAGGCCTTTACCAGACTGCACGTGGTAAAGGGCGCTGAGCATCCTCACGCCGCCCAGAAGCCCGAAGTCTGGGAGTTTTAATCGAAGGAGGTCGCTTTAAATGTACGAGTCTACACCTTATTTCTATGGCACCGGCAGAAGAAAGAGCTCTGTTGCCCGTGTTCGTGTTTTTGCCAACGGAACCGGCAAAATCACCATCAATGACCGTGATATTGACGATTACTTCGGTCTTGAAACTCTTAAGCTTATCGTTCGTCAGCCCTTCGCCATCACCGGCAATGAAGGCAAGTTTGACGTAATCTGCACTGTTACCGGTGGCGGCGTTACCGGTCAGGCTGGCGCAATCCGTCACGGCATCGCACGTGCTATGCTTCAGGTTGATGAGAATATGCGCGGCACTCTTAAGAAGGCCGGCTTGCTCACTCGTGACCCCAGAATGAAGGAGCGCAAAAAGTACGGACTCAAAGGCGCACGTCGTGCACCCCAGTTCTCAAAGAGATAAAAAAATTACTCCCACATTTTGTGGGAGTTTTTTCTCTTTGAGAACAACTATATTCGCCATAGGCGAGTTATATTGCTTCGCAGTTATATTCGGGCATTTGCCGAGTTATATTCGCTTCGCGAGTTTTAGATGCGAATATAATATAACTTTTTGTGCAACAAAAAATATAACTACGCACATTGTGCGTAATATAACTGCACAGCAATATAACTTTTAAAGCTATCAATTTGATAAAACATAATGGGGAGTGTTTTTTATGAGCGAAAGTACAATGCGCGACAAATCAAAAGAATTCGCAAAAAATATTGTTGTTGTATGCAGAGATATAAAACAAACTTTTCGCGAAAGTGTTCTGACAAATCAGTTGCTGCGTTCAGGAACCTCTATAGGCGCAAACATTTACGAAGCTCAATATGCTCAAGGCACAGCAGACTTTATTTCAAAATTTGAAATTGCGCTTAAAGAATGTCACGAAACCGAATATTGGTTAGAATTGCTGTTTGAAACCGATTATTTGGAGCAAGGAAAATATAAAATCCTTAAAAACGAGTGCGGCGCAATTAGAAGAATGTTAATTTCAACCTGCACAACGCTTAAAGAGAATCGCAAAAAATAAATCTTGCTTTTTAAACGCACAACCCCCGAAACCAAAAGGTTTCGGGGGTTGTTTTTTGACTTTTTCCTGGTGCTAATTAATGCTTGATATATCCATCCTTAAAAAACAGTCGTGTAACTCGTTTGCTAAACTTTTTTGGATTCCTACCTACAACAATAGATCCCGCAACATATACGCCAAAGAGAAGAAACATTCCTAATGCAAAAGCAATCAGTGGCCGGTATTCTTGACTATGGAATCTATTTGTTTCCTCAAAACTCAAAAGATATCTGCCGTTATGTACAATAGCCTTTAAAGAGTAATAGTCGTCTGCGTAGCGCGGTGTGACTTCCGTTGAATATGCTGTTACAACCGTTTTTTCATCGCAGATAGCTTGAATATCTTTGGAGTTAAACTGATCATCAATAAACCGTATTACATAAATTTGTTTGTCTGCAGAAGTCAAGACAACTTCTTCCTGTTTTGCATCACAGGATATAAACCTTACTGAGCGTTCAATTGTGTTGCTTTTCGTACTCGGAGAAAAATATGTATAAACGACCATTAAGATCACTAAGCCAATTAACAAAACTGCAACTATAATATAAGCGAACAGAAAGCCACCTGCATCCGTAACATTCCCGTTAAATATATCGTACTTTGTTTTATATATTTTAGGAATGCTTTTCCCGTCATGTATGGTTCGATACTTTTTCTTAACAAGTTTAATAAAGTCATCTCCACCTATTGAAAATTCATCAACCATTAGTCGTCTATTGCCCACATAAAGAAATTTCTCATGTGTATTTTCTTTGATTGCAGTGACTTGGTCATACGTAAATCTTCTTTTTATACCAAAAAAACTTTTATGAACAAAGCCGTCTTGGTCGTATGAAATTCTGCAATTTATAAATGCAATAATTAAGGTTATACCAAGCAATGATAACAAGAGAAAGATAATCGGTATCCACAACGGCTCGTCTAAAAAAGCAGTAATGATGGCAGGAATTAGGAAAACAACAGAAGTAATCGCTCCTAAAATTGCTAAAAATTTATGCAAATAAACCTTGCCGTCTTCTGATTGTTTGGAATGCCTAACATATTCAAGAACAACGCTTAAAATAATCGGTATCAGAAAAATTATTAATCCGCGAACTATATGTCTCATTACAACACCACCTTATGCAAGATCAGTTGTGAAAATTATACCATAAACAATTTGTATTTCCAAGTTTCGGCAACCCTTATACACAACCCCCCGAAACCAAAAGGTTTCGTGGGTTTCTTTATGTGCGAGGGTTATTTGCCACAATATTGGCAAGGATTAGAATTTATAAGCTGACCACAATTATTGCAACGCCAATAATGACTGTTGTTGGAGTCAGTTTCATCAGTCTGAGTTTCTTCTTCAATGGGAAGCTTAGAATATTTAGCAATACAGGTTTTGCAAAGGAACAGCTTTCTTGTGCCTATTTCAGTTGTGAGGGCGCATTTTTCAAGATTTTGAACACCACCGCCACACACAACGCATCCGTCAGTTTTAAACACGCCCAGTCTAACTATTTTTTCGCAGTCATAAATTGAGCCGTAGTCCACATCTGCTTTATGGTCTACATAGGACTCAGCAGCTTGACAGTCATCGGGTTCTTCGGTAAACTTATCTCCCGATTTTCCTTTTATACTGTACAAGGCCAGATTTGCAGAAACGTTTGTGTTTTGAACTATGCTTGCCAGCGCACCTATAAGCAGGGCGATAGCGTGATAGGCGCAAAACTCAATAAAAGCATACAGCGCGGTGGAAAACAGACTTGTAAACACTGCTAAAACTGTGGCAACCGCAGCTTCATCTCCTATGCCAATGGCATCGACCTCCCGATAGGTTGTTATACCTGTGGAAATTGTGTTTATAATGCCGAAAACTATGAGAAAGACAAAAACAATTACACCTATTTTTTCTATCCGTTCAGCCCACACCCAAAGGTTGGTGGAAACTCTGTCGGGCTGAACGCACTCATCCAGAGTCTTGGGCACCTGCTTTTTTGACTTACCTGAAAACATATTAGCCATACAATCTTCTCCTTTTGATTGGTTTGTCGTATTATATCACATTTTGTCCTTAAAGGCAAGACTTTACAAACGTAGGGATCCTTGTCGGGCGAGCACTGCTCGCCCCTACGGTGTTGATTTAAGTTTTCTGCGTAGGGGCTTTGGCTCGCTCAAAACAAAAAAGCCCTCCTTGTGTAAAGGAGGGTGGCACGCTGTAGGCGTGACGGGAGGATTGTAAAGCCTTAACAATCCCTCAGTCACCTTCGGTGACAGCTCCCTTTACACAAGGGATCCTTTATTTCTCGTCGCGAATGCTACATATCAAGTAAAAAAGCAGAGGGTGCCCTCTGCTTTTTATAAAACTATTTCAACAATATATTTTTCAATCAGCTTGATGGGGTGATAGGCCATTTTTGCCTTGCGAAGCCCTAAATCGCCCATATCATCCTCGCGGTTGATAAAGCTTGCGTTACCACCAAATTTGCGGGCAAACCGATTGTTAAGGGTCTGATAGGCGCCTTTAACGTTGCGGTCTGCCTTTTCTATGTGAACATAGAGGGTATCACCCACCTGCTCGCCTACCGAAAAGCCCACCACCCTGCCGTCAACATACAAAACGGCGCCGAACATACCGAGCAAATCCTCGCGACTCAAAACGCTGTTTACCAGGGCATTTTCGGCCTGCTTGTGGTCATCGCCCATCGGATCAGCCGCCTTGAAGGAGGCGGTGAAGAACTGCCGCACCTCTTGCAGATTTTGTGCAGTTAATTCTTTAAACTCGTTGTTGGGATACAGTCGCTCAAACTGCCTTATAAGATTGCGCTGCCCACCAAATTTTTTGCCGGCAAGCCCTATTAAATCTTCGGCAGAATAGAGATAATCGTTAAAATCAAACTGAGCTATAATCTCAACCTTTTGCTCCAAGCCCTCAAATATGGGCAAATATTCGGGCATTACGGCGCAAAAGCGCACCACATCGGAGCCCTTTGCCTTTTCGTGCTCAACAATTTTTTCGACGGCAGCCCTTACCCTTTCACCCATGGGCAGGCAGTAATAGGCCTCGCCCTCTTCATAAAGACATATTATAAGGCAATCGTCCTCAATGGCCATTTGGGTGTTATACATATCGCGCCACATAAAGACTCCGCCTACGGTGTAGTCGCAGGCGGTGGGGTCTAATTTTTCAAAATACGGCCGGCACAAATCGAGATCCGCATCGGTCAGAGGACGAAATTGCATTGGGGATTATCTCCTTTATTGCGGTTGAGATTGGTTGATTGTGGATGCAGGGGTTGCAAGCTCCTTTTGGGCAGGCTTGTCCTTTGAGGTGTAGATGATGCCTGCAATGTTTGTCAGCAAAAATGACGCTCTTGAAAAAACGCCCGAAACGATAGAAATCGCAAACGAGAAACCACCGCCGAAAAATCTGCCCAGGTCGCCCAAGCTGTCAATGTAATCAAAATTCTTGATGACGTACACAATGTTAGCGCCCAGATTGATAAAGGCGAACAGCACGTTACACACAATAAGCAATATAAGCGCAGTGCGTGCCATAGCGTGCTTTTTGGATGCTATGCAGTCAATTATTATAAGCGCGTACAGCACAATATATACTACGTCGCCATAAGAAAAGTACCATGCCGCGGCGGCGGGGGCATTGAATATTACCCTAAGATTGCAGTATATAGTATATGCAATTATCAAGATTTGGGCAATGTAATAAAGCATAAAAAAGATGCGGGTTTTATTGGCCTTGAACATAGCGCCGTGAACTATCAGCAGCGTCATCAGCAACGTGGGCACAAGGGCATAAATCAACCCTCTTACGTTAACGTTGGAAAAATTAAAATGCACATTATTGTATAACTGTTTAATCAACACTGAAAATGCCGAAAGACAGGTTGCGATAATATACATTATCATAGGCAGGCCGCTGTTGCGCTTAACTTCGGTCATAATTAAATCTCCTTTTATTTTTGGGGATAATGCCACCTGAATGAAGCTACTTTTATGCTTTCAACCTTTTGGGTGGCCTTATCAACCACAATTTGAAGGTGATAGCCAAAAACAGCCGAGTCTTCATATTTGTAAGTCAGCTTGCCGTCCTTTTCGGTCACCTTGAAATCTTCGGTTATCAAGCGGTCAAGCTCTTGCTTGGTGCTGCCAAGAGTGATGCCTCCCGGCAATGTAAGAGTGAATTTGGAATCGGCATTATACTCTATGGAATCAACTGCTGTGTCCTTAACATAATGCTGTCGGGTGCTGAAGTTAAAGATACCGCACTTCATCTGTTTTTCTTTTTGCGCCAGGGTGATTGTGTCGCCCTTGGTGGATGGCAATGCAGATGGTGCCGTATAAATGTTCCATCCGTTATCGATAAATTCGCCAACGGGTGCAGGCAGCATATACTTAACGCCGTCTATGGTTACAACGGGTGTGGTTATATCGCCCTCATCCTCTATACAATTGTAGTCACCAAAAAAGACGGGTATGTTGGGGTCGGTAGAGGTGGTGTTCGAAATATGCTCATAATCTCCATTTGAGAGCACTATGGCGTTGTATTTTTTATCGGCCTTTTTGGTATATACACGAAACATAACGGCGCGCTCTCTGGTAGAATCTTCACTGATATACATGATGGTTTCGCTGTCCTCAGAGGCGTCGCGGTATACGGGCACACCGTAGGCGTTGATTATATCATCAATCGTAGAGCCGAGATTGATAGACTTGGGCAAAGAGAATATCTCGGGCTTGTTTTGAAGGTTATTGATACCAAACGACCATACATTGCAGTCCTTAAGATAGACAGAGTTGCCACCGTTGTTATAAACGGTCAGGTTTATTTTTATTTCGCCTTTCATAAGAACGATATTCTTTTCCTCAGAATGACCGGTTATTATACTCTTCTCGTTGAAAGGGTTGCCATCAATATCAACGTTTTGATTTTTGGATGAGGCGCTTTTACTTGAAACATCATCATTATAAAGTCCATCCATGGGAATACCTGACAAATAATCAAACTTCCAGCCCCTGTCAAGAAAGACCGAAAATTTGCAGGGTAACTGATAAACCTCGCCGTCAAGCATAAAGGTCATATCGGTCAGCTCGTCAGACATTTCAACCGAATATGGCCTTGCAGCAGCTCTGCTTGAAACCATTGGTATAATAAATTTAATAAGCACCACCGAAATCACAAGTCCCAAAAGCACCCATGTCATAGCAACAACTATGAGTACTCTCTGCTTTGCTTTGATTTCTTGTTCAATTTCTTCAGTGTCTATATCCTCAACCTGCATATTGTCGTCATCGATTTCATCGCTTTCGTTGGTGGAGGCAATGCATTCGGTAAGGGCGTCAGATTGCAGTAATTTTTGCACCATTTTTTTGGGTGAGGCCAGCTCAATGCGCTGGTAGCGCATTGTGTGCATATTCATACCTTTAGGCAACTTAACATTTTCCTCAATAAAGATCATTACCACCGGCTTGCGCAGATCTTTTGCCAAAGACAGCTCATCGCGGCAATATTCGGAATCACAGCTGGCCTTGGATGCAAAAAAGAGAACAACTTCACAATCTTCAATGTGCTGAGCGATAACATCGCTCCACTCATCGCCCGCCTGAATCTCTTTGTCGCGCCAAATGCGGCAGTTCGCTTGAGTAAGCAGGCGCAAGATGGGTACTATTTTGCTTAATTCATCGTGGCAATAGCTTATAAAAGCGTAGGGGGCTTTACCACTGTAATTTTGCACAAAATTAACTTCCGACATTTTATCCTCCAAAAGCGTCAAAATCTGCTAAAATAAATTATATCACACTTTTTTAAAAGGTACAACAGTTTAAAAATTTGCCAAGGCACGTTTTTTTACAAAATGCAGAGATATAAGGTTAAGGGCGATAGTCACTATCCACGAAACAGGCCAACTCATATAAAGCATCCATAGGGATTGGTTTAAGGGAAAAACAGCAAACACCCACAAAAGTCTTACACCGCAAATGCCTATAAATGAGTTTATTGTCGACACCGATGAATAGCCCAAGCCCCTTAAATAGCCCGAATAAATATCCATTATGCCGCTCAGCACATAGGGCAGTGAGGTAACAATCATTCTGATTTGGCCGTAGCTCATTGCTTCGGCTGAGTCGGTAATGTATATGCCCAGCAGCGGCTTGGCAAAAACAACCATGAAAATGCCCAGGGCGGTTGCTCCCACACCGATACACGCAAGGCAGACCGACACGCTTTTTGCAATGCGCTTGCGGTCGCGTGCTCCGTAATTCTGACTGACAGCCGTCATTGCCGCCTGGCGCACAGAATCCTTAAAGGCAAAAGCAACGCCCTCTATATTGGCGCCTGCCGTGTTGCCTGCCATGGCAGCGGGGCCAAAGCCGTTAACCGCCGACTGTATGATAGCGTTTGACAAGCTTAAAACGATATTTTGAAGCCCTGCCGGAATGCCTATTTTAAGCATTTCGGCCAATTCATCTTTATAAATTTTAATTTTTGAAAAAACCAGCTTATAGGTGCCGTCAACCCGTGAAAGAATAATCAGCACCGCTATTGCAGAAAGATACTGCGCTATTATAGTTGCCAATGCCACACCATCAACACTCATTTGGAGGGCCGTTACAAAAAACAGATTGAGCACAACGTTCGCAAGGCCTGAAAGAGTGAGTATGTACAGAGGACGCTTGGTATCACCCACCGAACGCAGCACCGCCGCGCCAAAGTTGTAAATCACTGCTGCAGGCGCACCCGCCAAAATAATTCTTAAATACAATATTGCGCCATCAAACACCTCTCCCTTAGGGGTGTCGGTTAAAACGAGAGCCGATTTGCAGGCCAGCTGGCCGACGGCACAAGCCACAAAGCCCGCTATTATGCCCGTGGCAATGGCGGTATGCACCGCCTTGTGCACACCCTCGCCGTCGTGGGCTCCGTACCGTCTGGATAAAACAACACCGGCACCCACCGACAGCCCTATAAAAAGATTGAGCATCAGATTAACCAGGGAGCTTGTTGCGCCCACCGAGGCCATTGCTTTGCTGCCCGAAAAGCGGCTGACCACAACCAGGTCAGCGGCATTATAAAGCAACTGTATAATGCTTGAAAGCATAAAAGGTAGTGTAAAGCCAATAATTTTTTTGAATAAAGAGCCGCTTGTCATATCAATCTCGTTCTTTATTCTTTTCAAGCTTATCACTCCTTTTTTCTGTTATCTTCAATTATACCATCTAAATCGACAAAAACAATAGCAAAAAGGTGTAATTTCGTTGCAAAAAGTCGGTTTTTGCGTTATTATTTACATCAGAAAGGAGTGGAGGGTATGAAATACAACCAAATTGTGACGGCAAGCTTTATAAGCCGCGAAAACCGATTTGTTGCCACCGTTGAGCTTGAGGGCAAAGAGCATACCGTTCACGTTAAAAATACGGGGCGCTGCAAAGAATTGCTGGTGCCGGGTGCCGCTCTTTTTCTTGAAAGGGCAGCAGAGGGCAACCGCCGAACTCTTTTTGACCTTGTGGGCGTAGTTAAAAATCCCCCGAACCGCTCACCCATAATGATTAATATGGATTCCCAGGCACCCAACCGTCTTGCCGCCGAATGGTTGCCCAAAAGCGGCCTTTTTTCGGAAAGCGCCACCTTTCGTCGGGAATACACCTATGGAAAAAGTCGCTTTGACTTTTTCATTACCGACGGTGAGCGAAAAATCCTTTTAGAGGTTAAAGGGGTAACCCTCGAAAAAGACGGAGTTGCCTATTTCCCCGATGCTCCCACCCTGCGAGGAGTCAAGCATCTCAAAGAGCTGACATCCGCTTTGGATGAGGGCCATGAGGCCTATGTGCTGTTTGTCATTCAGATGAAGGGAATATTACGATTTGCGCCCAACGACCGCACCCACCCCGAATTTGGCGAAGCGTTGCGCGCGGCCGCTCAAAAGGGCGTGAAGATTTTGGCTGTCGACTGCTATGTAAATCACCCCGAGGTTGCAATCGACAGCTTGGTAGAGGTTACACTTTAAAACAGCAGCTTAATTTTAAGCGATAAATCAGAAGCATTGGTTGTGTATGAATAAAAGGTGAAAAGCCGTGGTATTGCTGTCCCATACCACGGCTTTTAGGCATTTTATACCAAAGCAACATCTATATTTAAGGTGCTCTTTTTTTAATTATGCGTTTTAAATTGTTTTTTTGAAACAAAAAGTAAACCCCTGCCGCTACAACACATTCTGCCAAAGTTTTAACAAGCAAGGGAGCCGACGAGCAGACCAGTCCCACTGCGCAACCTACAGCAACAGATGGCAAGGCCGTCAACAGCGGCTTAAGTGCCCACCCCGCAAAATCGGGCTTAATGCCCGTCACCTCAACCAGCTTGTTAAGACACAAAAGGCAGGTAAGCAGGTTGCTTGCCGCCATTATCAGTACGAAGCCCCTCATACCCCAGCGGCTGAGAGCCAGCCACACAAGAACTATGCGCAGCACCCCATCAACAACATTGTATTTAAAAATATCGTTTTGGCGGTCAAGTCCGTGAAGGCAACCCGTAGCGATGCTTTCAAGATACATCATTGGCACAAGAGGGGCCAGCACCCGCACATAAAAGCCCACATCCTGCTCGGAATATAAAAGGCGACTTATATCCTCACCAAAAAGAGCGAATATGCCCATAATTATTACCGACACCGTAGAGGTTACCCCAATAAGGCGTGATACCGAGCTGCGTATAAGAAGGGTGTCGCCCTTTGCCGCCGCGCCTGACAGCTCAGGCACCGTAAGGGTAGCTAAAGCCGATAAAAACGAGGCAGGAAAAAAGAGCAGCGGCAGTGCCATACCCTTAAGATTGCCGTATTGAGAAAGTCCGACCCCTTTATCGGAACAAAATGCGGCAAGTCCTATGGGCACCAGCATACTTTCAAGGGTGCGTAAGCCCGTAGTGAGATACCGCCCTGCCGTAATAGGTGCAGCAATACGCACCAGCTGCGAAAGCACCCCTTTTTCTTTTTTCTGCTGTCTTAATGGGCGGCCCTGTCTTGTGCGGTGAAGAAGGTAACCGACCACGGTATAAAGGCAAGAGGAAAACTCAGCTATACCGTCGCCCAAAAGCACAACTGCACAAGCGAGCGCCACATCCTTAGTGCCCACCCTTGACATGGCAAACACAATAAAAATCATTCTTACCGCCTGCTCGGTCAGCTGGGCCAAGGAAGGGGCTACTACCTTGCGATATGCTACAAAATATCCTCTTAGGCAAGAGGTAATTGCCATAAACGGCAAGGATATTGACAAAAGCTTGATGCTCAGCTCGGCGCGGGCGTCCTTTATCCAATAAAGGGCGATGGGCCGTGCAAACACTACCGCCGCCACAGCCGATACCGTTGCCACCGCCACCGATAAAAGCAAAGCGCTGTGAACAATAGTCCTGACCCCGTTGGATTTTGAGCAGGATAGGGCAGCACTTATAAGTCGGGTAACGGCGGTGGTAATGCCCGGCCCCGCAAAGGTAGCCGCCAACATATAAAAAGACAAAATCAGCTGATAAAGGCCCATTCCCTCACTGCCGATAGAGTTGGCCATCCATATTCTGAACAGCATCCCTGCAAAGCGCAACAGCAAGGAGGTTAAAGTAAGTATTGCGGCATTTTTGAAAAACCTGCCTACATTAAGCTTCAACGGATGCCACCTCTGAACTCATTAAAAAGTCGGGCAATCACGTTAAAGGTGGTTTTGTCAACCTGCCCCGTTATTTCAAGGCCCGATGATTGCTGAATCAGAGCCACCGATTGCAATGTATCTTCACCAAACAGATCAACGCTCTCTATCTTTGGCAAATTCGAAAACACCAAAGCAAGCTGACCCAGCATAAGATTTAGGGCAGCTCGGCTAACTCCCCTGCTGCCAAAGACCATAGGTTGCCCATCCTCAGGGAAAAGCTGCACACCCACTGCTTGGTTGTGACGGGCTTTGGATGTGCGATATAATTCGTCAATGGCAGTCAAGGTTTTGTCATCCGTCTCACCGTCGGCGGTAAAGCCCAGCATACGCTGAAGCTCTGCAACCGCTCTTTTTGTCTCGTCACCGTAAATTCCATCTACCGCAACAGCAGGCAGGTTATCATAATCCTGTGACAGATAGCGCAGCTTGCTTTGAAGCTGTTTTGTTGAATTTTCGTTCATTTTTTCACCTCAAATCGTCATAGGCCGAGGCCAGCGCATCCCAGGTGACGGCTCCTACCACTCCGTTGGGAGTTATGCCGAAACGTTGCTGAAAAGCTCTGACCGCTCGGTCGGTTTCCACTCCAAAATTGCCATCCTCTGCCACAGCAGGAATATCAGAATAGGTTTGACTCAATCGATTGAGCCATTGCTGAAGGGTAACAACATTTGCTCCCGTGGCGCCAAATCTCAAGACTCCTCCGGGATACCTGGGCAGCTGATTTTCATCGGTGGATGAGATGGCAATTATGCCGCGGTAGGTATTATAAATGCTGTTCCAGGTTGCTCTGCCCACTACTCCGTCAACCCCCAGACCATTGGCCTGCTGATAGGCACGCACTGCCCTTTCGGTGGCATCGTCATAAACTCCGTTTAGGGCAATTAAAGGTATTTGGCTGTTGTATTGCGAAATCACCCTCAAATAGTACTGAAGCACCCTTATATCATCACCCTCGTCTCCGGGGCGCAGTGCTTTTGCAAAGCTTTGAGGAATTTCACCCGTTGCAATGCCCTCGCTGTCAATCTCGGCAAGGCGCTTGACGGAGGAATATATGTAGGCGATTCTGTACCAGGTGGCGTTACCCACCACTCCGTCATCGTCAAGGCCAAACACCTGCTGAAATCTTTTGACGGCAGCAGTTGTGCGTGTGCCGAATATACCGTCTGCTTCAGGTATGGCAGGTATGCCGGGATAGTTTCGGGCAATTCGGTTAAGGCGCACCTGCATCAGCTGCACGTCATTGCCCACATCCCCCTCCCGCAAGGGTATGCCGGGGTAGGAGGGCGTGTTGACCGCAACGGGAGCTCCCGACACAATGTCAATATCATCACCGTAGTAGTATTGCAGTATTTGATAGGGCCCCAGACCCTGCTCTGCCAGGGTGACGGTTTCCCACTGCTTAAGGCCCTCGCAATCCACACCGCGGCCGCTGCAATAGGCGGTAAACAGGGGCTCGGTGCTGCCCTGCCGCCTTACGTAGCTGTTAAAAATGTCGTCAACGATAAGGGATATATTATCAAAAACCGCTCTCCCCTCGGCATAGGTTTGGTCGTATGCCGTGGATGATGTAATGTCAAAATCGTACCCCTGAGAGGGATACCATTCGGTATAAATTCGGTTGAGAGCATAGGATATTTGCGCGTATATATTGGCCCTCAGAGCGCTTTCGGGCCAGGTGGGATATATCTCACCCGACGCCACGTTTTTGATATAATCGGGAAAACTGACGGTAACGTTTGGGGCATCCGATGAAGGAGGCCCCAAATGCACCCTTATGTTTTCGGGTATTATGGGTTGTATAGCCATCTTAAATCCCCCTTATTCCGAGAGGTCGTTTCTGAATTCGGGCAGAGGAATAAGAGGTGCGTTCTGCACGTTTGTAACCCCTCCGAAAATAGGCACCTCCGGATTTTTAAAGGGCAAAAATCCGTCTTTTTTTATTATCACATAGTATGTATCATACACGTCCATCCCCTCGGGAAGGGTTGATTCTTGCCGTGCCACCGTTTTAAGAGCCACAACGGAGGTAAGCCCGTCACCGTCAGTAAGCATAGTAGCCACAAGGCCGCCCTCGCTGTCAGTAACCGTTACAAGCGCACCCTCTACAGGCAGGGCCTCATCGGCGGTATATGCCCTTATCTGCAAGTATCCCTCATCATCCCGAGAGGGCTGCATATCCTCAAAAGGGAGGTCTGACAGTTGGCTTTCATCGGGCTGCTCCCCCTGCGGCTCTGCCTGCAAAGGAGGCAGTACCGCAGGCGGCTCACTTATGGGCTGCAGCGGTTCTCCCGGCAATATAACGGGTATCTGCGGCCCTTGCTCAGCCGGTATCTCGGGTTGAGTATAGGGCGTTGCCGGTATATCGGTTTTTGTCTCATCCTCAAGGGAGGGGTGAGCTTGACTGTATCGCATCAGTTCCTCGGCATATTGCTCAATAAGCTTATCAAGTTCTGTGGGCATTTTTTATTCACTCCTTCTCTATTATTTATATGCTTTCATTTGTAGTTTATCCATTGACAATAATTTTGTTTTATTTTATACTTACAATGAGTTGAAACGTAATGAAAAGGAGTATAAGTATGAGCGTTAACGAGTGCTTAAAAACCAATGTTACCAAAAGCTGCGATGTATTTGTTGCAGGCGGCGGCATCGCCGGTATTGCAGCTGCTCTCTCTGCCGCGAGGTCAGGCGCCAAGGTAATTCTTGCCGAGCGGGAATATATGCTGGGTGGTCTTGCCACGGCAGGGCTTATCACCATATATTTGCCCCTTTGCGACGGTATGGGTAAGCAGGTATCCTTCGGTCTGGCAGAGGAGCTGCTTAAGCTTTCGGTTAAGGACGATTTGATTGAAGCAAGAAATCCCGTTCATTGGTTTGCCGATTACGACGCAGAAACCAGGGCCAAAAACGAGCGCTACGAGGTACAATTTAACCCTCAGTATTTTGCTGTATTGGCAGAAAAAGAACTGCTTAGCGCAGGGGTTGAAATTCTTTACGGCACCCTTTGCTGCGGTGTTGACATCAACGATAAGCACATTGACCACATAATTTGCGAGAATAAGTCGGGTCGCTTTGCCGTTAAGGTTAAAAGCGTTGTAGATTGCACGGGTGATGCCGATATATGCTACCGCGCAGGGGTTGCCACCGAAAAATTCAGCAAAGGCAACATTCTGGCCGCCTGGCACTACTCTTTGTCGGAAAGCGAGGGCTACAAGCTGCGCATGCGCGGTGCCGCCGACATCACCGACGAGATGAAGGGCAAGGTGGATTTTGCCCCCGAAGTGCTTAATTCCACCCGTTACAGCGGCCTTGACGGCGACGAGCTGAGCAAGATGGTAATTGATTCTCACACTATTTTGCTTTCAGACGTTAAAAAAGCCCGCGGCAAAGACCCAAGCTATATGCCCGTTACCATGGCCTCCATTCCCCAGATACGTATGACACGCCGCATTGCAGGTGCCTACACCCTTGACTCGGATGAAAAGCACACCTATTTTGCCGACAGCATTGGTATGGTATCTGACTGGCGCTACCGCGGTCCCGTGTGGGAGGTTCCCTTCGGCACCCTTTACGGCAATGACGCAAAAAACCTTATCACCGCAGGGCGCAACACCTCTGTTACCGACAATATGTGGGACGTTATGAGGGTTATTCCCTGCTGTGCCGTTACAGGCCAAGCAGCAGGTCTTGCCGCCGCCATGACCGACGATTTTTCCACCCTTGATGTTGCAGCGCTTCAGGATGAATTAAAAAAAGCAGGAGTAGTCCTGCACGAAAAAGATTTGTAACGGCATAATAAAAGCTCTGTTGGTTTTTCCAACAGAGCTTTTTATTTTTATTCAAATTCGCCGGAGGCCTGCATTTCGAGGAATTGCTGATGGGTAAGCAGCACCGAGCGGGGCTTGGCTCCTTCAAAGGGGCCGATTATCTTGCGCTCTTCAAGCTGGTCCATAATTCTTGCGGCACGAGCATAGCCAAGCTTAAGCTTTCTTTGAAGCAAAGAGGTAGATGCCTGGCCTGCCTCAACCACGCACTCAATGGCCTTTGGCAGCATCTCGTCTGCCTCGCCGCTGCTCTCGCCGTCATCCTCGGCCGCCTTCTTCTTTTGGCCTGCCAGAGATGCCTGACGCTCGATTTCTTGCATAACGGCATCGTCATAGTTGCCGGTGGATTTTTCCTTGATAAAGTCGGCAACCGCCTTAATTTCACGGTCGCTTACCCAACAACCCTGAATACGGGTGGGCTTGCTGGTGCCGGAGGGTGAATAAAGCATATCACCATAACCGATAAGACGCTCGGCACCCTGCATATCAAGTATGATGCGTGACTCAAGGGGTGATGAAACCTTAAGGGAAATGCGGCTTGGGATGTTGGCCTTAATAAGTCCTGTAATAATATCGGCACGGGGGCTTTGAGTTGCAATAACAAGGTGCATACCTGCGGCACGGGCCATCTGCGCCAAGCGGCAGATATAATCTTCCACCTCTTTTGGTGCGGCCATCATAAGGTCGGCCAACTCGTCAATAAATATAACAATCTGAGGCAGCTTTTGCATGCTCTCATCCTTGTCTGCCAGCTCATTGTAGCCCTCAAGGTTGCGCACGTCATACTCACTTAAAAGCTGATAACGGCGGAGCATCTCAGACACTGCCCAGCCCAGGGCGCCTGCTGCCTTGCGTGGGTCATTAACCACAGGCACAAGCAGATGGGGAATGCCGTTATAAACCTTCATTTCAACCGCCTTGGGGTCAATCATCATCAGCTTGACCTCATCAGGACGAGCTTTGTAAAGAATAGATAAAATAAGAGAGTTAAGGCAAACCGATTTACCCGAACCGGTAGTACCCGCAATAAGCAAGTGAGGCATTTTGGCTATATCCATATAGCAATCCTCACCGGTGATGCTCTTGCCCAAAACACCCGTTACCAAGCTTTTTGCATCGGTAAAGGTGTTGGCTTCAATAAGACTGCGAAGAGAAACGGTGCTTTTTGCCTTGTTGGGTACCTCAATACCCACAGCCGACTTGTTGGGGATGGGTGCCTCGATACGCACACCTGCGCTGGCAAGAGACAAAGCAATATCATCGGTAAGATTGGCTATCTTGCTGATGCGAACACCTGCAGCGGGCTGTAGCTCATAACGGGTAACGGAGGGGCCGCGGCTGATATTTACCAATCGGGTCTCAACTCCGAAGGACAGCAGTGTGTTAACCAGCTTTTCTGCAGTGGCCGTCATCTCGGCGCGGATATCTGCATAGTTTTCATCCTCGGGCTTGTTAAGCAACTCAATGGGAGGATAACAATACTCTGCAGGGGGAGCAGCCACATCGCTGCCCTCTTCAATATCAAAATCAAAATTTTCTGCCTCTTGGTCAACCACCTCAGCAGTTTCAGCGGCACTTTCATTTTCTGCTGCCACAACATCAATCTCTCCTGCGAGAGCTGCCAACAGCTCAGGGCTGATGGCTCCGCCCTCGGGCATAGGAGTATCCTCTGCCCCTTGGGGCTCGTCCTCACCTGCGTCGGTAACATCAATATCAATGGTCGATTTGCCGTTAAAGGAGTCAACCACCTTTTTGCCCTTTTTAGCCAGGTCAGCAGGATCGTTGGGCTCTATCACGGGAGCGGGTTCACCCTCAACAGGCACGTCAAAGGGATGGCGGCCGGGCACGGTGCCCACATTGACCTCCACCTCTTCTGCGGCCTTTTTGGCCTTGCGCTCAGCATCACGCTCCGCCTTGCGCTCGTATGCCTCTTCAGCAGCATCACGAATGTGCTTTGCAGGGGTCTGAATGGCCTTAAACAATGACACAAGGGTGGTGCCTGTGAATATCATCACAAAAACAAAAGCTATTATTACAATGGTTATTTTGGCCGCGGTATCACCAAAAGCAGCAGTCAGTCCGCCACCGGGAACAGCGCCCAAAAATCCGCCGCTCAGCTTGCCGCTTGCCGCCGTTTTATAGGCGGTGGTAAGATGCTGCCAATAGGTTATATCGGCGGCATAGGAGGAAAACACATCTACGAGGGTGGCGGCAATAAGCAGAAATCCGCCCACAACGGTGCCTCGCGCAGCAATGGATTTGCCCTCGCGGTCGGTTGCCAACAGCACGGCTATGTAGCCCATCAGCACAGGGGCCAAAAAGGCGTTCCAGCCAAGCAAGCCCAGTATAAAGGAGTGCAGACTTGTCCACAGGTTTTCACCCTTTACAACAGCCATTGCAAAGACCAGCAGGGCTATTGCAAAAAGAATGATACTGGACATATAGCGGTTAGATTTTTTATTGGTTTTTTGAGTAGTCCTTTTGCTTGCTCCTTTAGCGGAGCTCTTCTTTTTAGTTGGTGCCATTTTGTTCTCCTGTTATTTTAACGTAAAATATTTTCGAAAATGCTGATTGCTATAACTGCAACGCCCACTACGGCGCAATAATAAGAGAAAATTATGTATCTGTTTTTCTTAATAAGCCAGATAAAGGTTTTTATGGCGGCAATGCCCACAATGGCGGCTACAACTATGCCCACAAGGGTTGGCAAGCTGAAGGCCTCGCTGAGTCCTTCAACCTCAAGGGCATCCTTAAACTCAAGCAGGGCGGCAGCAGCTACGGCAGGAATGCTGAGCACAAAGCTGTACTGAGTAGCATAGCTTTTCTCCAATCCGCAGGTCAGAGCTGTTGCAGTGGTGGTGCCGCTTCTTGACAAACCGGGGAAAACGGCAAGGGCCTGGCTCAGACCGATGATGACCGAATCCTTAAGGTTGGCACAGTTGCGGCTTTTACGATCAGGGTTGGAGGTTATGCGATGAGCCCAGGCCATAAGCACTGCCGTAAGCAAAAGCATAACTCCGATTATCCACAAAAGCTCGGGATGATTCTTTTGGTCGGCAACCTTTTCGATGCAATCCTTAATATTTTGGTCGTTGCCAACGGGGATGAACATTAAAAGCAGCATTGCCGATGAAATAACCATCATAAATATGGTGCGGCGCTCAACATTCATATTTTTAAAAGTAAATTTGCCTGTAAAAATGTCTTTAATCATTTTTACAAACTCAATTATCAATGCGCCGATGGTTTTGCGGTACACGAGACATACTGCAAACAGCGTGCCCACGTGGAGCATTACCGAAAACATTGCCCCCGATGTTGAACTGTCACCGAAGAAGTGCTGATAAATTGCAAGGTGACCGCTGCTGGACACAGGCAAAAATTCGGTTATTCCCTGAATTATGCCTTGAATTATTGCATTAATAATATCCATTTATGTACCTCCGAAAAATTGTTATGTATGGGGAGCGTTACTCCCCGTCTATCATCTGATAAAGCGCCTCAATGGCATCACCCAGGCCGCCCAATTGGTCTATAAGTCCGTACTCCACCGCTTTTTCGCCGTCAAGCACAGTGCCCATATCGGTCACAAGCTCGCCGGTGTTCATCATCAAGCGAGTGAAAAGCTCGGGCTTCATAGAGGAATTGGCTGTTACAAACCTTGTTATGCGCTCTTGCATTCGATCAAAATAATTAAGGGTCTGGGGCACGCCCAGCACCAGCCCGTTCATTCTGACTGGATGGATGGTCATTGTGGCACTGGGCACTATAAAGGACCGCTTTGCCGACACCGCCAAGGGCACACCGATGGAATGACCGCCGCCAAGAACAAGGGATACCGTAGGTGTTTTCATACCTGCTATAAGCTCGGCAATGGCCAGCCCTGCCTCAACGTCACCGCCCACGGTGTTAAGCATAATGAGCAGGCCTTCAATCAAAGGGTCCTCTTCTATGGCGACAAGCTGAGGAATGACGTGCTCATACTTGGTGGTTTTGTTTTCCTCGGGCAAAATGTAATGCCCCTCAATTTGACCGATGATGGTCAGACAATGAAGCACCTTGCCGCCCTCGCTCACCGTAACTGCCCCTGATTTTTCGATTAATTCTGTCTGATCAAGGGATGCGGTGGTGCGGCTGTTATCATTTTGCTCGACCGTTTCGGATTGATTGCGCGAATTATACTGTGTGCTCATACTTTTCTCCTTAAAACTTTTTAATAGTTTTTGAGGAAAAAAGCATATAATACATCAATATGTAATTGTAACACAAAAATGTTGTTATGTAAAGCAATTTTTACCTGTAAAAAGGGGTTTTTATATAAAAAATGCCCGACCGTATTTCGATCGGGCAAAGATTATTCTTCATAAGCGCTGGTTACGATTTCGCGGTGGCTTTCGCAAGCGATAAGATTGAGAATTTTAAGGCGCTTCGACCGTTTGAGCAAATACTTTTCGGCAACGCGTGGTGCAAGCTTTGAAAGCGTTTTGTGGAAAAAGGTGTTGCCTGCAAAATTTCGGGCAAAATATACGGCGTTTGCCTTTGCTTCTTGTTTAAGTCTGGCCGCAACAAAGCCCTTCTCTTTAATTTCTTCGCTGCGGTCATAATAGCCCTTCAAAATGGCCTCTGCCTCTTCTCCCTCGGCGGCCTTAAGAGTGCCGCTTTCCTTGGATAAAGGCAGATACTCTACATCCTTTGAGTCGGTGTCTATCTTTAAAAGCAGAGCGGTGTTCCAATATTCATCGCTTCTGCGGTCAAACACAAAATTGCCCTGGCCATAGATGATTTTGCCACTCATATAGTCCTCATAACAGCCCACGCAATGGGTGTGCTGACAAACAACAAGGTCAGCCCCCTTTTCAACCAGC
>JAZRNV010000140.1:0-4808 GCA_045648425.1 Acutalibacteraceae bacterium | reverse complement strand
GAAGCAGGGTAACGGTAACAAGCAACAAATAAAGCATCTTTAACCCCCTTAAGCAAAAATTATAAATTCAGTTTAGCACACTTTCTTAAAAAAACAAGGAGTATTTTTATAATAACCGTATGGATTTCTGCTTCGCTGTTGTGACGACGAAGCTGTAAACAAAAACCACGCGATAGTCGCGTGGTTCAAAAGAGGTTTACCGATGAACAAAAATTGCAGAAATCAAAGGCAAACACAGAAAGCGCTTTATGTCCTGCCTCCCTCTGACGAGGGAGGTGGATTTTTGCGAAGCAAAAAGACGGAGGGAGAGAAAAGGAAAGACTACCCCTCAGTCGGCTGCCGCCGACAGCTCCCCTGACAAGGGGAGCCGGCAAAGACTTACAACCCGTTTACGGGTCGCCGATGACCGTTGCGTGGCTGGCAGGCCAATAAAAAGTGCACTTGTGCGCAGCCAGTATCACATAGGGCTATGCCCGAAAATGAAATACCCCCCGCTATGCGGGGGGGATTTTTAATTTTAAGAATAAATTTTTAAAAAAGGGGGATGCTATTTTAAAAAGACATAAGGAGTTTTTTATGAAAAACAGCACCATCAAGCTTTTATCAGAAACTGAAAAGGCGGCCGCCTACGGACGGGATGCAACCACTTCGGTGTTAAAGCATATCTCTCAGCCCGAAATGCGGGACGAATTGAGTAAAATCCGCCGCGAGTATGCTCAGGTGTGCAACAGCGCCAAAAACACCCTTACACAGCTTGGGCACAGGTCGGGCAAAAATCCTCAAACCATCAAAATGATGTGTCGCACCGCTATTGATGCTCAGCTAAACCGTCGAGGTGACCCATCAAAGGCGGCTGGTATGATGATACAGGGCTGCACTATGGGCAATGTGGAGCTGCTTAAGGCCCTGCACGATAATGCATCCGCAGCCCCTTATGCCAAAGAAATTGCCGCCCGTGCTATCGCCGAGCAAGAGCGCGGCATTGAGGTAATGAAGCAATATTTGTAGGTTAAAACAAAACCCCGCCACCCACATAAATAAACACCCCCGCCACCCAGCGCATTTCCACGCGAGTGACGGGGGTTAATTATTGTATGCAGTAAGTACGTACTACCTGCGGACGTTGTCCGCCAGGCGTTACCCGATTAGTTGGTTAGGCCCAGATGGCTTTCATAAGGTTGGGATAAACGTCATCGATGATGTTAACCATACGCAAAACCAGGGTATGGCACTCTTCACCTGCATTGGTGAGAGAGAGATGGGCATCGAGCTGAGCAACAATATCGTTGTCGTCATCAAGATAGAACTTAACCCAGCGCCACTGAGTGTGGATGTTGTTGCAGGCAAGAATAGCGGTCACGCGCTTGCTGACATCCTTAACAGAGGTAATCTCCCAGCAGCGAAGAGAAACATAGGGGTCACCGTCGCTGTCGAAGAAGAGATTGATGGGCACAGAAGAAATATTATCGCAATTATAGACGATTTTCAGCACATCGTCCTTAGGGTTGGTGTACTTAACGCCCTTTTGGTCGAGATAAGCCATAACGGCATTGCAATAGTTATGATTCATGATATAAATCCCTCCATTTTTATCATTAAGATTAGTATATCACCTTGTCTTCGTCTTGTCAACTGATAATGAATGTTGTGCAAAATTAAATCATAGAATTTAATTTTGCTATATCCGCTTAAAAAGTGGCTTGTCGAAGCGCTTTCAAGCGTTTCGACAAACAACAATCATTATAGATGGAAAAGAAAACGCGACGCCCTTTCGGACGCCGCATTCTCTTTATACACAAGGAGGTTTCATCAAAATTATTCGGCGTGAGCCATTTCCTGCTCAACCTGAGCATCAAACATACTGGTGTAAGTATTAACGGTTTCGGCAACAGTTGACTTACCGGTACGAATTGCATTCCAGAAATCCCACTGTGCGCTCCACAAGGATCCAACACCGAACATATTATCGTTAACGGCATTTATCTTGTTGTCGTTGATAAGGTTGAGAGTATCGGGGTCATTCTTAAAGAAGCTCTCAACGCAGTCTTCACCAAGGGGAATGGTGCCATCCTTAACAGCGGCAAGGTAGGCGATAACAAGGTTAACAACACCCTGGGGGTTATCGGAAGATGAGGTTACCATCCAAGCAGAAACCGAACCGGGCAGCTGGTTGTTTTTGTTTGAGGGGCCCTTGGGGAAGGGAATGAGTGACCATTTAAAGGTAAGACCTTTACAGTTGGAGTAAACGTTTTCGTCGGTAATGGCCATAATGCCGACTCTGCCCTTGGGGAATGCTGAATCACCGTTCTTGGTAGCCCAGCCGTCCTGGAAGGCGCTACGAAGGAACTCCATACCTTCTACAACCTCGGTCTTTTGTACGTCGTTTCTCAAAACACCGGTCTTGGGGTCATATCCGATAATTTGCTGGCCGTTGGCACGAACAAAAGCGGTAGAATCCCAGCAATAATAGCCGAATATGTCTCGTGTGCCCGAATCGTTAAGACCTGCAGCAGTGATAAGCTCGTTAGAGGATTTTGCAAGTGTAGAAAAATCCCACAGACCCTCTTGATAATATTTGGAGGGGCTCTTTACATTGTATTGAGCATAAAGGTCCTCGTTAACGATGACCCAGAAGCAGCCGGCGCGGTGAAGTGCCAGACCGAAGGTCTCGTCTTTAAAAGTAAAGTTGGCTTCAACTGCCTCATGGCCGTCTTTGAGAACGGGGTGGTCAGTGCCCACAACGCCCTTCTTTTTAAGCTCAGGCACGCTGAAAACCATGCCGCGGTTGGCGATTTTTGGCCAAAGCTTGGCACAGCCATAGATAAGGTCGGGAGCTTCGTTTGCGGCAAAGTCAACAATGTAGGTGTTTTCCATGCCTTCCCATTCAATTCGTTTAAGGTCGAGAGTACCGCCGTAAACCTCGGAAAACAGCTTTTGGAAGGTTTTGTTGTTAAGTCCGCCCAGGTTAAGAGGACGGCCGGCTTCGTCTTCATCGGTAAAGACGTAGCTGGTTACGGTGCCGGACTGACTGAGAGCTTCAAGCACCTCTTGGCTTACGCCTGATTCACCGCCGGGAATATAGTCGGAAAAATCGCCTGTGCTGTCATTTTTTGTTTCAGTTGACTGGCAGCTTGCGGCGCTGACGCAAATGGAAAAAATAAGCCCAAGCATCAAAAGAACCGAAAGAACTTTTTTCATAGTGTTGCCTCGCAATCTTTATTAATTAAGAGATATGTAGATTAACTACCACTTATATAATAAACTTTTTAAAAACTTATTTCAATGGATTATACAGTCATTTTTTATACCTTTTTTGTATTTTTCTGCTAAAGCACCGGCGCAATTTTGGCTTTTTTAGGTATTTTGCCAATTTGTGAAATTTATTTTTATGGAAATTCTTTCTTTTTGCGGCAAAGAAAAATAAATACAAACTTAAGCATACTGTTAGCAATAAAAGGTATGTAAATCAAAGCTTTTTAAGAAATTTTGTCTGCATGGTGCAAATTGATAATTATTAAAAATATAAGTTTTTTAGGACAAAAAACGAAAATAATTTTCGAAAAAGCAATTTCTTCGTTAAAATATGGACAATACTGCTATTGACATCAGCCAAACTTGTATTGTATTATGTTTTAAACGGAGGTGGCGTAATGAACCGTCAGTACATCAAAAATATTAAGAACTTGCACGATATGCACGCTTGCGATTTTACCTCGGATGAGGCCATATCCATTAACAGCTGCGGCTCTCAAGTTCATGACGGCGAAGAGGGCGTAATCAGCCGACCCACAGGTCGTCTTGATTATCACCTGCTCTTCATAACCGAGGGGGTCTGTGTGGCCAAAATCAACGGCGTTATGGTCTCGTTAAACGCCGGTGATTTACTTTTCTACCGCCCCGGTGAGCCCCAGTGGTATACTTTTAACAAGGGGCGCTGCTGTTCCTTTTGGGTGCACCTGTCGGGCACCTCAGTAGGCGAGCTCTGCGATTTTGCAGGCATGAACGAGGGGCATATCTTTCACCTTAATGACCTTAAAGCCATTGAGCGAATTCATATGAAGCTTATTATTGAAACGCAGGCCAAGCAGCGTGGCTATCAGTTGTTTGTGCAAAGCTATGTGCAACAGCTTTTTGGCCAGATTTACCGCCAGCTTTCCGATAAAGACACTTCATTTTCTGCCAATACCGATGAAAGAATTTTGAAGGTGCTTAACGTGCTGGACCGACTCTATTACCGCCCTCTGGATATCGAGCAGCTGGCTGCCGAGTGTAATGTGGGACGAGACAGATTTTTGCACCTGTTTACCAAGTCGGTGGGAATGCCGCCTCAGAAGTATTTGACGGCCGTTCGAATGAAAAATGCCAAGCGCTATCTTGCTGAGTCGGATATGACTGTTGCCGAAATTGCCGAGCGCTGCGGTTATCCCGATTCGATGTATTTCAGCCGCATTTTTAAGAAGCACAGCGGGTTGCCCCCTACCGAATATCGCAAGGTTTACAGCAAATAACCGGGCGGACAACGTCCGCAGGTAATACGTACTCACTGCGGTGGTGAAATGGCTGCCGTCACTCGCGGCAGGCAACGCCTGCAGGAAAGACCAGGCAACGCCTGCAGGAAATACGTACTCACTGCATACAATAATCGAACCCTGTCACTCGCATAAAAATGCGTATGGTGACAGGGTTTTGTTGTAAACGAAAACCACGCGATAGTCGCGTGGTTCAAAAGAGGTTTACCGATGAACAAAAATTGCAGAAATCAAAGGCAAACGCAGAAAGCGCTTTATGTCCTGCCTCCCTCTGACGAG
>JAZRNV010000139.1:0-14180 GCA_045648425.1 Acutalibacteraceae bacterium | reverse complement strand
CTTTCACCTCTGCTTATATTTTTATATCGGTTGTAAAAATGAACATACTTAAGGGCGTTGAAACGCTTTTCACCCTTTATCTGATATATCTTGCCGTCCGAATAGACGTTCAGCTTGTTTTTACCCAAAATGGTGACCGCTCCGATTTTGTCAAAATCAAACTCAAGCTCGTCAACCGTCATTCGGTTGCCGTACAGCGAAAGGGTCGCCTTCTTTTTAAGGGGTATCTTTTTCTTATAAACGATAACCTCTGACAGTGCTGTTTGCTCGGTATAAAGGGGCTCTTGTGTGTATTGTGTCAGGTCAAGCCCGTTGATATAATCCTTTTGATAATCATACCACTGCAGCACAAAGGGGAAGGGAAAGCTCTCGTCCTTACTGTGCAAAGAGGTGTCTTCACCGTACTCTGCCTCAAGGCCGCACTTTAGGCAGCGCAGAGTGCTTTTTTCGCTTTGAAATGTAGCTAAACCGCACTTGGGGCAGACGTAAATTGCCCTTTCAAGATATTCGGCGCGACGGGGATGCTTAAAGCTGTGGTCGCTGTTGGCCTCGTCAATATAGAGCCCTTTGTATATGCGATCAAAAACCTCTTCCTTACTGAGGGCTTCAAGCTCTTCCGGCATAATAACGTCATATACACCGCATTCCATTCTGCCCTTGCGAACAACGTCACTCCATCGGGGATGGACACCGTAGCCCCCCTGAATGCGATAAAGAGCAACAGGCAGCTTGAGCTTTTTGGCCAGCACTGCAATGGCAGGATTGATATACTCGGTTTTTCCGCTGAAGGTGCGGTTGCCCTCGGGTGCGATAGCGATTGCGCCCCCCTCTTTGGCCACCTTGAGACAGGCCTTTATGGCGCTGATATCAAGGGTTTGCTTTTTGATGGGGATGGGAGCAACCAGATAGCGTATAAGGGATGACACAAAGCCGTTTGAAAACAAATCTTCCGATGCGAGATAATATATGGGCCCCTTAAATGCCATGCCCACAAAGAACTGGTCAAATGCCGTCTGATGGTTGTACAGCACCAGATAGGGGCGCTTTTCCTGCTCTTTAAATTTGTTTATATGTATGCCGTATTTTATTCTTGAATAGGTGTAAATACAGCCGTAAGCAATATTTCTTACAATATGGTGGCGAAACTTAATCCACTTGTCTTTCTTCACTGTGATGCCCCCCTTTTTTGTAGGTTAATGGGTCAAAAAACGCAAAACCACAACAGTATTATATATCTGTTTGGCTCTTTTGGCAAGAGATTTTGTCGATTTGGGTCAAAAAAAGCCCTCCTTTTTTATTAAAATACATCTTGAAAAGACGGGCAAAATGTATTATAATAAGTCGGTAACAGCCGCTCGTACATTTGGGCGTGCGAATGTATTGGTCCTGTGCGACGGGTTGCCGTGAATCATGTCAGGCGGGGAACCGAGCAGCATTAAGCGGATTTATCTGTGTGCCGCAGTCAACCTGTACATTCGCATACCCATTTATATGAACGGCGTTCTTTTTAGGAGGCGAGATTATGTACCGTGCACTTTATCGCAAATACCGTCCTTCCGACTTTTCGGGCGTGGTGGGTCAGCCCCAGGTGGTGCGTACCCTTAAAAACCAGATTACCGAAGGTCGCTTGAGCCACGCCTACCTTTTCACCGGCTCAAGAGGAACGGGTAAGACCAGCTGCGCCAAAATTTTGGCCAAGGCGGTCAACTGTGTCAGCTCAGACAAGGGTAACCCCTGCAACAAGTGCGATATTTGCCGCGGTATTGATGATGAATCCATCATGGATATTATCGAAATAGACGCCGCCTCAAACAACGGCGTTGACGATATTCGTGAGCTGCGTGCCGCCAGCGCCTTTACTCCCGCCACAGCCAAATACCGCGTTTATATCATAGACGAGGTGCATATGCTGTCGGTGTCGGCCTTTAACGCCCTGCTCAAAACCCTTGAAGAGCCCCCCGAACACGTCATCTTCATTCTTGCCACCACCGAGGTGCACAAGCTGCCCGCCACCATCCTTTCCCGTTGTCAGCGGTTTGATTTTCGACGCATCTCTGCCGATGATATTGCCGACCGCCTGCAGTTTGTGGCCCAAAGTGAGGGCTTTAAGCTAACCCGTGATGCCGCGCTGCTTATAGGCAAATTGGCTGACGGCGCCATGCGCGACGCTCTTTCTCTTTTGGATGTCTGCTGCAGTGCCGGAGATGTTGACGAGCAAACGGTGCTTGACTGTGCAGGAATGTCGGGCAGACAGTATCTTTACGAGCTTTTAAGCTATGCCTTTTCCGGCAACACCGCCGCCGCCCTCGACCTTATCGACCGACTTTATGCCGGTGCAAAGGATTTGGGCCGTCTTTGTGACGAGCTGGTGGGCTACCTCAGAGATATGATGCTCATTAAAACGGTGCGTGACCCTCAAAAGCTTTTGCGTTGCCCCCAAAGCGAGATGGAGCAGCTTGCCTCCTTGGCCGACAAGGTGCGCCTTGAAACCCTGCTTCACGCTATGGAGCTTATAGAATCCACAGCCGCTGATATGCGTGCAGGTGCCGCTCGGCGCACGGCTGTTGAAACGGCCTTTATTAAGCTGTGTGACCCATCCCTTGACACATCCTCGGCCGCATTGCTGCGCCGAGTTGCCGCCCTTGAATGCGGCGCGCCCAGAGTGCAGGCAGAGCCCGTTGCTACTGCTCCTGCCGTTGCTGCCACTCCCGTCGCTAAGCCCGAGCCCGTCGCCGAAAAGGCAGCCGAACCCCCGAAGGAGGAGCCCTCCTCTCAGCCCCAACCCGAAAAAGAGGCAGAGCCCGTTGCTCCTGCTCCCGCAGCCGCTCCCATCCCCACATCGGATGAGGGCGAGCCCATCCTCTTTGACCGTTGGAATGACGTTATAGCCGCCGTGGGCAAGTCCGATCCCCTTATGCGCGCGGCTCTCAGCGATTCCGAGGCCTATGTGCAAGGGGAATATATGCTTATTAAAATTGCCCACGAAAGCTTTAAGGATATGGTTAATAAGGATGCCCGTCACAGAGGCAACCTTAAGGCAGCCATCGCCTTTGTAACAGGGCAAAACTATAAAATAGGGCCTTACAAAGCCCCTGAGAAGCCAACTGTAACCGACAACACCGATGACCCCCTTGATAAACTGATTTTATCGGCTAAAAAGGCAGGGCTTCCAACCTCTGAAGAATAAAGTCTGAAAGGAACTGAAAATTATGAAAGCAAGATTACCTCAAGGATACGGCGGCGGCCCCGGCAATATGCAGTCTATGCTCAAGCAGGCACAAAAAATGCAAGAGGATATGGCTGCCGCTCAGGCCGAGCTTGAAGAAAAAGAATACACCGCCACCTCAGGCGGCAATATGGTAGAAGCCACCGTCAACGGCCGCCATCAGGTGCTGAGTGTCAAAATCAACCCCGATGTTGTTGACCCCGACGATGTTGATATGCTGGAGGACCTGGTGTGTGCCGCTGTGAATGAGGCCATCCGCGCCGCTGTTGCCGACAGCGAGCAAAAAATGGGCGCCATCACCGGCGGTATGAATTTGCCGGGGTTGTTCTGATGAGTTATTCTATACCCACCCTGGCCCACCTTGCCAACCAGTTTGAGCGTATGCCTGCCGTCGGCAGAAAATCCGCCCAAAGAATGGCCTTTTATGTGCTGGGTCTTTCGGAGGATGAGGCAAAAGAATTTGCCGACGCCATAATTGAGGCAAGGCGCACCGTGCGGTGCTGCAAAATTTGTCAAACCCTGTCGGATGCCGACATCTGCCCCGTTTGCGCCGACCCGAAGCGCGACCGCTCGGTCATCTGCGTTGTGGAGGATGTGCAGGCAGTTATGGCCTTTGAGCGCACCCGCGAATTTAACGGAGTTTACCACGTCTTGCACGGCGTTATATCTCCTCTTGACGGAATCGGACCCGAGCAGCTGCGGGTGCGTGAGCTGATGGCTCGCCTTTCTGACGAGGGTGTAAAAGAGGTCATTATGGCCACCAATCCCACCGTAGACGGTGAGGCCACCGCCTCTTACCTTGCCCGTTGCATCAAGCCCCTGGGCATTAAGGTCACCCGTCTCGCCTACGGAATTCCCGTAGGAGCAAGTCTTGAATTTACCGATGATGTTACCATTTCTCGTGCTCTTGAGGGACGTGGCGACATATAAATCGGTATAAATTAAAAATCAGTGCAAAAAATAATTCATAATAGAGCGTTGACAAACCGATTTTTATGCTCTATAATTAGTTGTACAAAGATATATTTGGGAGGTTTATCTTATGTCTAAAAAAACAGCTAACGTTCTTACCGTTATCGGTATTGTGGTTGCAGCAGCCGCTGTTTTGGCTACCGCAGCATATTTCATCTATCGTTATGTTAACAAGCGCTATCTCAACAGCGGCGAGTGCTATGAGTTTGATTGCTCTGACTGCACCGCAGATGATTGCACCGATTGCCCCTTGACCGATGTTGACGAGCTTACCGGTGAATAATTAAAAATGCAGCTGCCCCGATTCCAGCGAGTCGCGGGCAGTTTTGTTTTAGGACGAAAAAAATAACAGTGGTGAAAATTTATGTATTACAGACACAACCTTAACTATCAATATCCCGATAAATGCGACGAGCACATGATAACCGTCAAGCCCATCCACAATGTTAGTCTGGATGAAAATTATCCCTATTTGCAAAAAAGCTTTAAGTTTAAATGCCAGCGAGTTTTACTGCGCGTTTTGCAATACACCGTTTTACCCGTTATGGTTGGGGTGCGCCACGGCTTGCGAGTGCACGGCAGAAAAAAGCTTAAAGAATATAAGCACCTTGTGGATAACGGCCTGCTCACCATATCCAACCACGTTTATATGTGGGATTTTATCAGCGTTATGGTTGCCCTGCGCCCCAAAATCGGCTTTTTCCCCGTTTGGAAGGATAACGTTGAGGGCTCAAACAGTCTTTGGATTCGCATAGCAGGCGGCATACCTGTGCCCACTGACAACATGCGCTCCATGTTTCATTTTAAAAGAGCGCTGGAAGAGGTTTTTGAGCGAAAGGATTGGGTTCACTTTTTCCCCGAGGGCTCAATGTGGTTTTATTATCCCGATATACGGCCCCTGAAAAAAGCCGTTTTTAAATATGCCGTCTCTTATGACCGCCCCATTTTGCCCATCACCTTCTCTTTCCGTCCCCGAAAAGGACTGTGGAGGTTAATTGGCAAATCCCCTCTGGTTGACCTTAACATAGGTGACCCCATCTATCACGATAAAAGCTTGACCAAGGCCGAGGCGGTAAAGAAGCTGCAGCAGGATGCCTACCGTATCATGCAAGAGATGGTCGGCATTCATCCCGGCGATCCCACCTATTGTGAGGATTTAAATCCCGAAAATTACAAAAAGACCATGTAATGCCAAGCAACGGTTTCGCTAAAAGGAGCCGTTGCTTTTTGTCTGTTTTTAATGTTTTTGTGTCTCTAATGGACTTTACACAGCAAAAAAAGTGTAATATAATTAACTAAACTTTCCATAAGGAGATTTTTATTATGAAGCAGGTTTCCGTTGCCATTGTAGGTATGGGCGGTCGCGGTCGCAATACCTACGGCCGTATGATGAGCAAGATTGACAATGCCTATATTGCCGCCATTGCCGACATTAATCCCGATGCGCTGAATGAAAGCGCAAAGGAGTTTTCCGTTGCACCCGAAAATTGCTATACCTCTGCTGAGGAGCTGCTTAAGCAGCCCCGCTTGGCTGATATTTTGTGCATCTGCACCCCCGACGACTGCCATGTAAGCCAGGCAGTGGCCGCCCTTGAAAAGGGATATCATCTTTTGCTTGAAAAGCCCATCGCCACCACCCCGGAGGATTGCCGCGCAGTAAGAGATGCTGCCGAAAAAAGCGGCAGCTTGGTTGTGGTTTGCCACGTTTTGCGCTACACTCCCCTTTATGCCGAGGTTAAGCGCATCATCGACTCGGGCGAAATAGGCGACGTTGTTACTCTTAACGCCATCGAGAGGGTTATGTACTGGCACCAGGCCCACTCCTTTGTAAGAGGTAACTGGCGCAACAAGGCCCTGTCTGCACCTATGATTTTGGCAAAATCCTGCCACGATATGGATATAATCCGCTTCCTTATCGGCAAAAAGTGCAAGAGCGTATCCTCCTTCGGCTCCCTTACCCATTTCACCGAAGAAAACGCTCCCGAAGGCAGCGCCGCCCGTTGCAAGGATTGCCCCATTGAAGGATGCATCTACAACGCATATGATTTTTATCTGCCCCTTGTTAAAGAAGACAGCACCTGGTGGCCTGCCAACATTTTGGCCGCTGACCCCACCAAAGAAAATATCATAAAAGCCATTGACGAAGGTCCTTATGGCCGTTGCGTTTACCGTTGCGATAACGACGTGGTTGACCATCAGGTAGTTAATATGCTCTTTGAGGACGGCGTAACCGCCAACTTCACTATGACCGCCTTTACAAACAGCGGTGAGCGCGGCGTGTTTGTTATGGGCACCAAGGGAGAAATTCGTGCCGACTTTAAAGAAAACGTAATCCACGTTTATCCCTTCGGCAAAGAGGAGCGCCACATCGACGTGCGCACCCTTTCGGGGGATTTCAGCGGTCACGGCGGCGGTGACATCGTTATGCTGCGTAACCTGATAGAATCGGTGAGAGCAGGCGAAAATCCCACCTATCAGATTGCCGAATCGGTAGAAAGCCACTTTATGGCCTTTGCCGCCGAGGAATCCCGTCTTGCAGGCGGTATGCCCGTTGAGGTTGAATAAAAATAGTTTTAAAGGGCTTGGTTCAAAAGAAACCAAGCCCTTTTTTGTGGGGATGAAAAAGGGAGAGCATATAGCCCTCCCATAATGAGTTTAATCCTTAAACAGCTCTTTTACCTTTGCGAAAAACGAGTTGCGCTTTTTGTAGTTTTTATCGTTAAGCGCCTCTTCAAAGGCCTTGAGCTGTCTCTTTTGCTCGCCGCTCAGGTCACGGGGTACCTCTACAGTCACCTTCACATACTGGTCACCCTTGCCCGAGGAGCGCAAACGCTGAATTCCTCTGCCTCTGAGCTTGTACATATCGTCGGGCTGTGTGCCCTCGCGTATTTTGAGGGAAACCTTGCCGTCAACGGTGGGTACGAATATTTCGTCCCCAAGCACTGCCTGGGTAAAGGTGATGGGCACCTCGATGTAAACGTCATATCCGTCACGCTCAAAAATGGGATGGGGACGCACGTTGACAATGACCTGCAAATCTCCTGCAGGGCCGCCGTTAAAGCCCACGTCACCGCCGCCCGAAACGGTCAACACCTGACCGTCATCAATGCCTGCAGGGATGTCAATGGGCACCTCTTTGGTGCGGCGCACCTTGCCCTTGCCCGAACAGGTGGGGCAGGGGTTATCGATATATCTGCCCGTTCCGCCGCAATGGTCGCAGGGGCGCTGCGACTGAATCTGCCCGAAGGGAGTGCGCTGAACGGTGTTAACGTTGCCTCGACCGCCGCAGGTGGGGCAGGTTTTGGGCGCGGTGCCTCTTCGGCTTCCGTTGCCGCCACACTCAGAGCAGTTATCAATTATCTGCACCTTAACGGTTTTCTGACAGCCGTGTGCCGCCTCGTCAAACTCAAGAGCAACGGTGGCTTGCACATCACGACCTCTGCGTGGCGCGTTGGGGTTGGAGCGTCGGCCGCCGCCAAAGCCGCCGCCGAAAATGCTGCCGAAAATATCTCCCAGGTCAACATCAAAGCCACCGCCAAAGCCGCCAAAACCTCCGCCGTAGCCACCTCCGCCGCCGGCACCAAAGTTGGGGTCGACACCTGCGTGGCCAAACTGGTCATATCGGGCTTTTTTGTCACTGTCTGACAGCACCTCATAGGCCTCGTTAACCTCTTTAAAGTGCGCCTCGGCCGATGCGTCACCCGGATTAAGGTCGGGGTGATATTTTTTTGCCATTTGGCGATAGGCCTTTTTTATCTCGTCATCGGATGCTGACTTATCTACACCCAGCACCTCATAGTAATCTCTTTTTTCTTCTGCCAAAGGTTACACACTCCTCGGTTATGTACAGAGTAAATAGGGGATGACCGGCATCCCCTATTGCTTTTTATTCACCGTCGCCAACGTCATTAAAGTCGCCGTCATAGACGGTGCTGTCTGACTGGCCTGCGCCTGCACCGCCGGCAGGGTCTCCCTGACCGCCTTGGCCGCCCTGGGCCTGCTGTGCCTGCTGATAAATCTTTTCGCTGACTGCATATACCTTTTTCTGCAGCTCTTCCTGAGCAGCTTTGATGCCTTCAATATTTTTGTCGGCAATCTGCTTTTTAAGTGCATCAAGAGAGGTCTGAATATCGCTCTTTTCGGTTTCGCTCAGTTTGTCACCCATATCGGTGAGCATCTTTTCGGTGGTGTAAACCATCTGATCTGCAGCGTTAACGGTGTCAACCTCTTCACGGCGCTTTTTATCCTCTGCGGCATACTGCTCTGCCTCTTTAACGGCGCGGTCGATATCATCCTTGCTCATATTGGTGTTGGAGGTGATAGTGATATGCTGCTCTTTGCCTGTGCCCAGGTCTTTTGCAGAAACGTTTACAATGCCGTTTGCATCAATATCAAAGGTTACCTCAATCTGAGGGATACCGCGGGGTGCGGGAGAGATGCCGTCAAGGTGGAACATACCCAGGGTCTTGTTGTCACGGGCAAATTCGCGTTCACCCTGCAAAACGTGAACCTCAACAGAGGTCTGACCGTCAGCTGCGGTAGAGAAAATCTGGCTCTTTTTGGTGGGGATGGTGGTGTTGCGGTCGATAACCTTGGTGCAAACGCCGCCCATAGTTTCGATACCCAGTGAAAGAGGAGTAACGTCAAGAAGAAGGAGTCCCTTAACATCACCGCCAAGAACACCGCCCTGAATTGCAGCGCCAACGGCTACGCACTCGTCGGGGTTGATGCCCTTGAAGGGCTCTTTGCCCATAAACTGCTTAACTGCCTCTTGAACGGCAGGAATTCGGGTTGAGCCGCCAACCATAAGCACCTTATGAATATCGCCTGCAGAAAGGCCTGCGTCGGAAAGGGCCTGACGAACGGGAGCCATGGTCTTTTCAACCAGGTCACCGGTCAACTCGTTAAACTTGGCGCGGGTGATGGTGGTTTCAAAATGCTTGGGGCCGGTTGCATCGGCAGTAATAAAGGGCAGGTTGATTTCGGCAGTGGTCATACCCGAAAGGTCAATCTTTGCTTTTTCTGCAGCTTCCTTAACGCGCTGCATAGCCATCTTGTCGGATGAAAGGTCAATTCCGCTTTCCTGCTTAAAGGTGGCGCAGATGTAATCCATAACGCGCTTATCAAAGTCGTCACCGCCAAGACGGTTGTTACCTGCGGTGGCAAGAACCTCTTGCACGCCGTCACCCATCTCGATGATAGATACGTCGAAGGTGCCGCCGCCAAGGTCGTAAACCATAATCTTTTGATCGTTTTCTTTATCGGCACCGTAGGCAAGAGCGGCTGCGGTGGGCTCATTGATTATGCGCTTAACCTCGAGGCCTGCAATCTTACCTGCATCCTTGGTGGCCTGACGCTGTGCGTCGGTAAAATATGCAGGAACGGTAATAACAGCTTCGGTAACGGTGGTGCCCAGATAGCTTTCGGCATCGGCCTTGAGCTTTTGAAGAATGATGGCGCTGATCTCTTGAGGAGTATAGTCCTTACCGTCGATGGCCACCTTGTAAGCGGTGCCCATCTCGCGCTTGATAGAAGCAATAGTGCGGTCGGGGTTGGTGATGGCCTGGCGCTTTGCAACCTGACCTACCATACGCTCGCCTGTTTTTGAAAATGCTACAACAGAAGGGGTAGTACGCATACCCTCGGCGTTGGCGATTACTACCGGCTCGCCACCTTCGATAACTGCAACGCAAGAGTTGGTTGTACCCAAGTCAATTCCTATAATCTTTCCCATAATAAAAATCCTCCAATATATAATAAAAATTCTTTATTTGGCTAATTAATTTGCAACCTTAACCATTGCAGGACGGATGACTGTGTCGCCAATCATATATCCCGTCTGAAGCACCTGAACAACGGTGTTTTCAGCTACGCTGTCGTCTTCAACGTGCATTACTGCCTCGTGGAAGTTGGGGTCGAAGGGTGCGCCCTCGGCCTCGATTTTTTTAAGGCCCAGTCGATCGAGACTGTCGGTCAACTGCTTGATTATCATTTCAAGGCCTTTAAGGTAATCGGCGGTGGCGCGGTCGCTTTGCCCTGCGCGCTCAATATTGTCGGCAACGGGAAGCAAAGCTTTAATTACATCTGCCTTCACAAAAGCAGCTATGTCTTGCTTTTCCTTTTCGGTGCGGCGCTTGAAGTTGTCAAACTCGGCGGCGGTGCGAAGGAGCAAATCCTTGCTTTCGGCAAGGGCCGCAGTAGCTTTGTCAAGCTCGGCCTGAAGCTTTACGGATTCATTCTTTGCCTTTTTGCTGTCGGTCTTCTTTTTGGGGGCCTTTTCTTCGGTTGCCGCCTTTTGTGCAGTAGTTTTTTCCTCTGCCATTTTATATCATTCCTTTCAATTGGTCACTGTTGAACTCACCCAACAGACGGGCGAAATAATATATGCAGGGCAACAGCTTTTCGTAGTTCATTCGGGTCGGGCCTATAATGCCTATATAGCCCGATGTGGTGCCCATAGCGTATTTTGCCAAAATTAAGCTTGAGCGGTCAAGAGCGGTATATGCCGTGTCGCCCCCAAGGATGACCCCCGACTCTTTATCCCACGCGTCAAGCATCGCCAGCACTTCGTCACCTCTTGAGAAGAGCTCAAACAGCTCGTGTGCCTTTGAAAGAGTTACGCCGGGGTGACTCAGCAATCGGGTCTCACCCACCAGCTGAAGCTTGGCGCTTGCCAATTCTTCAATAATTTCGCCGAGGGCGGCGATGGGCTCGGTAAGCTCGAGAGCATATTGCCCCGCCCGCGCCACCACCGTTTGCAAGGTGGCCGGCTGAATTGAGGACAGCTCTTGCCCCACAAGATTTTCTTCTGCCAGCGCAACAAAGCGGCTGATTAAATCTGAAGTGAGGGTGAGGGCAAAGTTATAAGCTCTGCTGACCACGGCGCCCGAGGAGGTAACTATCACAACAAGGGCGCGGTTGGGTGCCATAGGAATCAGCTCAACCTTATGAATAAGGGTGCCCTCGTCTGCCTTGACGGTAAAAAGAGCGGCGCAGCCCGTGGCCTTTGAAAGGGCCTGCACGGCTTGATAAATGGCGCGCTCCCCATCGGTGGAGGGGTCAGGCATCATTTCTCTGATTTGAGCCATAACTCCGTCGCCGGGCAGCTTTTTGGGCATCAGGTTGTCAATATACAATCGGTAGGCACGGTTGGTGGGAATTCGCCCTGCCGAGGTATGGGGCTGCGTTAGGTAGCCGTTTTCGGCCAAAAAGCCCATCTCGTTTCGGATGGTGGCGCTGGATATGCCCCCCAGAGTGTCGCACAAGGTCTTTGAGCCCACCGGCTCACCCGTTTGAACATAGGTTTGAACGATGGTTGTAAGTATTTGCTTTCTGCGTTCACTAAGCTCCAAGGCGGCACCTCCTTTTGATTCGAAACAGTTAGCACTCTATTAGGTCGAGTGCTAATGTGACTATACTTTATCACGCTTTTTACTCCTTGTCAATAGTTTATGCACAAAAAATCAAAATATTTTTTGACCTTCGTTGACCTTTGTAAAAAATGCAGTTTTTTCCACAATATTTAGTAGCTTTAAGGGAAAAATACACAAGGGTGATTTGATTGAAAATTAATAAAAAGGGCAAAATTCTTGCCGATATGCTGCTCATTTTTGCCGGCACCGCCCTCTACGCGGCGGCGCTTACCGTCTTTTTGCAGCCCTCAGCCATATCCCCGGGAGGAGTGACGGGACTTGCCGCCATTGTAGGACACCTGACATCATTGCCTACGGGTGTGCTGACGGCGCTGTTTAACTTGCCCCTGCTGGTATGGGGTTGGCGGCAGCTGGGCAGCCGCTTTGTGGTGGGAACTGCCGCCTCCACCCTGATGCTGTCGGTATGGATAGATCTTTTCGCCGCCATTTTGCCCGGCTACAGCACCGATCGATTGCTGGCTTCTCTTTTCGGAGGTTTTTTAGGAGGCACGGGGCTGGCTATGGTTTTCTTAAGGGGCAGCTCTACGGGAGGCGTCGACATTGCAGCAAAAATCTTATCCCGTCGGTTTCCCCGTTTTTCTCTGGGCAAGGCGGTTCTTTTGCTTGACGGAGTGATTATATTATTGGCGGCAGCAGTTTATAAATCCTTCGAAACAGGCCTTTACACCGCCCTTACCATATTCATTTCCACCAAGGTGATTGACAGCGCCGTTTACGGAGCCGACCGCGGCAAGCTTGCCCTTGTAGTCACCGCCCATCCCCAGCAGGTGACAAAGCTTTTGTTTGAACGGCTTAATCGGGGTGTGACCCTTTTGTCCGCTCACGGCGGATATTCACAATCCCCCACCTCTGTGCTGATGTGTGCCGTAAGAGTGTGGGAGGTAGCTGAGCTGCGCAAAGCTGTGACCGATGCCGACCCCACAGCTTTTGCGGTTATTGTTGAAGCAGGTGAAATTTTGGGAGAGGGCTTTCGTAATGGATAGAATTATACATCTTGAAAAAGCGACTCAATAATGTTATATTATAGGTAATCTTCCGGAACCGAGGTGAGAGCTGTGGAAAACGTCCTCTTTAAAATAGGAAAAAGAGAAGTTACCGATAAGCAGGCAGTTGTTGGGCTGACCCTTTCGGTCTTTTTGCCCTTTGTGGTTACGATTGCTTTTCTTATCTTTATGTTTGTGGCGGTCTTTATTAACCCCCGCGCCCGTAAAATGATACTTGATGGCAAAAGCGTGCTGCTGCTTTGCATCTTTTGCGCTTTGGGCGTTATGGCCTCCATCTTTGGAGGCAACTGGCTGGGCATAATTTGCACAATGGGCGTTTTTGCAGTGCTGGCTCTTGCCCGTTTTGTCTTTGCCGCCTCTGACAAAGAGGTGATGGAGCGCTCCGTTAAAGGCATCAGACGGCTGATGCCCCTTGTTGTTGTCTTTACACTGGCAGAGTTTGCCACCCGTTTTTATGCAGTGGTTATTAAGGATGACAACATCCGATTTATGCTGCGCTGCTGCTCTTACTTTTTTAATCCTAATTTTTTTGGGGCAACCATGGCAATGACCGCCCTGCTTTTTATGTGGCTTTTCATACGCTCATCAGAGGATCGCCTGCGTAATTTTCTTGCAGGGCTGGCGGCGCTGCTTTGCCTTGCCCTCAGCCAAAGCTTGCTCTCATGCGTTACCTTTGTTATAGGCGCGCTGGTGCTCTTTGGCGTCAGCGGTAAATGGGGCTATTTCGGAGCAGTTATCGCCTGTATTGCCGTGGTGGCAGCCGTTGTAATCCTTTTCCCGAATTATGTTCCTCGAATGGATGAGGTGGCCGAAACCTTTGATTTGCGCCTGCGGATTTGGCGCGTCGCTTGGGAGGGCTTTAAAGAAAACCCTCTCTATGGGCAAGGTCATCTTACATATTTTCATATATACCCTGACTATGTAGGCAAGCTCGGCTCGGTGAAGGTGTGGCCCACCCAACACGCTCACAACATCTTTTTCGATAGCTTGCTTAACTATGGAGTGGTGGGCGCCGCCTTTTTGTGGTCTTATCTTGTCTCTTTTGCCTCCTCGATTTTTAAGAGCATAAGGGGCAAGGCCGAGACAGCCCTTGCCGTGGCTGTGCTTGTTACGGTTGTTTTGCACGGCATGCTGGATGTAACCGTAATATGGGTTCAAACAGGGCTGATGCTGACCTTTTTAATGTGCACCCGCCGAACATCCTCTGCAGAAAAGGATTGCTGATTTAAAAAACAAAAGCTTATTAAAAAGAACAACCACCCAAAGGGAGTTGCGGATAGGGATAATTCGCCTAAAAAAGCAAATTTTTGCGGCCTAACATGTTAAAAAGCCACGGTACGCGTCAGCGTTACTGTGGCTTTTTGCCTTTTATTCTACTAAAAATTTATCTTTTTTAGGTGCTTGCAGTTTTGTAACTAGGAATTTCGCTTCAGCATAAGTCTTTTGACTGCAGTAATACTTTGTGTCTTACAAAGGAAAAAGACGCAATGATGATGTGAAATTCGGTTCCAAAACCGATTTCGTCCCTAACCGCAACTCCCTAAT
>JAZRNV010000138.1:0-14834 GCA_045648425.1 Acutalibacteraceae bacterium | reverse complement strand
GTAAGCTTCGGTGTTAAGGGCGGAAGAGATGCTGCCGAAGCCTTTATGAAGGGACTTAAGATTGCGGCTATCGAAACCCATGTTGCAGATGCTCGTTCTTGCTGCTTGCATCCTGCAAATGCAACCCATCGTCAAATGAATGAGGAAGAGCTTAGAGCGGCAGGAATTTCGGGCGACCTTATCCGTTTCTCTTGCGGAATTGAGGATGCCGAGGACCTTATCGCTGATATCAAACAGGCACTTGATAATATTTAATTAAAAAACCCCACTTGCATAAGTGGGGTTTTTATGTTATTCTATACTAGTAATTGAAAAAGAGGTGAAAGATATGCCGATTAAAATTCCAAATGATTTACCTGCGGTTAAAACCTTAAATGATGAAAATATATTTGTTATGACCGAAACCAGAGCAATAACTCAGGACATCCGTCCTTTAAAGATATTGCTTCTTAATTTAATGCCTAAGAAGATAGAAACTGAAACCCAGTTATCCCGTTTATTAGGCAACTCACCATTGCAGGTTGATTTGGAGCTTATTCACACTAAGAGCCATAAATCGAAACACACCTCGGCTGAGCATCTTTTCACATTCTATAAAACCTTTGATGATATAAAGGATAAAACCTTTGACGGAATGATTATAACAGGAGCTCCTGTTGAGAATATGGAGTTTGAAGAGGTTTCATATTGGAATGAGCTTTGCGAGATAATGGAATGGACTAAGACCCATGTTCATTCAACCTTCCATATCTGCTGGGGTGCTCAGGCAGCGCTTTATTATCATTACGGAATAAAGAAATATCCGCTTGATAAAAAGCTTTTCGGCGTTTTTGAGCATAAGGTTGATTATAAAAAATCCATCCTTTTCAGAGGCTTTGATGATAGATTTATGGTTCCTCATTCAAGGCATACAACGATAAAGGAAGAGGATATAAAGGCGGTTAAGGAGCTCAAAATTTTATCAACATCTAAAGAGGCGGGAGTTTATGCCGTTTCAACCAAGATGGGCAAACAAATATTCATAACAGGCCATTCGGAGTATGATGCTGATACACTGGCACAAGAATATTTCCGTGATTTAGGTGAAAACAAGCCGATAGAAATTCCTAAAAATTATTTTCCAAATGATGATATAAAGAAGAAGCCTGTGGTTTCTTGGCGTTCCCATGCGAATTTGCTTTATTCTAACTGGCTTAACTACTTTGTTTACCAAACAACACCTTATGATATTGAAAAGATTAAAAAATAAACGACAAGGCTTTTAAGCCTTGTCGTTTATTTTTGGAAAGGAAACACAAATTCGAATCTTTTTGAAAATTTGACCTATATGTTCGAACCCCTACATATTTTGAGGTAATGTCATATGATTAGAATAACAGGATTTTAACTGCTTGACATATTCAAGTTTATTGGTTAGATTATAACATATTTAATGAAATATTGCTACGCAATATGAAATAATCCTTTGGATTATGAAATATTTTGCCTTGACGGCAAAATGTGAAATAAAATAAATCCCTCATACGCCGCAGCGTATTTCATAGCGACAGCTATTTCATAACGCGAAGCGTTATTTCACAAATTCCGCAAGGAATTTATTTCATTGAAAAGAACCCACACTTGTCGTAGACAAATGTGGGTTCTTTTCTGGTCCGAGTGACAGGACTTGACCCTGCGGCCTCTTGACCCCCAGTCAAGCGCGCTACCAACTGCGCCACACCCGGATTTTTATGCGGTCGGATTTTGACCGCTCAAAGATTATAACACAACACTTTTCAAAAATCAATAGTAAAGTTGGTTTTTTTAAAACTTTTTACAAATCATCTTTTTCAAAAGGATGATTACATTTTTTGTTGAGGTCATGTTGAGGTCAGATGTGAAAATTATCCTTTGAAAAACAGCCCTTTAGGGCTGATTCTTCTTTATATGCCTTGGTTTGTTGCAAAAAACTTCAAAAACTTGTAAAAAACTCTTTATTTTATACTCTTTTTGTAGTATTATAATACTGTATATAAATTTTGCGGAGGTGCAGATTATGTCTAAAAAAATCCGTCTTACCGTTGCAGGCATCGAATACTATGTCAACACCGACGAGTCAGAGAGCTATATGCGAGAAATTGCCGACAAGGTTGATGTGCGAATGAACTCCCTTTCAAAGGACAACCCTTTCCTTTCAACCACTATGGCGGCAGTTATGTGCGCCCTGCAGTTTTGCGATGAAAACAAAAAGCTTGAAAGCGAGCTTGCCGAAGCAAAGCGCAACCTCAAGCGTGTAACCGAGGAGTCGGCCTGCTCATCTTTGGAATCAGATGAAGCACGCCGTGAGATTGAGCGCCTTAACCGTGAAAATATGCGTTTGCGCGATAAACTGTCGGGCAGATGAAGCCGGAGGTTTTAGCCCCTGCCGGTTCCTATGACGCCCTTGTTGCCGCCGTCAGGTGCGGTGCAGACGCCGTCTATCTCGGGGCAGGCAAATTCAACGCCAGGCAGTCGGCCGCCAACTTTGGCGGCGAGGGTGAGCTTTGCGAGGCGGTGGCCTATTGCCATCAACGGGGTGTAAAGGTATATCTCACCCTTAACACCCTTGTGAGCGACGGCGAAATATCCGATTGCCTTGATCAACTGGGCGAGGCCTGCCGTGCAGGTGTAGATGCCGTTATTGTGCAGGATATAGGTCTTTGCCGACTTATTGCCGAGGCCGCTCCCAAAATGCGTTTGCACGCTTCTACGCAGATGTCGGTGCATTCTCCCTCTGCTTTGCCCTTGCTTAAGGAGCTGGGCATCCGCCGCGTCGTGCTTGCTCGTGAGCTGTCGGCAAAAGAGATTGGCGAAATTACTCAAAAGGCCGCTGAGCTGGGCATTGAAACCGAGGTTTTTGTGCACGGCGCTCTGTGTATGTGCCTTTCGGGTCAATGCTATATGAGCGGTGTCATCGGTCAGCGCAGTGGCAACCGAGGCATGTGCGCTCAGCCCTGCCGAATGGAGTATGCCGACGGCAGTTATCCCTTATCCCTTAAAGATTTATCTCTGCTCCATCACCTGCCTCAGCTTATGTCGGATGGGGTCAGTTCACTAAAAATCGAGGGGCGGATGAAGCGCCCCGAATATGTTGCCGCGGCAGTCAGTGCCTTTCGCACCGCTGTTGATGGGCAAGAGGTGTCACCTCGCCTTAAAGAGCTTTTGGGCTCGGTTTTCAGCCGCTCGGGTCACACTGACGGATACTATGCAGACCGATTGGGCACCAATATGTTTGGGCGCCGCACAGCCGATGCCAAGGCAGAAAGCGACGCAACCTTTGGGGAAATTCATCAGCTTTACCGCAACGAGCGGCAAAAGGTGGCTCTTGAGGGCCGCCTGACCCTTGAGGATGGATGGGCTGCTCTCACCTTGAGCGACGGAAGGCATACTGTTACCGCCCGTGACGCAGCTGAGGTTGCCATCAAGAGCCCTCTTGATGCGCAACGGGCATATTCAATGTGCTCCAAGCTGGGGGGTACGCCCTATTATCTTGATAAATTTGACTTTGATAATTCTCAGGCCCTCACTCTGTCGGCCGCATCGGTCAATGCTCTGCGGCGAGACTGCTGCGGTCAGCTGGATTTGCTGCGAAGAGGGGAGCCCGTTCCCTTTAAAAAGCCCCGCCTTGAAAGCTTTGCAGGTCGCGAGTCAAAGGGCGAGCCGAAAATTTTTGTGCGGCTGTCAAGGCAAAGCGGTATGCCGAAAAATATATCCAAGGCCCACCGCGTTTATCTGCCTTTAGGGTGCGATTTGCCTTCTCACCCCAACGTGGGCGTAGAAATTCCCCGCGCCCTTTTCTGCGGTGAAGAATATGTAAAAAAACAGCTTAAAATCGCTAAAGAGCAGGGTGCCAAATACGCTCTTTGCCACAATCTTGCCGCAGTTACCCTTGCGCGGCAGGCAAAGCTTGAGGTTGATTTGGGCTTTGGTATGAATATCTATAATGGCCATTCGGCCCGATGGCTTGACTGCAACAGCGTAACCCTTTCTTTTGAGCTGACGCTGCGTCAGGCGGCATCGGTGGGCAAGGGTGGCGTTATCGCCTACGGCCGCCTGCCTCTTATGATAACGCGCAACTGTATTATGGGGGGCAAAAAGAGCTGCTCGACCTGCTCAAAAAGTATGACCGACCGCAAGGGGATAACCTTTCCCGTAATGTGCGAAAGGGGCTACAGCGAGCTTTTAAACACAAAGCCCCTTATGCTCAGCTTTGAAAGAGACAAGCTGACCGACTTTGATTTTTTAACCCTTTATTTTACCGATGAAAGCACCGAAAGGTGCCAAGAAATAATTGATTGCTATGCACAGGGCGTTGCTCCCGATGGGGACTTTACCCGCGGCCTTTATTACCGCGGTGTATAGCGGAAAGGCCGATAACGATGTTGATTTTGGCTTCTGCCTCACCAAGAAGGGCAGAGATTTTATCTATGCTGGGGTATGAGTTTGAGATTATACCTGCCAGCTGCGACGAAAACACTGACGGATTGCCTGCCGAAGCTGCGGTGGCCGAGCTTGCCCGCCGAAAAGCGCAGGCGGTGGCAAAGCTTTATCCCCAACGCGCGGTGCTTGGCTCCGATACCCTTGTTACCCTTGAGGGCAAGGTGCTGGGCAAGCCGAAATCCCAAGAGGATGCAGCCGTGATGCTTCGCACTCTGTCGGGAAAAACTCACAGCGTGTTTACGGGCATATCGGTGGTGCAGGGGGATAAATGCATAACCAAAGCGGTTGAGGCCAAGGTCACGTTCAGAGAGCTGACCGACCAAGAGATTGCCGACTACATCGCCACAAATGAACCGATGGACAAGGCAGGCGCCTACGGCATACAGGGCAAGGGTGCTAGACTGGTGGAAGGGATAAATGGTCACTTTTTCAACGTGATGGGTCTTCCTGCTGCCGAGGTTTATCTTTTGCTTAAGCAATTTGGCATCGAAAGGCAATAATAAAACGAAATTTATTTTAAGGAATGAAGATATATGTTCAGCCGTGATATAGGAATTGATTTAGGAACAGCCAACACCCTGCTTTGCGTAAAGGGTAAGGGAGTAATTATGCGTGAGCCCTCTGTGGTTGCTGTTGACGTGCGCAACAAGTCGGTGCGCTCGGTAGGCACCGCCGCCAAAGAGATGATTGGCCGCACTCCCGGCTCCATTGTGGCCGTGCGCCCTCTTAAGGATGGCGTTATCGCCAACTTTGAGGTTACAGCTACCATGCTTAAGCGCTTTATCCGCGAGGCCCTTAAAGGCAGCTTTGTATCCAAGGCAAGGGTTGTAATATGCGTACCCTCGGGCGTTACCGAGGTTGAGGCCCGTGCCGTTTATGATGCAGCCCGTCACGCAGGCGCCTCAGAGGTTGATTTGATTGAAGAGCCCATGGCAGCCGCCTTGGGTGCAGGTCTTCCCGTGGGGGACGCCTCAGGCAGTATGGTTGTTGATATCGGTGGCGGCACCAGCGAGGTGGCTATAATTGCTTTGGGCGATATTGTTACCTCTCAGTCGGTGCGCACCGCAGGAGATGACCTTGACGAGTCCATAATCAACTATATCCGCCGCAAACACAACCTGCTTATCGGTGAGCGTACCGCCGAAGAAATTAAAATAGCTATCGGCTCGGCCTATCCCTATCCGGATGAATGCAGTATGGAGATAAAAGGACGCAACCTTATCGACGGTCTGCCCAAAAACGTTACCGTAACTGCCGAAGAGGTGAGGGATGCAATGAGCGAATCCTTGCATAAGATTATTGATGCTATTCGCCTTACCCTTGAAAAAACTCCTCCCGAGCTGGCTGCCGATATTATTGACAGAGGCATCACCCTCACGGGTGGCGGTGCGTTGCTTAGGGGTATCGACACCCTTATTACAGAAGAGACGGGCATTCCCGTTAACGTTGCCGACAATCCTCTTGACTGCGTTGCAGAGGGAACGGCCAAGCGTCTTGAAAGCAGTATGAGCTTTGACACCTATTACAAAAAACGCAGATATTAAGCCCCAGAGGTGAATTTTTATGCGACGCTTTTTTAAAAGCAAAAAATTTATAATAACCTCTGCTGTGGCAACGGTTTTGGTGGCGGCAATAATTGCTTTTTGCGTTATTGGCAATTTAGCTGCGCCTCAATCGGCTTTTGCAGGGTCGGTTGTAACTCCCGTGCAGGAGTTTTTTGGCAGCATTGCCGAGGGTGTAGGTGATTTTTTCGGCACCTTCACCAGGTATAATGAGCTTGAAAAAGAAAATGCCGAGCTGCGAGAGCAGATAAGCGACCTGACTGAAGAAAAGCTTGAATGGCAAGAGGCACTTAATCAAAACCAATTTTACAAAGACTTTTTGGGTATTAAGGAAGAGCACGAGGATTTTGAGATGTGCTCGGGCAGAGTTATCGCCCGTGACACTGCAGACCCCTTTGGCACCTTCACCCTTAACGTGGGCTCTCTTGACGGAGTCAGCGTCCACGACCCCGTTATCACTGCCGAGGGAATAATTGGCTATGTTGCCGAGGTTGGCCCCTCATACGCCACCGTCAGCACCATCCTTGACCCTGCGGTTAAGATGGGTGCCTATGACCGTCGCACCGATGACAGCGGTGTAATAACGGGGGATGTAAAAACAGCGGCCAAGGGACTGTGCAAGATGGATGGGCTCAGCCGCTACTCAACCGTCACAAAGGGTGACTATCTTGTTACCTCCGGCGGCGGAGTGTTTCCTGCAGGGTTGGTTGTGGGCACGGTAGAAAATGTGGTGCAAACCGACGGCGAGCTGTCGGTCTATGCCACGGTAAAGCCTGCTGCCGACATCAAGGGCTGCAGCAATGTTATGGTAATAACCTCCTTCAACGGTCAAAGCGACCTTGACGGATTTATAGACAAATAAACAAAGCACAAGAAAAGGCAGGTGAGAGGAATGCAACCTAAAAGAAAACACAATTACATTTACTATACCTTGTTGGGTATTTCATTGGCGGTTGTATATTTTTTGCAATCCTCCACCCCAATCTTTTTTGCCGTTGGCGGCGTGCGCCCCATCCCTGCCTTTATGCTGATGCTGTGCATCTCTGCCTTCGGGGGCGAGACGGCGGCCATAATATCGGGGCTTTTGCTGGGCATAGTGACCGACGTTTGCTCAACCTCTCCCGATGGTTTCAACGCTCTTACAATGATGCTTATGGCGCTTTCCTGCTCATTGCTTTCAACCTATTTGTTTAACAGCCGTCTGCCTGCAGGGGCTGTAATGTGCGGACTGTTTACCTTGCTCTACTATTTGATTCATTGGATAGTGTGCGTGGTGGCTCGGGGTTATCCCTACGCCTTTACTTATCTGTGGCGATTCAGCTTGACGGGCGCTCTTTACACCTGGCTTTACGTTTTTCTTTTCTGGCCCCTTGTCAGTTTGTTAAGCAAACACTCTCTTAAGGCGCCTGCCAAAAAGAGCAACCTTTTAGAATAAAGTTTGGAGCTTAAAATGTATCAGACCTTTTATCAGCAAAAAAAGCCCTTTTGGGTGCGATATACTGCTCTTATTGTGGTACTTGCGTTGGTAATGTGCCTTTTTTCGGTGCGCCTTGCCGACCTTCAGCTGGTAAATGCAGATTATTATCAGGCCCAGGGCGCCAACGCCTCCGCCCGCACGCTCACCGTTGCCGCCGCCAGAGGCGAGATAGTCGACCGATACGGAAGGGTGTTGGTGTATAACCGCGACGGATTTAATATAGTCTTTGATTATGCGACGCTGCCGTCGGGCAAAACCAACGCCATAATTTTGCGCCTTGCCAAGCTGCTTGAAAACAACGAGCTTGAGTGGGCCGATGCTCTGCCTATGGAGAAGGAAGAGCCATATTCCTTTGTGGACGATGAGCAAACTGAAATCACCACCCTCAGAAACACCTTGGGGCTTGCTCGCTATGCCACTGCTCAAAACTGTTTTGATGCTATGGTTGAGCGCTACTCCCTTGAGGGAAAAAGCAAGGATGAGCAGCGCCTTATAATGGGCGTTCGCTATGCTATGGAGACCTATGATTTTTCTTCGGTCAACCCCTTTGTGCTGGCTGAGGATGTGGGCGACAAGGTTGCACAGACGGTGCAGGAGTATTATTTTGAATTGCCCGGCGTGCTTATTGAGCAGGCATATTTTCGCGAATATACCGATCCCGAATTGGCTCCTCACATTTTGGGCTATACAGGCCTTATGTCAGCCGCCGATTGGGAAAAATATAAAGAAACCGGCGAGTATCGCTACTCCGACAAGGTGGGTAAAGCAGGCATAGAGCTTGCCGCCGAGGAGTACCTTAAGGGGGTTGACGGTCGCTATACCGTGGTGCAAAATGCCGACGGCACCGTAGTGTCTACCGAATTGGTGCGAGAGGCAGTGCCCGGCTCCACCGTTCAGCTTACCATTGATGCCAATCTTCAAAAGGTGGCACAAAATGCCCTGCGAGAAGGTATTGCCAAGGTTAACAGCAAGCTGTTGCCGGGTCAAAAGCCCGCCACAAGCGGTGCGGTTGTTGTTACCGATGTTAACACGGGGGAGGTATTGGCAATCGCCAACTACCCCTCATACAGTATGACCGACTATTTTGATGACTATAAATCGGTTGAGTCAGCCCAAGGTCAGCCCCTTTTTGACCGTGCTCTCAACGGCCAATATCCCCCCGGCTCTACCTTTAAGCCGGCGGTGGCTCTTATCGGCTTGCACCTTAATAAAATCAGCCGTTACGATACTATAAGATGCACCCATACCTATAACCGATTTGAAGATTATAAGCCCACCTGCCTCGGCTGGCACGGCTCGCTGAATGTATCTACCGCTCTGGCAAAGAGTTGTAATTTCTTTTTCTATGAGCTGGGCTACAGAATAGGCATTACCGACCTCAATAAATACTGCCGCCAGATGGGGCTGGGCGTTTCTACGCAGATAGAGCTACCCTCATCCTCGGGCATTCTGGCAGGCAAAGAGTACCGCGAAAGTATAGGCAGCTATTGGACTCAGGGTGACACTGTTCAGGCGGCCATCGGTCAGTCTGACAACGCCTTTACCCCGTTGCAGCTGTCTATGTATACGGGCACCATTGCAAACGGCGGCACAAGGTATAAGGCCCACTTTATAAAATCGGTTTACAACTATTCAATGACCGATATGCAAAAAAACAACTTTATTGAAATACTGAGCAAGGTTGAAATATCGGCGGATAGCTTTGAGGCCGTCAAAACAGGTATGCTTCAGGTTACCGAGGACGGTACTGCGGCCGCCACCTTTAAATCATACCCCATTCGAGTGGGCGGCAAAACGGGTACTGCTGATGCTCCGGGCAAGACCAATGCGATGTTTATTGCCTTTGCTCCTTATACCAACCCCGAGATTTCGGTGTCTATTGTTATTGAAAACGGCGGTCACGGCTCATCGGTGGCTCCCGTTGCCAAAGAGATATTTGATGCATACTTCTTTAATTCAGAGGATATTTACACAACACAGACAACCGACAAATTGATACCATAAAATCTTTGACAATCCACAGGTTTTGTGATAGTATAAGTAAGTAGTATTGACAGGAGGAGCCGATATGCCGGACAGATCTGCTTGTAAAGTTTATGTCATCGTCTCCGGAAAGGGCGGTGCGGGTAAATCCACCGTTGCCTGCGGCTTGGGCGATGCCTTTGCCGAAAGAGGAATGAGAACATTACTTATAGATGCAGACGAAGGGCTCAGATGCCTCGATTTGATGCTGGGTGTTGCTGCCGACGTGGTTTTTGATACGGGCGACGTTATCAATAACCGTTGTGACCTTGGCGATGCCATAAAAAGCATACCCGACAACGCTAATCTGTTTTTGCTGCCTGCCCCTGCCGAGCACGGTGTGGTGGGGCAAGAGCTGGTTGAGCTTACCAATCGCCTGCGCAAGAGCTACGACCGCATAATCATTGACTCAACAGCAGGAGTGGGCGACGGCTTTAAGGCCGCTGTTGCATCGGCCGATGCCGCCATCGTTGTGGTCAGCAGTGACCCCGTCAGCATTCGCGACGCACGCAGCGTCTGCCAACTGCTTGATGACGGCGGTGTTACTGCCCGACGTATGATAATCAATCGCTATGATTACAAGGCGATGAGGCAGTCCCTGGCTCCCCATATTGATAAAATGATAGATGATACTGCTCTGCGCCTTATTGGCATTGTGCCCTATGACGGCAGCTTAACTGTGGGTGCAATTAAGGGTAAACTGGTAAGACGGGGCAAGGCAAAGCGTGCCTTCAGGCGAATAGCTGCCCGACTTTGCGGTAAAAACATCCGTCTGCCGAAGCTTAAAAAAATCTAAATGCAAATAGGCCTCTTTTTGAGGCGGGAGGGAAGAAAATGAATATAGCGATTATTGCTGATGATGCAAAAAAAGAATTGATGGTACAGTTTTGTATCGCTTATTGCGGCATTTTAAGCCGCTACAAGCTGTGCGCCACAGGCACCACAGGCAAGCTGGTTGCAGAAGCAACAGGTCTTGACATTGTAACGTTTATGAGCGGTTCCCAGGGCGGCGACGAGCAAATCGCATCCAGAATCAGCTGTGATGAAATTGATATGGTTCTTTTCTTCCGTGACCCCATGTCATCTGTTCAGCACGAAATAAACGAGCTTAATTTGTTGCGCCTTTGCGATGTGCACTCCATTCCCATCGCAACCAACATCGCCACCGCCGAGATGCTTATTCACGGTCTTGAGCGCGGCGACCTTGACTGGCGCGAGATAATGAAGAGCAACTGATAAATCAATAGGGCTGTGATAAGAAGGAGTAATCGGCAACACGACTCTGACAGGGATGAAGCGACGCGACTGAAAGCGCTTTGTGTACGGTGCCGACCAAGACATCTTTGAGCCATTGCGCCTATGGCGCCGCACACATCCTGCGACAAGGGTGAAAGAGGGCGGCTTTTATGCCGTCAATCAGGGTGGCACCGCGGAGCTATTCCGTCCCTGATACAGTTCATTTTTGGGCTGTATCGGGGCTTTTATTATTTAAAAAGGAAAATAACTCAAAGTGAGGTAAAAATATGGCACTTTTAACACAAGCAATCAAAGGCACGCAGGATGTTTTGCCTGCCGACAGCTATCGCTGGCAACACGTTGAACGCACCTTGCTGGATACGGCTGCTCTTTTTGGATTTAAAGAGCTGCGTACCCCTGTTTTTGAGCATACCGAGCTGTTCAACCGTTCGGTTGGTGACACCACCGATGTTGTTCAAAAAGAGATGTACACCTTTAACGATAACGGTGGCCGCAGTATATCCTTGCGCCCCGAAGGTACTGCCGGTGCGGTAAGAGCGTTTTTAGAGCACGGCCTGCACAACGAGGCCCTGCCTCAAAAGGTGTGCTACGTTACATCCTGCTATCGCTACGAAAAGCCCCAGGCAGGCCGATTGCGTGAGTTTCACCAGTTTGGCGTAGAGTGCTTTGGCGCAGGCATACCCGCCGCCGATGCAGAGGTTATATCCATTGCGGCTAAGGGCTTTGAGGCGCTTGGCATAAAAAATCTGCGGTTAGAGATTAATTCTATCGGTTGCCCTGCCTGCCGCGCCGAGTACACCAAGGCGCTTAAGGAATATTTTGCATCAAAGCAAGAGGATTTGTGCGAGACCTGCCGCGGCCGCCTTGACCGCAATCCCATGCGAATTCTCGACTGCAAATCTCCCGTTTGCTCGGCTATTGCCGCCGACGCACCCACTGTGCTTGATTATATTTGCGATGATTGCCGCGACCATTTTGAAAAGGTAAAGGCATATCTTACCGAGCTGGGCATAGCATATACCGTCAACCCCACTATCGTGCGCGGCCTTGACTATTACACCCGCACTGTTTTTGAGTTTATTTCTACCGATTTGGGCGCTCAATCTACCCTTTGTGGCGGTGGACGCTACGACGGTCTTATTGAGCAGGTGGGCGGTCAGCACACTCCTGCTCTGGGCTTTGCCATCGGCCTTGAGCGCCTTATGATGGTTATGGAGGCACAGGGCTGCCCATTCCCCCCTGCGCGCCAATGCTGTGTCTACATCGCCCCTATGGGAGAGCGTGCATCGGCAATGGCTTTCAAGCTTTGCGGCTTATTAAGAGCCGAGGGCTTTTCGGCTGAAACCGACCTTGTGGGCAGAGGACTTAAGGCACAGATGAAATTTGCCAACAAAATCGGCGCAATTTATACCTTGGTGCTTGGCGATGACGAAATCGACAAGGGCAAGGCCCGACTTAAAAAGATGGATGACGGCACCGAGACAGAGATTGACCTGCCCGACGGACTTATAAGCACCGTCTATGACGGAATGATAGATGCCGCCCTTGAACAGATAAATGCAGCCGCGCAAAAACTGGGCGCAGGCGTAAAAGGAGACGAATAATTATGGCACTTAAAGTTGAAAAAATGGGCAATATGCGCCGCACCATCTATTGCGGTGAGCTTCGCCCCGACCACATCGGCACCACCGTAACCCTTTGCGGATGGATTCAGCGCCAGCGCGATCTGGGTCAGCTTATTTTTTGCGATTTGCGTGACCGCAGCGGTATAGCTCAGCTGGCTTTTGATGATAACACCGACAGAGAGATTTTTGAAAAGGCCTTTCAGCTGAGAAGTGAGTATGTTGTTATGGCCAAGGGCGATGTGCGCCGTCGCGAAAGCATAAACAAAGACATCCCTACCGGTGAGGTGGAGGTTTTTGTTACCGAGCTTCGCGTGCTTGCCGTTGCCGAGACCACTCCCTTTGAGATATTGGAGGATTCTTCCGTTCGTGAAGAGCTGCGCCTTCAGTACCGTTATCTCGATTTGCGCCGTGCCGATATGCAGCGCAACATAATCACCCGCCACAAAATTGTTAAGTGCGCCCGTGATTATTACGATAAAAACGGATTTTTAGAGATTGAAACTCCTATTCTTATTAAATCCACCCCCGAGGGCGCCCGTGATTATCTTGTGCCCTCTCGCGTAAAGCAGGGCAGCTTTTTCGCCCTGCCTCAGTCACCCCAGCTTTACAAGCAGCTGCTTATGCTCTCGGGCTTTGACCGCTATATGCAAATTGCCCGTTGCTTCCGCGATGAAGATTTGCGTGCTGACCGTCAGCCGGAATTCACCCAGATTGACCTTGAGATGAGCTTTGTTGACATTGATGACGTCACCTCTGTTAACGAGGGCTTTATGAAATATGTTTTCAAAGAGATTTTGAACGTAGACATCCCCACTCCATTTATCCGTATGCCTTACAGCGAGGCAATGAGCCGCTTTGGCTCTGACAAGCCCGACACCCGTTTTGGTCTTGAACTCGTTGACCTTTCCGGCATTTTGGCAAAGTGCGAGTTTAAGGTGTTTGGCGGCGCTTTGGCTGCCGGAGGCAGCGTGCGTGCCATCAAGGTGCCCGATTCTGCCGATAAGCTGACCCGCAAGGTAATCGACAAGCTGACCGATTTTGTTAAGGATTACGGCGCAAAGGGCTTGGCCTTCACCCGCTACACCGCCGAGGGCATTGCCTCCAGCTTTGAGAAATTCCTTACCGAGGATGAGGTTAACGCCATCCATACCGCCGTTGATTTGCAGCAAAACGATGTGCTGCTTGTAGTAGCCGACGGTAAAAATGACGTTGTGTTTAGTTCTTTGGGCGCCCTTCGTTGCGAGATTGCAGAGCGCCTTGAGCTTATTGATAAAAGCAAGTTTAACTTCCTTTGGGTTACCGACTTCCCCCAGTTTGAGTATAGCGAAGAGGAAGACCGCTTTGTTGCCAAGCACCATCCCTTCACCGCTCCCAAGGATGAGTGTCTTGATATGCTGGAAAGCGACCCTGCTTCCGTTACCGCCAAGGCCTACGATATGGTGCTTAACGGATGCGAGGTGGGCGGCGGCTCAATTCGAATCAACGATCCTGCCGTTCAGGAGCGTATGTTTAAGGCCCTGGGCTTCACCGAGGATGAAATTGCCGAGCGTTTTGGCTTCCTTACCGACGCCTTCCGTTACGGCGCACCTCCTCACGGCGGTATGGCCTACGGCCTCGACCGTTTGGTTATGCTTATGCTGGGCCTTGACTCCATCCGCGATGTAATCGCCTTCCCCAAGGTAGCCAATTCCAGCGAATTGATGAGCGGAGCTCCTGCTCGAGTAGATGCCAAGCAGCTTGAGGATTTGGCAATTTCGCTTGTTGAGAAGAAGGGTGACAGCAATGACTAAAATTGATATATTTTCGGGCTTTTTGGGGGCAGGAAAAACCACCCTCATCAAAAAACTGATTAAAGAGGCCTACGCAGGCGAAAAGCTGGTGCTTATCGAAAACGAATTCGGTGAAATCGGTATCGACGGCGGCTTTATGCAGGATGCCGGCATTGAAGTAACCGAAATGAATTCGGGATGCATCTGCTGCTCTCTTGTGGGTGACTTTGCCGAGGCCCTTGGCAAGGTGCTGGATGAGTATGCTCCCGACCGCGTTATAATTGAGCCCTCGGGCGTAGGCAAGCTGAGTGATGTTATCCGCGCTGTGAGCGGTCTTGACAGAGAGGATGTCTCTCTTAACTCCTTTACTACCGTTGTTGATGCAGGCAAATGCCGTATGTATATGAAAAACTTCGGTGAGTTTTTCAACAATCAGGTTGAGCACGCAGGCACTATTATTCTCAGCCACACCGACGGTATGGATGAGAGCAAACTGGCTGCCGCTGTTGAGCTTTTGCGTCAGCACAATGCTACCGCAACCGTTGTTACTACACCGTGGGGTCAGCTTGACGGCTCGGTGATTTTATCAGCGATGGAGGATAAGCATACCCTTGAGGAGGAGCTTCATCATCTTGAAGAGGAGGCACACCACCACCATCACCAC
>JAZRNV010000137.1:0-42175 GCA_045648425.1 Acutalibacteraceae bacterium | reverse complement strand
CAAAATCTTTGATTTTGCGGCAAATTTTCTTTGAAAATTTGTCCATATCCATTGCAATGAATGTTGTGCAAAATTAAATCATAGAATTTAATTTTGCTATATCCGCTTAAAAAGTGGCTTGTCGAAGCGCTTTCAAGCGTTTCGACAAACAACAATCATTATAAGAAACGAGGTGTATGCTTTGACACAGCAAGAACAACAATGTGCCTATTGTCACGCCATCCTCTTTGAAGAGGATGACGTTGTATATTGTCCTGAATGCGGCGCGCCCCATCACAGAGAGTGCTATAATAAGCTTGGGGAATGTGCAAACAAAGCCATGCACGGTCAACAGACCGAGCAAGACTATCAAGAACCGCAACAGCAATCTGAGCAAGAGCCGCGTCCTCAGGGCGTTCCCCTTGACCGTGACGGCCACGTTTGCGAAAAGTGCGGCAAGCGCTCCACCAGTGACACCCTTTTTTGCCCCTATTGCGGAGCCGGCTTTGTTAAGCCGGGCGAGCAACGTGACCCCTTTAATGCCAATCGATATGCCGCAACCATCCCCGGCTTTGATCCTTATGGCGGCGTAGACCCCTCCTCTGAGCTTGACGGCCACCCCGTAAGTGAGGTCGCCAGCTTTGTAAGGGTTAACACCAACCACTACATACCCGTTTTTGTTGCCCTTCGCGACCGCAACCGCAAAACGGGTTGGAACTGGGCTGCATTTTTGCTGACCTATGTGTGGCTGTTCTTCCGCAAATGCTACCGCGAGGGCTTTGTGGTGGTACTCTTTTCGGTTTTGGCCACTCTTTTGCAGGCCCCTTGGAGCGTATCCTTTTACAATTATATGTCGGCCAACAATCTTACTGTTAACGATTTGCTAAGGCAAACTCCCCAAGCCACCGAGCAGATATTTGATATGGCTCAGTCCATTCCCCTTTTCGCCTGGGCGCTTTATTTAGTGGGCATTGGAATTACGGTGGGCGTTCATCTTATTGTTGCACGATACGGCAACCATCTTTATCGCTCACGGGTTTCAAAGCGCATTTCTCAAATCAAGGCCGACGAGCGCATTACTGACAAGGCCTCGGCCATCGCCTCAGCAGGCGGCTGCAACATTTTTAGCGCCGCCGCCATAATGTATGGTATGAATTTGCTTTCAAACCTTATTCTTAACTATTTTATATCTTAATCGGTGCAGATTATACGCTTCGCTTTTTGCACAAACACCTTAAGAAGGAGCTTTTTTATGAAGGTAACAAAGGCCGTAATTCCTGCGGCAGGGCTGGGCACAAGAGTGCTGCCTGCCTCAAAATCTATGCCCAAAGAAATGCTGCCCATAGTAGACAAGCCCGCAATTCAGTATATTGTTGAAGAGGCGGTTGCATCCGGCATAACCGATATTCTTATCATTACCAACCGCGGAAAGGGTCTGATTGAAGACCATTTTGACCACTCTTACGAATTAGAGGATTTGTTGCGCAAAAAAGGCCGCAATGAAGAGGCCGACCGCGTGGCCTCCCTCGCCTGTCTTGCCAACATACATTTTATACGTCAGCATCAACCCAAGGGGCTGGGACACGCCGTATTGGCTGCCCGTCCCTTTGTGGGCGATGAGCCCTTTGCCGTGCTTTACGGTGATGACGTAATTATATCCGACCTGCCTGTTACGGGTCAGCTTTGCAAGGTGTATGAGCAATACGGCAAAGGCACCGTGGGCGTAAAGCAGGTGCCCGAAGCCGACGTTTCAAAATACTGCTCTCTTAAAGTGGGCCCGATTAACGACAGAGTTATGACGGTGTCAGATATGATTGAAAAGCCCACTCCCGACAAAATTATGTCTAACTGGTCAATACTTGGTCGATGCGTTTTGCCCCCTGAAATTTTTGATATTTTAGAGAGCACTCCTCCCGGCACAGGCGGCGAAATTCAGCTGACCGACGCCATGGCTCAGCTTTCTCGCCACAAGGGTATGATGGCGGTGGATTATATAGGCACACGCTATGATATGGGCAACAAGCTGGGCATTATGAAGGCGCAGATTGAGGTGGCACTTAAACACCCCGAAATCGGCGATGCCTTTAAAGCATATCTTAAAGAAATAACCGAAAGCTTATAAAACAACACCCCGTGAGGATTAACTCACGGGGTGTTTTATTAAAATCTTATTAAATTATTGTCTCCGAGCAGCTCTATATACTCTTCTTTGCAGGTCATAAAGATAATCTGATGCTTTTGAGCGCACTGCTTAATAAGCTCGCACCCTTGAGCGGTGCGGTCGGCATCCATATCGGTAAAGGGATCGTCAAAAATTATCACTCCGCCACCATTGGGGAAAAGATGGTCAAGCACCGCCAGGCGGAAGGCCAAATAGACGGTTTCTTTGGTGCCCTCTGACAGCTTGCCGTAATCAACCGCGCGGTCATTACTGAAAAGACTGATGCTCAATCGGTCAGCGTCGGGGAATTGAGAGGTCACTCTGCCCTGGGAAATTTTGCCGAGATAATGGGTGAAACGGGCGGCGAGCCCCTCCAAGGGATTGTTGTCAAACATTTCTTTTTGGCTGTTGAAAACCTCTGCTATATGCAGCCAATGCTCCAACAGATTTTTTTGTTCGTCAAAACGGTTTTGAGCCCGCTCAGCATCCTCGATAGGGTCACCCGAAAGGGTTTCTCTGTACCCCTCAAGGCGGCCCGTTGCGGCAGTTTTAGCCGTCAAAGCCGCTTCTCTCAGACCTCGCTTATATTTAAGCGTCTCTTGCAGTGCTTTAAGGTGCTCTTCAGGGTCAGCTATGGCGCTGTACTCATAAGGAATATCCTCGGCCGCCGACAAAGACGCTTTTGCTTTTTGCAATTCGCCCTCCAGCTGTTCCACCTTGTCATTCAGCTGCTGCAATGTGCCGTATTGGTCTTGCAGGGTCTTGATTGTGGTCTCTTTTGCGGTTATAAAAAGGGCGATTTCTTCTCGGCCGCAAAGGGCCTCTGCCTCTTGGCAGACGGTATCTTTGTCCCTCAAAGGCAAAGGAATCAGCTCTGCGCGAGCCGCCAACTGCTCAAACGGAGTATCACCCAAAACCGATTCAAGTCGGTCAGCCGCACGCTCACGCTTGTTGGCGGCCTCGGTCATTTTGGCGACATATTCCTCCAACCCTTCAATGGAGTCGACGGCATATCGGGCGAAAATTTGAGCCACCCTTTGTTTAAGCTGTGCAAGCTTTTCTTTGATTTGATTAACATCTATATCGGCAGGGGTAAGCTGTAAATCCATCACTCCGTCGACGGAAATTTTAACCGCCTCGCTTAAATTTGCCTTGCCGTTTTCCATAACGACGGGGTCGCCTGTGCCGAGAGAGGTGATTTTGGCGGTGTGGTCGCCAAGCATTTTAACAATAGCGGTGACGTTCATTCCGCTGAGACGGCTTTGGCAAAGGTCAATCTCACGCAGAGCGCGTCTCACCTCACTGACCTCTTGAGCAGAGGGAATGGGATGTCCCTCAATTCGGCGGTCGTAGTCGGCCATCCAATCAATAACCTTTTTTGCGTTTTGGTAGGTTTCAAGCAGCTGAAGGTTCTTTATTTCGCTGTACAGCCCCTTTGCTTTATCAAGCTCGGCTGCAAGCTGGGGCCAACGGGTCAATGCATCCTTGCATTTATTCAGCTCGTCGGTAATGCGAGCAATGGCCTTTTTGCGCTCGCTTTGCAGAGTAAGCTGGCTTGCAAAGGCGGCAAAGCGCGAGTACTCCTTCTCTGCAATAAGGGCGGCCTCGTCAGCATCGGCGTAATCGGCAGAGGTGCGCCGTGCATCCTGCTCCAAGCGGGCAATTTCGGCCAGCACTTCGTTGGCATCCTCAAGGGCATAATAGGCCTTGAGAATTTCGCCCAGCCCATTGGACCAACGGCCTGCCTTGCGCATTGGCACGCCTCGATCCAAATCCCAGTGCTTGCCTGCAATTTCTTCAACCTTGGCGGCAATGGCCTCTTCAATTTTATCCATCGATATGCCGTCACTTTGTGCAAAGGTGCGTGATACGGCATCAACCAGCTCTTGCTTGGCGTCAGTGCGCCTGGTGGCATCTAACAAGCTTTGCAGCGCGGCATCGGCATTGCGCTGAGCCGAAAAAAGCATATCATTATAAACGCCCTCGCCGTAAAGCAGGGCCTCTTTTATTATAGCGTTAACGGTGTCGGGGTCTCTTATCACCCCTTGGGGAGTGGACAAAACACATCTCGGCTCTGCGCCCCACTCTTTTGTAAGAGTAAAGCTGCCCTTTTCGGTTTCAAAGGTGATTTTTCCGTCGGCAAAGTCGCCTGCAAAGCCACCCTTAACGGCGGCAGGAAAATAGAGGTCGAAAAAGCTTTTATCAGAACGGCGGTCAAGCTGGGCCTTTTGAAAAAAGGTGCGACCGATAAGGTGTGCCAGGGTGGATTTACCACTTTCATTTTTGCCGAAAATGACATTTATTCCTTCGGTGAGGGCAACACTGCGGTCACGCACCCCTGCAAACTGGGTGCAGGATACATTGGTGATTTTCATATCACTTGCCCTCCTTAATTTTCTTTAAAAGCTCGTATGCCAGCTGGGCCTCCTTGGGCTCATCCAAAAGGGCGGTAAGCAAAGCGGCCGAAAAAGAGGTTTCAGCAAACTCTTTGTCGATAAACTCTTTTGAAATAAGCTTGCTCACGGCGTAATCGTTATAGCTGCCCTCAATAAAAGGAGCCAGGGCGGCATCAATTATTTGAACGCGGTTGTCATACTCCTCGGCGGTGACGGCACCGGTCAGCACCAAATCCACCACGCTGTTGCTGTCAATGGATGACAGCGCAGCCGAAAGAAGGTGGGCCATTCGGCCTGCGGTGAGGGCAATTTGCAGGCGGTAAAAGCGCAGATTGCCCGTTGGCACCCGCTTTGCCCTGACCTTTTTGTTGCTGTCAAGCTCAATTATAAAGCAACCGCCCTCGGTGTTGCAGTTTACATCGGTTTGCACGTGGGTGCCGGCGTTGAATATACGCTCACTCTCACTGTAGCTTTCGGTAAGATTGCGGGGAAAAGGCACGTGGGTGTGACCGATAAGCCACAGGTCCACAGGGATGGCTTCAAGCTCATCTCGAGTCATCAAAAAGTAGGTGCCCTCGTTTTCGATGGTTTCGCCCTCCACCGCACCGTGGGCAATGCCGACGTGATAGCAAGAGGTGTCATCCATTTGCTCGGCTTTAATCCAGCCCAGGTTGTTTTGCCCCGGCTGAGAGTGAAGAGAGGTGCAAAGAGCAGGGTAAAGAATGACCCTTTCGCCATTCACCGCCAGCTCATAAGGGCGATATTGGCTGAGCAGCACAACGTTATCGTAGTCTGAAGCCACATCTTTAAAATATTGCCACAGCTTAACCTCGCCGTCATAATAGTCGTGGTTGCCGGGCAAAATGGCAACCGTTCCCTTAAAGCCCGAAAGGATATCCAAAAGAGTCTTGATGTCGCGCTTGGTTATGCTGTGGGTGTTTTCAAAAAGGTCACCCGTTATGGCAAACAGCCCGCACTCTTCCTCGTTGGCGCGGTCAACCATACCCGAAAAGGCCTCTAACCTGCTTGCGGCAAGAAGAGACGCTTTTTCATGGCTGAGATATTTAAGGCCGATGTGATTATCGCCCGTTACAAAAATCTTCAACATTGATTACACTCCGTTTTGCTGATTTGCAAAAATTATACCACATTTTCCCCTTCTTTTCAACAAGAAGAAAAGCATAGCGGAGCAATCCGCTATGCTTTTGCTTTTTATGCCAGTTGGATGGCGCCCACGGGGCAACCTGAAAGGCACTTGCCGCAAGATATGCATTTATCGCCGTCAATATAGGCAACAAAATTTTCAACCTTAATGGCACCCGTCTCGCAGTTTTTGACGCACTTCATACAACCGATACAGCCGGCCGAGCAGACCTTTCGGGTCTCGGCGCCCTTTTGTGTGTTAAGGCAGGTAACAATGGGAGCATCTGCATAGCCAAGAGCCAAAATAGAGCGAGGGCAGACCTTGCCGCACTTCATACAGCCGATGCAAAGAGCTCTGTCTACCTTGGCGATGCCGTCTACTATGGCTATGGCATCGTTATCGCACACATTTACGCAGTCACCAAAGCCGAGGCATCCGAAGCTGCAGCCGGTATAGCCGCCGCCGAGCGTTGCAGCGGCACGGCAGGTTTTTAAGCCGTCATATTTAAATTTGGTTTGGGCCTTTGAGTCAACACCGCCGCAACGCACAACCGCTACGCGCTTGCGCACGGGGCCTGCTTCCACGCCCATAATGTCTGCTATTTCTTTAACCGTATCAGCATTGGCCGCCACACATTGGATAATGGCAACGCCGTCATTGACTACCGCCTCGGCAAATCCATCACAGCCGCTAAAGCCGCATCCGCCGCAGTTGGCGCCAGGCAAAGCATCACGAACAGTTTCAACACGAGGGTCACCGTTGACGCCGAAGAACTTGCCCACAAGAGCAAGAATAAGACCCGCAATCAAGCCGATGGCAACAACTATTATAATAGGCATCAGTATTTCCATAATCTACATCCTCCTACCCGAATATGCTGTTGACCACGCCGCCGAATCCCAAAAAAGAAAGGGCGACAATGGATGCTGCTATAAGCGTGATGGGTAATCCCCTCAAGGATTTGGGGATATCGCAGGATTCAAGTCGGCCGCGAACACCGGCAAAAATAACCATTGCAACCAAAAATCCGACACCTGCGCCAAGGGCGTTTACAAGGGATTCGGCAAAGCCCAGACCCTGTGCGCCGCCCACAATAACGCTTTCGGAAACAACCTTTTCATAGCTCAGGTTGAGGGTGGTTACACCCAACACCGCACAGTTGGTGGTGATAAGGGGCAAATATATGCCCAATGCACTGTAAAGGGGCGGGATAAAACGCTTAATAAGCATTTCAAGAAGCTGAACAAGGGCAGCAATTATAAGAATAAAGACGATGGTTTGCAAATACTCAATCTTGTTGGGTACCAGCAAATAATAATAAACGGGCCAGGTAACGGCAGTTGCAATAACCATTACAAGCGTTACCGCAATGCTCATTGATGCCGCAGTGTTGACCTTTTTGGATACGCCCAGGAAGGGGCAGATTCCCAAAAACTTTGAAAGGATGAAGTTGTCGGTAAGGATGCCCGACAGAAAAATTATCATAAAGGTTTTCATTGTGCATCCTCCTTACCGTCGCAAAGAGTGCAACCGCCGCAGCTGTCACAGCTGCCGCAGCCGGGCAGCTTAGCGGCCTCCATTCGGGCCGATCTGCGGTCGAGCTTGCCCGAAATCTTGTTGGCAAAGGCAATAAGCACGCCAAAGACGAAAAATCCGCCGGGTGGCAATATCATCAAGCTCATCACGGGCATAAAATCGGGGTAAACCTGCACTCCAAAAAGGGTGCCTGCGCCCAACAGCTCGCGTATCATACCCATAGTAAGAAGAGCAACGGTGAAGCCGATACCCATACCTATGGCGTCAAGTGCAGAGGCCACCACATTGTTTTTGCGTGCAAACATTTCGGCGCGGCCAAGAATTATACAGTTAACAACAATCAGAGGCAAAAAGATGCCCAAGGCATCGTTTATGGCAGGCAAAAATGCCTTGCACAGCATTTGCACAATGGTTACAAAGCCGGCAATAATAGTGATGTAGGCAGGAATTCTAACCTTGTCGGGTATCACCTTACGCAAAAGAGATATGGTGATGTTTGAGCCAAGCAAAACGAAGGTTGCGGCTGCGCCCATTCCCAATCCGTTAAGGGCGGCGGTGGTGACCGCAAGAGTGGGACAGGTGCCAAGCACCAAACGAAGAACGGGATTTTCTTTGATTATTCCCTTTTTAACTATTTCAAAGCCCTTCATTTTTGCCCACCTCCTTTTGCAGCTACTATTCGATTATAGTCATAAATTGCCATTTTTACGGCTTTTTTTACCGCTTTTGATGAAAAGGTTGCACTGGTTACGCCGTCAACGGCATCTATCTGCGCATCCCCTTGAGCGCCCTTAAATCGGTCGGTGAAATCTGACTTTTTAACGTTTTGTCCCAAGCCGGGAGTTTCGTCATCACAGCTGAGCACCTTAATTCCAATTACGGTTCCCTCGTTATCCAGGGCAGTCATAACCTTGATTTTGCCGCCATAGCCAATGGCTGTGGAGGTAAACACATAGCCCACCTCTTTGCCATCCTTTACGGCGGTATAGTCACGCTCGCACTTAAAGCCGTCTCCGTGTGCCGATTCAAACTCGGCATCGGGAATAAGCTCAGCCATTGCAGCTTTTTCGGCAGCCGCCTCGGCGGCGGCAATAGGTTCTTTTGTAAGAGCGTTTACTCCTACCAAGGCGGCGGTAATTACAAGACAAATCGCAACCAAAACGGCAACCGGTTTTAATATTTCTTTCATATTAACCCTCCTTTTTTGCCTTGACAGCACCAAAGGGCTTGCTTGTCACAAGGCGGTCGATATGAGGAGTGAGAATATTCATAAGTATAATGGCGAAGGATACACCCTCGGGCAAAACACCGAAAACGCGTATAACCGCTGTAATAAGGCCGCATCCCAAGGCAAATATGAATTTGCCCAAATTGGTGACGGGAGCGGTGACATAATCGGTAGCCATAAATATGGCGCCCAAAAGCAAACCGCCCGAAAGCAAAGACATCGCTATGCCCGTTTCAAAGCCGCTGAAAAGCCAACAGCAAATTGCCGTGGTGGCACAGAAGGTTACGGGAATGATGGGCTTGATAACCCTGCGCAGGCAAAGATAAAGGCCGCCCAGAATCAGCGCTATGGAACAGGTTTCACCCAACGAGCCGCCTCTCAAGCCCAAAAACATATCAACAAGATTGGCTTGAACCTCGGCGCTGCCTTCTGTCAAGGCCAAGGGTGTGGGATGAGTAGCTGCATCTGCATTGCCCAGCCACTGCAAGGGTGAAGGCCACGCAGACATCTGGGTTGTAAAGCTCATCATTACAACTATTCGCCCGGTCATAGCAGGGTTTACGAAGTTTTGACCCAGTCCGCCAAAGCACTGCTTAACAACGGCAATTGCAATGGCGCTTGCCAAAGGTGCCATCCACAGCGAAGAGGTTGTGGCAGGCATATTAAGGGCCAATATAAGACCGGTAACCACCGCCGACAAATCACCTATTGTCTGAGGGCGCTTAAGCACCTTGCGGCATACAAACTCGGTCAGCACCGCAGAGGTTATGCTAAGGGCCATTATCGCAAGACAGATAGGGCCAAAAATAACGGTGGCTGCAATGCAAGCAGGCAACAAAGCGATTATAACGTCGAGCATTATTTTTTTTGTGGAAATTCCGCTTCTGAAATGAGGCGAGCTTGAAACAATCAGCTTTTCCATTTATTTGCTCCCCCTTACCTTTTGTTTTGCTATTCTCATCGACTGAACAAGCGGGCGTTTGGCAGGACAACCGTAGGAGCAACAGCCGCACTCCATACAGTTCATAATTCCCAGGGCCTTGATGCGCTCAACATCATCGGCGGCAACGGCCTGTTCAATGCTCAAAGGCATCAGCCCCATAGGGCAGGTGTCTACACATCGTCCGCATCGGATGCAGGCAGTAGCTTCGGGCAGGTGGGACTCTTTGCCCGTCATAACAATTATGGCGTTGGTCTGCTTAAGCACAGGGGTGTCGTCCTTTGTCATAGCAATGCCCATCATGGGGCCGCCCATAAGGATTTTTGTATCCTCCTCTACTCTGCCGCCACAGAAATCAATAACATCCTTGACAGATGTGCCGATGGGCACTATCACGTTTTGCGGATTTTTTACACCGTTGCCGGCAACGGTCACCCGCTTGGTGATAAGGGGCATTCCGCTCTTAAAATACTTGCCCAGGAAAGAAACGGAGGTGATGTTCATAACAATGCATCCTACATCGGCAGGCAAGCCGCCTGCAGGCACCTTTCGGCCTGTTGCCGAATAAACGATCACCTTTTCGGCGCCCTGGGGGTAGTATGAGGGAAGGCGCATCAGCTTAACTATATCACCCACGCGGTCATCAGCAGCGGCTATTTGCGCCAGCTCTTTTATGGCCTTGGGCTTGTTATCCTCAACGCAGATTATGATATTTTTAACCTTGAGCATATCCCTGAGTATGTAAACACCGTCCATAATTGAATCGGCACACTCGATACACTCGCGATAGTCGGCAGTGATGTAGGGCTCGCACTCGGCGGCGTTTATTACAACGGTGTCAATCTCTTTGCCCGCAGGATTAAGCTTGATTGATGCAGGAAAACCTGCACCGCCCAGGCCGACAAGGCCGCTGGCTCTGACCGATGTGATAAACTCTTCGTGGGTGGCTCTTGAAGGAGTTGTTACCCCTTCGCTGACCGTCATAAGAGAATCTGAAACTATTGTAACGGCAGGCACCTTTGCTCCGTTTGACAGGGTTACGTCGGCAATAGCTTCAACCCTACCCGAAACACTGCTGTGAATGGGTGCCGAAACCGGACTTTTGGAATCTGCAATCAGCTGGCCCACCTTTACCTCGTCACCCGTTTGCACAATTATTTCGCAGGGTGCGCCAATGTGCATTGAGACGGGGATGGTTACCCTTTCGGGGGGTGGCATTACAACCGACTCTGCTTCGGCGGTGTATTTAAAATGGGCAACCCTTTGTCCGCCGCGTATCAGCTTAACGGGCTTTAAAATTTCACCGATTTTTGACGCCATCTTTTTCTCCTCCGTAAAAAATCTTTTTCATTGTTGGAATTATAAGGTAGAGCACCAGACCCGTCAGGGCACCCGTTACTATACCAAAAAGGGTCATAGCAGGCAGATAAACTGCCGCCGCGCCCCCTATTATTGCCATGCTTACAAAAAACTGGCCTATGTTGTGGGCGGTGGCACCCACTATGCCCAGGCCAACACTGCCGACCCGTTGGCTTTTTGAGCAAAGCCAAACGGCGGTTGCTGACAAAAGTCCCCCTGCAAGGGTCATCAAGGCCGCTGTTGCGCCTCGGGTGATTAAGGCAAAGATGCTCTTAAAAATCACAATTCCAAGGGCGGCGGGGTAGCTCGCCTCGCAGGCGATAAACATAACAATTATGTTAGAAAGGCCGATTTTTGCCCCCGGTGGCATAAAGGGCAGGGGCGGAAGCATCCCCTCCGCCGCCGATATGGCTACCGCCAGGGCGGAGTATACTCCCATTATAGCCACCTTGCGTGATGCTTTTTTCATATTCACGCTCCTAATAAGTGATGCCGTCGCGGTCGCTTTCACCATCAATTATGACGGTAACAGCATTAGGCATACATACGGTTATATCCCCCGATTTATGCAGCTTGCTCTGCATACACACCTTGTCGGGGCAAGTGGAATCGGTCACATAGGCCTTGCCTGACCTGACCGAAAGGGTAACGCCCTTTACGGTTACGTCGGCATCTTCACTGAGAGGCAAGGAGGTGTAGTAATCACCCTTATAATATATAACGGCGTTTTTGCCCTGCCCCTTTGGAGCAATCGCAAGCATCACCGCCGCACATATTGCCGCCGTGGCTATGGCAATAAGCACATCGGCAAGAGTTATCAATCTGCGCTTCATTTTGTTGCTTTAAACACTCCTTCAAGGCCGGAGGTAGTAACTATCTTGCCGTCGGTTTTAATAAACACTGCTTGGGCGTTGTATTGCTCAAGCAAGGGAAGGGATTTTTCATAGCCCACTATGAAGCAGGCGGTTGAAAGGGCGTCACTGAGCAGCCCCGAATTGCAAACCACCGTAACAGCTTTTAAATCGCTTTTTGAGGGGTAGCCCGTCTTGCCGTCTATTATATGATGATAGCGGTTGCCTTCATATTCAAAATAACGCTGGGAATCCCCCGAGGTAGAGATAAAATTGCCTCCCTCAAGACTGAGCGTGCCCACCGATTTGTTAATATCCTCGGGGCTTGCCACCGACACCTTCCATTTATCCCCCGAGGGCTTGGTGCCACACAAGGCAATGCTTCCCCCCACGGTAATTATGCCGCAGGTGTCGTAGGCCGCAAGCAAGGCCGCACCGCGGTCGCAGGCGTAGCCCTTGCCCACCGAGCCCAAATCCATTTTGCTGCCCGTGATGGATAAGCTTGAATCATTCAAAATTATCTCACCCTTGCTGCTGTTAAGAGCGGCCTTAACCTCTTGCTCTGTGGGCGGAACGGAGCGGTCACCGTTTATATCCCACAGGCGGCACAGAGGGCGCATAAGCAGATTGTATCTGTTTTGGGTGTAGTCGGCAATAGGGGCCACCTTGCCGGCGATTTCACATATGTAAAGGTTATCGGTTTTGCCCGTTTCGTTGAGCTTGGCGAGAGCAGAGTCGGGCTTGCTCCATGAGATTACGCCCTCTAAGCTTTCTATCTCTTTAATAACCTTTTGCGCCGGCTCCGATTGGCCGTAAAGGGTGACCGAAAGGGTGGTGTCCATTGCAAAGCCCTGAGCCGTGACGCTGCTGCTTTGGCAGGCGGTGAGGGTGCACAGCACAAGGGATATTATTATGGCAATTAATCCTTTTTTCACCACAAAAAACTCCTTACTCTTCGGTTTGAGACAAATACTCCTCAAGCTTGGTGGAAAGTTCCTCCCACCTGTCGATGGCGGCATTAAGCCGCTCCTCTGTCTCTTGACAGCGCTGTGTAAGCTCCATTGTAAGCTGATAATCGGTCGCCGTCTGCGGATCGCTGAGCTGCTCATTCAGCCCCTCAAGCTCTTTTTCGGCCTCTTCAATCTCTTGCTCGGCCTGGCTGACGGCGGTGCGCAGTCGCCTGAGCTCGCTTTGAATGCGTTTTTTCTCTTTATATGCCTGCCCACCTGCACCCATAGGCGCCTTTACCTTTACGGGAGTCGCGGCAGCGGAGCTTTGCTCTCGTTTTTGAGCATAGTAGGAATAGTTGCCGTCATAGACGGTAATTCCTTCCTTTTCCATCACAAAAATGCGGTCGGCCAGCGCGTCAATAAATCGGCGGTCATGAGAGACAATCAGCATAGTGCCGCCGTACGCGGCCAAAGCCGACTCCAACGCCTGACGGGAATAAACATCCAGATGGTTGGTGGGCTCGTCAAGAAGCAAAAAGTTGCTGCCCGACAGCATTATTTTAAGTATGGCCAACCTGGCTCGCTCACCGCCCGACAAGCTACCCACCCGTTTGAAAACATCGTCACCCTTAAACATAAAGGCGGCCAAAGCTCCTCGCAGCTGACTTTCGGTCATTGTGGGAAAACGGTTTTGTATCTCTTCAAGGGCAGTGTTAGAATCGGTTAAATCACTTTGAGTCTGGTCAAAATAGCTGACCGAAACGGAGGTGCCGAATCGCACTCCGTCCCCCTCTCGCATAAGCTGCTTGAGCAGAGTGGTTTTGCCGCAACCGTTGGCCCCCAGCAAAAACACCCGCTCACCCTTGCGTATGGTGAAGCTTACATCTTTGTAAAGAGGGGTGTCGGTATATCGCTTGGATATGCCATGCACAATTACGGTATCGTTGCTGCCCAAGGCCTTGGGCTTAAAGGTGAAGCGAATACCCTCAACCTGACTTTCGGGCTTTTCGAGGGTTGCGTAAAGGCGGTCAATCTCTTTTTGTTTAGAGTCAGCCGTTCGTATATTTTTTTCGCGGTTCCATTGATGCTGCTGCTTGACCACCGCCTCAAGACGTTGAATCTCGGCCATGGTATTTTCGTAGTGGCGGCGCATAATCTCCCGTTGCTCTTCTTTGAATTGTATGTAGGGGGTGTAGGAGCCCTTAAAATCAGCTACCCGACCATTCTCAATTTCTAAGGTGCGAGTAGTGACCGCATCAAGAAAGTAACGGTCGTGAGAGATAATTATTGCCGCCGCCCGACAGGAGCGCAAAAAGCCCTCAAGCCACTCAACCGACGGAATATCAAGGTGGTTGGTTGGCTCGTCAAGCAGCATCAGCTGTGCATCCCCAAGCAAAAGCCGAGCCAACGAAATTTTTGACAGCTGGCCGCCGCTGAGGGAATGCAGGGGCAAACTAAGCTGCTCTTCGGTAAGGCCCAACCCCATAAGCGCTGAGCGAGTTCTGGCCTTGTAGGTAAGGCCGCCCTCTCGTTCAAAGCGCTCAAGCAGCTCGTGGTGAAGGGTGATAACCCTTTCATCTCCGCTTTGAAGAGAAGCTTGCAAGGCCTCCAGCTGCTGCTCGGCCTTTATAAGAGGTTCAAAAACCGACAGGGCTGCCTCGTATGCCGTTTGATTGGAAGAGGAGGCCACAATCTGCTCCATATATCCAACGCGCAAACCCTTTTGGCGAACGACGCCTCCGGTATCCGATTCAAGCTGACCTGTGAGCAGCTTAAACAGGGTGGTTTTGCCTGCCCCGTTAACACCTATAAGGCCTATCTTTTCACCTTCGTTAATCTCGGTTGAAAAAGGCGCAAAGAGAGTTCTTTCGCCGAATGAAACCGACAGATTATCTGCCGACAATATTGCCATTGCTTGAACTCCCTTCATAAACACTACATATTTAATATATTTTACCATAGTTTTTAAAACAAAACAACAGTTTTTATTGTATTTTTTATTGCAAATATTGTCACTTTTGCCAAAGGTTTACCCTTTTCGCCCTTGAAAAGAGCTTAGGATAGTGATATATTATTATCATCTTATTATCAACATAAATCATCGTCCTTGGGGGTAATTATGCAGAGCAAAAACAATTCGCGCTTTTATTTGGCTTTGGTGATTTTCAGTCTTGTGGGGCAAATTGCCTGGGTAGTTGAAAATATGTATTTCAACGTGTTTATTCACAAGATGTTTAATGCCGATGCAAATGCTATTTCGGCTATGGTGGCCGCATCGGCTGTTTCTGCCGCTTTGACCACCGTTATAATGGGCGCTCTGTCCGACAAGGTAGGCAACCGCAAGCTGTTTATTTGCGGCGGCTATATTTTATGGGGACTTTCAATTTGCGCCTTCGCTCTTTTGAGAATGGATATAATATCTGCCCTCTTTCCTGCCGCGGTGTCGGCGGCGGCCGTGGGCATAACCCTGGTTATAATTTTAGACTGCGTGATGACCTTTTTCGGCTCAACGGCCAACGACGCCTGCTTTAACGCCTGGCTGACCGATTGCACCAAAAAAGGCGGCAGAGGAGCCGCAGAGGGCATCAACTCTATGATGCCGTTAGTGGCTATTTTAGCGGTGTTTGGCGGCTTTATGGCCTTTGACCTTGACAAGCCGGAAAGCTGGACTGCCATTTTCATCATAATAGGCGTGGCCGTAACCCTTATAGGCCTGCTGGGTCTGTGGCTTATCAAAGATGCACCCCACCTTGAAAAGAGCAAAGAGGGAGTTTTTGCCAACATTTTTTACGGCTTCAGACCTTTGGTTATTAAGGCCAACAAACCCTTTTATTTTGCTTTGTGGGGCTTTGCCCTTTTTGGCATATCAATTCAGATTTTTATGCCCTATCTCATTATCTATTACGAAAAAAGCTTGCAGATGACCGACTATGTGCTGGTTATGGCCCCTGCCATCATCATTGCATCTGCCGTCACCGCCTTTTACGGCCGCTTTTATGATAAGGCGGGCTTTGCAAAAGCCATTGTTCCGTCCCTGGCTATGCTGTGCGCGGGATATGTTTTACTCTTTTTATTCACCTCGACACTGCTTGTTTTCGTCGGCTCCTTGCTGATGATGTGCGGATATCTGACGGGGGCGGCGGTTTTTGGCGCCCTGATAAGAGACTGCACCCCTCAGGGCAAGGCGGGACGTTTTCAGGGGCTTCGCATTGTGGCACAGGTGCTTGTACCCGGCGTGGTGGGGCCTGCCATAGGTGCGGCCGTGCTTAAAAACGCTCCTGAAATTGTCAATTCCGACGGCACCAAATCCTTTGTGCCCGACCAAAGCATTTTCGTTGCCGCTCTTGTTGCGGCAGTTGTGCTTGTTTTATATCTGGCAGCTTTCAAATTTTTTAAGAGGAATGAGCAAAATGGCTGATAAAATCCTCCTTATGACCCCTTGGGGCGAATCCCTTGAGGGTATTCCGCTGCAGGAATATCCCCGCCCTCAGATGAGGCGCGATTCATACATCTGTCTTAACGGCGAGTGGGAGCTGGCCATAACCAAAAATGGCGATACCCACCATTTCGACCGCACCATAACGGTGCCCTTTGCTCCCCAATCGGTTTTGTCAGGGGTTGAAACAGAAATCAAAGACGATGCTTTGATTTATTACCGCCGCACCTTTACCCTGCCTGACGGTTTTAACAAGGGTAGGGTTTTGCTCCACTTCGGCGGAGTAGATCAAATTGCCGAAATAACCGTAAACGGGCATTTCCTTTGTCGGCACGAGGGTGGCTTCGATGCCTTTTGCGTTGATATAACCTCTGCTCTTGAGGATGAAAACGAGCTTACCGTTGCCGTCTGCGACCGACTGGATGACTGCATTTATCCCTACGGCAAGCAAAGGCACAGGCGCGGCGGAATGTGGTACACTCCCGTGACGGGCATCTGGCAGACGGTGTGGCTTGAAAGCGTGCCCGAAAATTATATAAAAGGGCTTAAAATTGATGCTGACAGCCAAAAGGTTTTAATTGCCGCCCAAGGAGTAAGCGAGGGCGTAGTAACGATAATCGACGGCAGCGAAAGAGTGTGTCTGCCGTTGGTCGACGGCAAGGCGGAGTATGCTCCCGAACATCCTATCTGCTGGAGTCCCGAAAACCCTCATCTTTATGAGTTTTACGTGGAAAGCGGTGAGGACAGGGTAGATTCCTATTTTGCCCTGCGCAGCTTGTCCGTAGAATTGCAGGGTGGCTATCCCCGTTTGTGCCTTAACGGCAAGCCCTATTTCTTTCACGGGCTGCTTGACCAGGGCTATTTCAGCGATGGCATTTATACTCCTGCCGATTATGCCGCCTATGAATATGACATTTTAAAAATGAAAAAGCTGGGCTTTAATATGCTCAGAAAGCACATCAAGGTGGAGCCGGAGCAGTTTTATTATCTCTGCGACCGCCTGGGTATGGTGGTTTTTCAAGATATGGTTAACAACGGCAAGTACTCCTTTTTCCGCGACACCGCTCTTCCCACAGCAGGTGTGCAGCGGTTGTGGGATGGGTGGCTGCACCTTAACAAAAGGTCACGCATGGCCTTTGAGGAGGGAATGAAAAAAACGGTTAATCAGCTTTATAATCACCCCTGCATCTGCTGTTGGACCATCTTTAACGAGGGATGGGGACAGTTCTGCGCCGACAAAATGTATGACCGCTTGAAAGCTATTGACGCCTCTCGGTTTATTGATGCCACCTCGGGCTGGTTCAGACGAAAAAGAAGCGATGTTGACAGCCGTCACGTTTATTTTCGCAAGGTTGAGCTTACCTGCCGCAGCAAGCCCCTCTTTTTATCAGAGTTTGGAGGTTATTCCTTCAAGCCCGCGGGGCACGTTTTTAATACCGAAAAAACCTACGGTTACGGCAAATTTGACAGCCGTGAAAAGTTTGTGGATGCCCTTCGCCTGCTATATCTTGAGCAGATTGTGCCCTTGGCCGAAAAGGGCTTGTCGGCCGCCGTTTATACGCAGGTGTCGGATGTTGAGGATGAAACCAACGGCCTTTTAAGCTATGACCGTAAATTCGAAAAGGTTTTGCCCGAGGAATTTGCAGATATATCGGAAAAGCTGAAAGATTTGACAAGCAACTTGTAAATCTCCCCTATATAGAATAAAAACCCCCCCGCATAGCGGGGGGTATTTCATTTTCGGGCATAGCCCTATGTGATACTGGCTGCGCACAAGTGCGCTTTTTATTGGCCTGCCAGCCACGCTACGGTCATCGGCGGCCCGTAAACGGGTTGTTAGTCTTTGCCGGCTCCCCTTGTCAGGGGAGCCATTGTTTTCTCGTCGCGAATGCGACATATCGAGCTGTGCAACAGTATATCGACGGGCGAGCAGTGCTCGCCCCTACCACAATTATTCACTTTTCATTATTCATTATTCATTATTCATTAAATAAAATAGGCCCTCCTTGTGTAAAGGAGGGTGGCGCGCCGTAAGGCGTGACGGGAGGATTGTCAAACCTTAACAATCCCTCAGTCATTTTTAACAAAATGACAGCTCCCTTTACACAAGGGAGCCTACCGCTGCGGCGGGATTACTCAACGGCAAAAGCCTCTTTGGAACCACACGCTTAGCATGTGGTTTTCGTTATACAAAATGAAATACCCCCCGCATAGCGGGGGGTTGTTTGTTTATGTGGGTGGCATAGGACGGCCACCTTCTGCCTCAGGATAGATTTCTTTTTACGCTTTTGGCTACAAAAACAGGCAGAAACATCAAGGCGATAACAACGGGCAAAAGGATGGGGAAGCCCCACAAATGGTTGCCCAAAAGCCCCTCAAAAAACTCAAGCGGATTACCCTTATCGGGGCGCATCAAAAACATAAAATTGGTATCCCACCACATATTGAGAAAATAGATGGGCACCGCTAAGGCCGCCAGCAATAAAATGCTTTTAAGTGCCGCCTTAAGGGTGGTTTCAACCTGCCCCGAGGTAACCAGCAGCAGTGGGTACATCACAAGCAGAATATGGATGGTAAAGCTGTGCAGATGAAAGAAATTCAGTACGGGCATATCGGTCCAGTTTGGAAAAAGCAGAGCCAGCATTGCTCCGGGTATGCAAAAATAGTATAAAAAGCTGCGCACAACCCGTGTGGGCTTTATCACGTCAAAACCGATAAGCAAAATGTTTATGCCACACAGGTGAAAGGGCAAATATCCTACCCCGAAATCACCGACGCAGGCCACAACAATATCCTTAAGCAGCTCTTGAAAAACTATGTAACAGCCCAGCACGGCCAGCATTGTTTTTTGCCCCTTGGGAGAAAGCTTTTTATATAAAAAGCAGGCCCCAAAGCAGAGCAAAGCTCCAATGCCCAGCCAAATAAGATGGGTTAGGTCAAAGGTGCTGAAGCCCACCCCTTCGGGAATGTGTTCGCTTGTAGTAAAAAACATAAACATCACCAAAAACATATATTTTTGCGCGGCAACAAGGGGTTATTTATTGTTGCACGAGGGAATAAACTCTTCAAAGATGTAAGTGTTGAAGTGCTTCTTCATACCGTCAAGCTCTTTCTGTGTGCGGAAGGTCCACCCCACGGGAAAAGCGCCCAGCAATGTGTTTAGGCGGCGGAAGGGATGCTTTTCATCATTGTGACAATAGGATAAAAAATGGGGGCGTGCTATAAAATTAAAAAAGGTGCAGCCCAAAATCCTTTTATAAAGCTCTTCGCCTTTAAAGTTGGCGGCAAGCTGACCGCGGCAAATATCCTTGCGGTGCTTTTTGTACCATCCGCAAGCGGGAGGGAAAAAGGATTGCACGAAATACTTGCCCTTATAATTTTTCAAAATATCGTTGGCGGCCTCACAAAGACGGCGGCATTCGGCAAAGGTTTTGCACTTAAACTCAATCAGCAGAGGAACACGCCCGTCCACAGTATCAAGGCACTCTTTTAGGGTGGGGATTTGAAGCTCGGTGCCCTTAAGGCGAAGCTGCTTAAGCTCTGCCAGGGTTGCTTTTTCAATTATCAGCTCACTGCCACACATACGCTTGGCATCGTCATCGTGAAAGACAACAACCTGTCCGTCGGCGGTGATGTGGATGTCGTTTTCGATTATATATCCCCTCACAGCCGCCTCCTCAAAGGCAGCCAGTGAGTTTTCGGGAGTGTTTTCACTTAAATCGTGGAGGCCGCGGTGAGCGATGTGCGCTCCCTTAAGCAGCTCAAGGTCGGGATGCTCTTTAATAGCGGGGCAGATGAGAAAGAGAACAAGCAGGGCTGCTGTTAACAGAGACGCTACAGCTATGGCAATAATCATTTATTAATCCTCCACGTCGAAATTTTCAAGCAACGAGGCCTTTTTTACGGGTTTTGAGTCTCCGTGTTTAACAAAGAGCATCGTTAGGAAGGATGCGGCCGAAAAAATCACTGCGTAGGGGAACAGAACCTTATAGCCAAAGCCGAGGTTATCTATAATGTAGCCGGACAGCAAAGGCGTAACAACTTGAGCGGCCATTGAAAAGGCGTAATAATAGCCGGTGTATTTGCCCACGTCGGCACCTGTGCTCATCTCCACCACCATGGGGAAGGAGTTGACGTTGATAGCCGCCCAGCCGATGCCCACAAGGCCGAAGATAAGATACATAAGAGGGGTCTGCTTGGTAAACAGAACAGCTACACCATAGCAGACGGTCATAATGGCTACGCCTATAAGCACGGTGGCTTTGCGGCCCAGCTTGTTTGACAAAAAGCCCAGAGGAACAAAGGCGGCGATTGCGGCAACGGTTGCCACCAGCAAATAGCTTGACGAGGTGCTCAAATCGGCGCCCCAAATGTTAACACAATAGCGAGAGAAGGCGGTTGTTACAGCGTTATATGCGGCAAACCACAAAAAGACCGAAATAAGAATAAGAATTAAGCTCAACCTTACTTTGGGGTCCGGCTTGCCCGTTGCCTTTTTAGGCAGCTCCTCCTCTTCCTCCTTCATTTCGGGGGCAACCTCTTTAACGAGCTTGTTTTCATTAATGGCAACCACCATTATCAGCACCGCAACCATCATAAATGCGGCAATAACTACAAATACGGGCATAAAGCTTTGGCCCTCGGCATAAACCTTTTCGCCGTCGGCATTGGTTTCGCTTTTAAGCATAAACATCATCACAACGGTGGCAAAAATACCGCCGATGTAGCCCACCAAATTGATGATGGCGTTGGCCTTGCTGCGTAAGGGCTTGGGAGTAACGTCGGGCATATAGGCCACCGCAGGGGTGCGATAAACCGCCATAACCACCAGCACGGCCACCAGGGCAATCATAAAGCCCCAGAAATTGCCTGCACCCTCAAAATATCCCAGCGTCACCATAAGCAAAACCGATGCAACGGTGCCGAAAAGGATGTAGGGTGTGCGTTTGCCCCAAGGAGAACGGGTGCGGTCAGAAAGTGCACCAAAGAGGGGCAGCATAAATATGGCCAGCACGTTGTCAATAGACATTATAGCGTTGGCGCTGAAGGTGTCTAAATTAAATCTTGCTTCCAGCAAATAAGGAATAACCTGGTCGTAAAATTGCCAAAAAGCCAAAATTGACATAAAAGCCAGGCCGATAAGTATGGTTCTTTTGTAGTTAAGCTTCATTTTTTCCTCCGTTTTTGACAAGATTAACTTTAATATAGCACATAAGCTTCATTTTTACAAGCAAAAAGGAGCCGACAAATAAACTCTGTCTGCTCCTTTCGCCGCCTATCCCCGATCTTTGCCACGCAGGCGTGCTATACCCCCATTATATTAAGGGGAGATATATATTTATCACCTTTTTTTATTACCAGGTGCAAATGAGCGGTTTCAACGCTTTCGCAGGGCACCTTGCCCAAGGTGCCAATTTGCATATTGGCACCTATTCCGTCCCCCACTGCGGTGGTAACCTCTCCAAGTCCGCAATAATATGCCACAATATCGTTGCCGTGGTTGATTACAACTGTTTTTCCGTAATAGGGGTCATCGTAAATTTCAATAACCGTGCCGTCCCCCGCGGCATTAATGCGCTCACCCGTGGGGGCTTTAATATCGAGGGCAGGGTGAAGACGCCAATCCTTGTGGGTAAGGGAATATTGCAGCTCGGTGTCGCTGAAATCCTTGATTATCTCACCGGTCACGGGTAAAACGAAAAAATCAGCGGTGGGGCTTACCGTCTGCACCGCGTCCTGCTGTGAGGAGGAAGAAGGAGTGTCCTCATCCCTGTGAGGGGAAGGGGTTGAAGAAGGGCGTTGAGCATCCTCCGAGCTTTGAGGTAAGGTATACTGCGGCTGACTTGAGAGGGAGCTCGTGCCTCCGTCGGCGGTGTTTTGGGGCTTTTCGGGCTGAGGGGAAAAGGCTGCCTGCCCCACCCCAAACCAGGCGGCCGCGCCAAGGGCAACCAGGCAAGCCGCCGCAGCCAGATACTTTCCTTTAAATTTTTTGCTGTTGCTAAAATGCATCTTGCTCATAAAAACTAACCTTTCCTATCATTCTGCTGTTATTTTTGGCGCAAAAGCAGCGTTTTATTCCTTTTATATAAAATTAAGCACCGTGCTCACAATGGCCGCCGTCAGAGCCAGACCGAAAAAGAGCCAGATTCCCCTGCGGCTGATGCGATATCGCTTTCTTGAGGGAGGGGAGGGCTGCATAGATAACTTTTCTATAATGGAGTTGGCCTCTTTTTGCATTTCTGCAAAGGATTTGTCGGTGGCATCGGGGCGCACAAAAAAGATTGCTCGCTCAAAAAGCTGACTTTTACACTCGTTAATTTCCACTACTCGGCGGTTGACCCCTCTTATCATATCGGTACCTCGATTCTAAAGCTTTTCATCGGTATTTTTGGTTAAAAATATGGTTTTTATACAGCTTTTTGCCGCAAAAAACATTAGAAATGAAGAGGTAATAGAAAATTGAAAAAACAACAAAAATATTACAAAGCGTAATATTTAAGCGTTAACATAATGCATTGTTGAAAACTCTGTGGAAAATGTGTAAAACTCGTGATTTTATCAAGGGTTTGGCAATGTTGAAAGGAAAAATAACCCCGATTTTTAAAAAATTATGTAGACAAGAAAGGGCTGTTTTGGTTGAAAAACACCTCATTTTCGCAATTACAGATAGTAATACAAAGAGGGATAATATCTGCTTGTCAAAAAAGTAAAACCCTATCACCATACGCATTTTATGCGAGTGACAGGGTTTAATTATTGTATGCAGTGAGTACGTCTTTCCTGCAGGCGTTGCCTGCTGCGAGTGACAGGGTTCGATTATAGTATGCAGTAAGTACGTATTACCTGCGGACGTTGTCCGCCGGTGGCTCTGAAGGTGTGGGTTTATTCTGTTTTGGTCAGCTGCATTGAGTAAAAATGACTGCTATCAAAACCCAGGCAAGCACAAAGGCCACCCATCCAAGAAGTTTGGGATTCAAAAGTTTCACGGTAAAACTCCTATCTTTTAATATCCTTTTGGTTTATCAGGGAGCGGTTGTGCCTTTAATCTGCTCAAAATAGGGTGGCTCAAAGCCCTTTATTTCAAACAGCTCGCTTACGGTAACAAACTCGTAGCCCTGCTCTTTGAGAGTAGGCAAAATTGTATCCAACGCTTTGCAGGTGCGCTCGTTAACGTGCAAGCAGCAAATGCCGCCGTCATAGGCCGAGGCGATTACTTTTGGGGCAATTTCTTCGGCAGGAACCTCGGGATTCCAATCGGAGGCGCCGTTCATACCTGTGCCGATAAGAGGAATACCCAGCTTTTTGGCAATTTCAAACACGCGCTCATCTGCGGCGTGATTGGGCAGACGAGTGACCTTCATATCGTAGTTATAGCGTGCCTTAACAATATCGTATGGGGCGCGCAGATTGGCTTCTATAAGGGCAAGCTCCTCTACCTTGTTGAGACTCAGATGGTTGTATGAGTGGCCGCCCAGCTCGCAGCCCGCCTCAATGGCGTGCTTGATGCGCTCGTCGTTTTCTTTGTTCAGCAGTGTGCCGCACACCAAAAAGGTGGCGTGACCTCCAACAGCGGTGAATTTATCGATCATTTCGATCATTGGATCGCGGGGACCGTCATCAAAGGTTAAAGCAACATATTTTTTATTCATAAAAAAACCTCCTCAGCTTTTGCAACGATTCCAAAGTCGGCATATTCAAAAATACGGGCATTCTTGTCGGGATTTACGGCTATAACAGTGCCCACTCGGTCAAGAGCGCAGGTGTGGTGAACTGCGCCCGAGATGCCCACGGCAAGATAAACTGCGGCATTAACGGTGCGCCCCGTAAGTCCCACCTGAGCCGAATAGGGCATAAAGCCCCCATCTACAATTCCGCGGGAGGCGGTAAGCTCACCCCCGTGTTTTTTCGCGTAATCGGCCATAAGGGGCAACATATCCTTAACCCCCTTGCCGCAGGATATAAGCAGCTCCGAATCCCCCTGAGCAGCCACTCGCACGGTGGCCATGGCAGGTCGGGTGGTGCAACGGATTTTTGCCGTCAGTGTGCCCCCAAAGGCAGGGCGATACATAAACAAATCCTTGCCGTCGGTTTCAAGGGCGGTGCAGTCGGCGCAAAGCCCCGTGTCAAGCATCGCCTGCACCTGCGGAGCCACACATCTGCCCCACAAATCGGCAGGCCACAAAACAAAGTCGGGACAGCCCTCTTTAATAAGGGCGGCCAGCTTTTCGGGAGTGTCGCGGTCAATGATTTTGACGGCCTTTGCCACCGTTTTGGCGGCAGGCACCACCTCGTCACCAATGCACCACACCAGCTCAAGAGGGGTATCACTCACCGAAGGAGTCAGTTGCTCGGCCCGTTTTTTCAATCCCTCTTCAATGACCTTTTCAAGCTCGTTGGGGGCAATAAATTTGCATTTGCGCTTGCCCACGGCGCTTTCAAAGGTTTTCATCACTCTGGTGGGTGAGCCCTTCAGGCCGCAACGGCCAATGTCAGCTTCAATATCTGCGGCTGATAAAAGCTCAACCTCCCCCAGCTTGCTTCGCAAACGGGGAAAGCGCAAAGTGCGGATGCGCTCAACGGTAATAAGGGCAGGAAAGCTGAGGGCTGCCTCTCCCAATCGGGTTTTTACATTGATGCCGTCCTCGGTGGCGGAAAGCTCCATCACGTTGGCGGCAAGGGAGTACCCAAGCATAGTAGCAAGAGCAGGCCCTGTCTGAGCAGTATCCCCATCCACCGATTGGCGGCCGCATATAACAAGGTCGGCGGCCAGGGGGCGGATGGCTTGGCTGAGGGCGTAGGCGGTGGCTAAGGTGTCTGCTCCCGCAAAGGCGGTATCGGTGAGCAGCATCGCCTTGCAGCCCAGTCGGGTAAGGCGCAGCAGCACATCCTTGGCAGAGGGGCGGCCCATAGAAATGACGGTAACATCCTCAGAAAGCTCAAGGGCGCACTCAACTGCGCTTTGGTCGAAGGGGCTCAGCTCCCCCTCGGTTTCTTTAACACAAACTACAATTTTCATTTATATCACCGATTATGATAAATAGGTGCCAGCGCATCGTGTATGGCGCGGTAGGTCTCGAACATTTTAAGATACTTTTCGGTGTTTTCAGGGTTAGGCGTGGTGATTTTGGCAGGAATGATGCACTTTTTCGCAACCTGCTCAAAGGATTCAAAAACGCCCGTTGCAACGCCTGCAAGCATTGCCGTGCCGAAGGATGAATCGCTGTTTTCGTTAAGTCGAAGCTCAATGTTAAGAGCGTCGGCTACTATCTGCCGCCAGAGGGGGCTGTAGGCACCGCCGCCGATAATTGCGGCGCTTGAGTCGTGGGTGATGCCCAACCGCTCAATAACGCGGGCAGAATCCATCAAGCTCATTGCCACACCCTCCATAACGGCTCGGGAGAAATGGGCCTTGGTGTGGTTGGTGCGAATGCCCACAAAGGAGCCGCAAAGCAAGGGGTCGGCATAGGGTGTCAGCTCGCCGTTGATATAGGGGTGATAGAAAAGTCCCTCGCTGCCCACGGGTACCTGAGCGGCACCTGCATCAAGGTCTTTGTAATCGCCGCCAAAGGTATCGCGATACCAGCGGTAGGATGAGGCGCAGGCCTTGGTGGCTGTGCCGGGGTACCAAAGTCCCTTGACAACGTGAGAATAGTTGATAATATCCCTGTCGGGGAATGCTTTGTCGGTAACCACGCAGATTCGTCCTGCGGTGGCCAGCTTAATCGAGCAGTTGCCCTTTGCCACGGCACCTGAGGCAAAAACCTCCATAGCGGTGTCGGTTGTGCCGCAAACCACCTTGGTGCCCTCTTTAAGGCCGGTATCGGCGGCGGCACGGGCAGTTACGGTGCCCACAATATGGGTGGGCGCCACAACGGTGGGCAGTAAATTCATATCAAGGTCAATAAGGTCGCACAGCTCTTTTGACCAGGAAAGGGTGTTAAAGTCAAAAAACATACTGCCCTCTGCCTCGATATAGTCGGTGCAGGCAACATCTGTAAAGAGGTAACGCACGTAATCCTTCGGGAAAAGGATGTGCTTAATCTTTTTATAGGTGTCGGGCTCGTTGTTTTTGAGCCACAGCATTTGGGGCAGAGTCCATATGGTGTCGGCCGAATGAAGAGCCAAAGAACGAATAAGCTCTCCGTAATTTTCCCGCAAATAGGCGCTCTCTTTGGTGGAGCGGCTGTCTGACCAATAGATAGAGTCCCGCACAACGTTATAATCCCCATCCAGCAGTACGGCGGTATGGGTGGCGGCATCGAAAGAGATGGCCTCAATGTCGGCAGCATTAACTCCGCTTTGCTTTAAAAGGGCGGCAATATTCTCTTTGGTGGCCAGATACCAATCAATTGGCTTTTGCTCAACCCATCCCTGCTTGGGGTAGTAGGAGGGATATTCAACCGAATTGACGGCAACAATTTTGCCATCGGCAGAAAGCAGGGTGGCCTTTGAGGCGCCGCCGCCAAAATCTATACCAAGCAAATATTTCATAATTTAACCTCACTCAATTTCTACGCTGATGTCGCCCTCAGCCTCGGGAATTTCGGCAACATAAATTCCGTCGCCCACCGCCTTAAAGGGTACCTCTGCTCCGTCGGCTGTAACCGAGCTTACCCCATCCTTGCTGTAAAAGGCAAAGGGGCCGCCCTGGGTAATAAGGGCAAAACGGGGCTCGCTGTAAATTACCGTTGCAGGGCAGACGTATTTATCAACAATACCCAGCACGCAGAAGCCATCTTCAACAGGAGCAAAAACTGCCAGCTCACCCTCGTTTTTATTCAGGGTAAGGGGGATGGACTCATTTCTTTTAACCAGCTTAAAGCTGTTGCCGTTTGAAAGATAACACAAAAACTCATCTCCGTCAATACCCTCTACATCAGCGGCTTTTACGCTGCCCGACACGGTTTTGCCCTCGGCATCGATGTTAAAGGCGGCCACAAGTCCTGCCGAGCCGCTCATATTGAACATTTTGCCCAAGCTTCCGTCGGCTGATGGGTCACTGAAGAGATTGTCGCGGCAAATGGTGCCGTTACGGTCACAGCGGTAAAGACGGCCCTCATTATCGCAAAGGCGCAGCAGCTCGTTGGGTATGGTTTCACCGATTTTATCGCTGACATAGACGGGACCGCCGCTGACCGCGCGCAAAAGGGCGCTTTGGTGGGCCGACTCGTGCTTGGTCCACCACATATCAAAGTCGCAAAAATAGATTTGCCCGTGATAAACCGAGTTGTATCCGTTTTGCAGAAAATGCTCGCAAAAGCCGTTCTCTTTGTTGGGGAAAAAGTCATCGCTGTTGCGTGCAACGCCCGTAAGAGGACGGGATTGCACATTTTCCTGAGGCATACCCATACAGTTGATGACATCGCCGCCAAAATGAAGGGCGGCGCTGGCTTCGAAGCCGGCGTGAACGTTTTTGAGGGCGGTGTTGACGTTCTTGATTCCGTGAGAATACATAGAAACCTCGCCCTGCAGGTCGACCTTGATAAAGTCGATGCCTTCCCTCTTCAGATAGGTGTGCCAATAGTTATAAAAGCCAAAGGCCTTTTCACGCTCTAAAGATGGGAAACAAAATCCGCTGTTAAGCTCAACGAGAAAATCACGGGTCTGTTGCCAGGCGTAGGAGCCCTTTTCGATGCCCTGCCACATAACGGGCAGTCCATGCCAGATGCCCACCTTTTCAATGCCGTAGTCACTTTTAGCTTCTTCAATAAGCCCCTTCAGCCCCTTGGGGAATTTTTCAGGGTTGGCCCGCAGGTCTACAATACCGTTACCCTTGGTGCCGTCACCGTTGTGAACAAACCAACCGCTGTCGATAAGGAGCATTTTAACAGGAATATTTTTTGCCTTTAATTCCTTTAACTTTTCAATGATTTTATCGTGAGTAACCTCGCGGTAAAAGGCATCGTAGGTGCACCAGCCAAGCAGACCCAGGGCCTCAATGTCTTTGCGCTCCTCTTTAAGAGGGATGGGCTCCTTGACTGCGCTGAAGCCGGCCGCCATAGTGTCGTGCACCGTTTTGTAGGGGTCATCACCCACCCCAACAGCCATCAGCACGCCGTCAATGGCGCTGTGGCCGTCACAGCCCACGGTGGCCACAAGACGGGCAGAGTCGCCTTCACCAACCAGGTGGGTTTTATAAATATCGTCACACATAGGGTAGGCGTGAAGGTAAACCTCGCCACCCATATCCATCAGCATTGAGATGGTTTTTGAGGGCACATCCTCTACCTTGTTGGCAAAGCCGGGGCGTGTCCACCAGGGTGAGTGCTGATAGTTAACCATTATGCCCTTTGCCGCCGCCGAATTGAAACGCAAGCTGAAGGAATCCTTTTCGGCAAAGGCGGTGGGCTCAAGAGTGTGATTATGCTTAAGGGCGCCCTCAATTTTAAGTACGAGGGCGCTGTTTATTTTGACACCGTAAAGGCAAAGGGCGTCACCGTTTTCGGCAGAAAAGATGATTTTGCCATCTTTTTCTGCTGTGGGGATAAGGGTTGCCTGCTTGCCTGTGCGATAGTTGATTTCTATGGTTAATTGGTCAAAAAGGGGTTTGCCGTTTAAAAGAACGGTTGCCTTGTTACTGTTAAACTGTAAAGAAAGCATAGGTCTTTCCTCCTTGTGAAAATGACCGCCGCCGAAAAATCAGTTCGGCGGCGGTCAACATCGCCGTGAAAAAATTATTTGTTAAGCCAGGCGTGATCGGGGTCAGAGGTCATAAAGAAACCTCTGTTTTCTCCTGCCATTATCCACAGATAATAGTTGCGATAGCCGGGTGCCACGTGGCAAGGGTGATAGCCGCGGGGAATCTCTACCCAGTCACCGTTTTCAACGGTGTAGGTTTCGTCAATGGAGCGATCGGCGGTGTAAACCTTTTGAATGCCGAAGCCGGTGGGCTTGTCATACTCGAAATAGTAGATTTCTTCCAGGAAGCCCTCGGTAGGCATATTATCTTCGTCGTGCTTGTGAGGGGGGAAGGAGGCCCAGTTGCCACCCTCTACCCAGCACTCGCCCACATAGATAAGGTTGGCGTCAACGCGCTCGTCAACAATGAAATTGGCGGTACGGGTCCAGCCGGGCTTGCCCATAACCTTAACGATACCGTCCTCGGGCTGAACCAGCTTGGGCTCAAAGTCCTTTTTAGCAGGGGATTTGCCCACAGCAATGGTAACCTCGGTTACACCCGTAAGGGTGAATTTTTTGTTGCGGGGGATGTAAACAGCAGAGGCGTTGCCGTCAAAAACGGTGGCACGCTTGCCCACACCCTTAAACTCAAAGCCGTCGCCAACAACGTCGGCAGTGCCGCCAAGGATGATTACTGCATACTCCTTGTCCTGCTCGTCAAAGGAGGCACTTTCGCCGGGAGCGAGCTTGACACAGGCAACCTCGAGCATATTGCACTGGCACTGACCCTTAACGTAGATGTCAGAAATACCGTTTTTAAAATCCCAAGTTTTCTTTAAATTCATTTGAGTGTCACTCCTATACTGTCAAGAAAAGTCATAGTTTCGTCAAAGGTAGGTGTGCCTTCGCGGGCGCCCACCTTTGCACACTTAAGGCCTGATACGGCACTGGCAAAGCAGCAACAGCTGTAATTGTCAAAGCCCTTAATCTTGCCTGCTATAAAAGCGCCGTGGAAAACGTCACCTGCACCGTTTGAGTCGATGGAGGGGCCGTCATAGATGGGGTAACGGCGAAGCTGGCCGTCATAGATAATGCCGCCGCGCTTGCCTTGGGTGATAACCACAAATTCGGGGCTGTACTTTTCAAAAAGCACCTGAGCCGCCTTGTCGGCATCGGTTTCACCGGTGATTTTAAGAGCAAACTCCTCTGAGGGAATAAGATAATCTACCAAAGGCAGCAGCTCCTCAATGCCGGGATAGGTGCCGCCTGCATCTAAAGATACCTTGACTCCATTTGCCTTGGCAAATTTTGCGGCGGCAATGGCAGCGGTAAGCTGATGGCCGTCAAGGTGCAAAATTTTTGCATCCTTTATGGCATCGTAGTTAAGCTCGTCGGGGCTGATTTCGGGAATGGTACCCTTGTTCCACACGCAGGTGCGAGTGGCAGAGGTGGTGTTGAGCAAAACAACCGAATGGAAGCTGACAACCCCCTCTTTTCTGACGATATAATCGGTGCTGACTCCCCAACGGGCAAAGTCATCGTACATATAGTTGCCGAAAACATCGTCACCAAGACAGCCCATATAGGCGGCGGTGGCGCCCAGCTTTGCAGAGGCAACAATGCCCGTAGCTACGGGGCCGCCTGCCATAATCTTGGTAGAGGTTGCCATCATTTTGGTATCCTCGGTGGGATAGCTTTCAACGGTCATCAGCGTATCGTATACGCTGGCGCCGATTCCGATAATATCACTCATGCCTTGCCCTCTGAACCCAGCAGTTTAATGCAGCCGAGAGCAAATTGCTTAACAGCTTCAACTGCCTCTTTCATAAACATATCAATGGCAATCTTATCGCGAGAGGTCTCGAAAATTTTGTTGATAAAGGTCAAGCAAAGGTCGGTGCTGAAGTTAATCTTAACAATACCTGCCTTGATGGCTGCCTTAATTTGCTCTTCGGGCACACCTGAGCCACCGTGAAGAACAAGGTGTGCCTTGGTGGCGGCGTGAATTTCGGCAATGCGGTCAATGGCAAGCACAGGTGCCTGAGCGTATTTGCCGTGAGCGGTGCCAACCATAATAGCAAGGCAGGAAACGCCTGTCTTGTTAACAAAGTCAACCGCCTCGTCAACACGGGTATATTCGGTAGAAACGCCGTCTTTTGCCACACCGATGTGACCAAGCTCGCCCTCAACGGGTACGCCGATGGCGGTGCAGTCGTCAACAACGCTCTTGGTAATAGCAACGTTTTCCTCAAAGGGCAGGGTGCTGCCGTCAATCATAATGCCGGTTGCACCGCTGCGAAGGGCGCGCTGTACTTCCTTACGGCCTGAGCCGTGGTCAAGATGGAAGGCAACGGGCACGCTCGCCTTTTTGGCGGCTGCAATAATGATAGGAGCGGCATAGTAGCCCTCTTCATTGGTGAAAAGGCGGGAGTAGCACTGCAAAATAACGGGGCTCTTTGCCTCTTCAGCTGCGGCTATAACGCCCATTACGGTTTCAAGATTATATACGTTCAAGGCAGGGATGGCATAGCCACCCTTTTCTGCCATATCAAGAACATAATTGATGTCTACTAACATCCTGCCACAACCTCCTCAATGGTGTAAAGCTCGCAATCGTCGGGCTTTACTGCCTTGAGCACAGCGTACTCGGAGGGGCTGGCGGTAACCATCACCTTGCCGCCAACGTGCTTAAGGTCGTCAAAGCGACGGGATGCGGTAAGGGCGATAACCTTGGGCAAATACTCCTTCATAAGGGTAGAGCCGGCCCACATAACATCCTTGCCGAAAAGGAGCATCTCTTTAACCTCACCGCAAGCAGCCAAAACGGCACGGGCGGCGTCGGTCTCTTCGAGGTCACGGGCAAGAAGGGCGGGGTCTTGGAAATAGAGCACCTTGTCGGTCTTGGCTGGCTTGATGGTGCCATCGGCAATCTTCTCTGCCAAGAAGGAGGTGAAGGTCTTAACCTCGGCGGTAAGCTCAATGCCCCACTCCTTGTATTCGCGAAGCATAACCTTTGCATCGGCAGGGTCATAGCAAACAACCGTCTTAAAGCGGTTGAGAACCTTGGCGCAGTTGGTCATTGCCTCTCTGGTCTCGTCGGCGGCGCCAACGAGGAAATCGAGGTGATAACCGCTGTCGGGCTCGTTGGCCAAAACGGTGAATTTAACACCTGCGGCCTTGAGCATTTTTACGGCACCTGCGGCCTTATCGGTTGCTTGGCAACGAGCGTCGGTACCGATAAAGAAGAGCAAATCGGTATCGGCGGCAACGTCAGCGGCGGCCTCTGCAAGGCAGGGGCAAAACTCGGTTTTGCCATAGATATTGCCTGTTGCATCAAGATTGTTGAGCATATTTTCAACATAGACAGGAAGCTTGCCTGTAACAGCAACCTCATTACGGGTTTCTTTGGTGAATTTTACGGGGTCCCAACCGGTTACGCACTCTTTTGTGCAGGCGCCGCAAAGGGCACACTCGTATACATTATCAATGATACCGCCCTCAAGCTCAGCGGCACCGCGCTCAACAACAGACAAGGTGAGAGCTCTTGCGCGGGCAGTGTTTCTCTCCTGACCGGTGGCGTTGCCGATGGGGCAGATGTGACGGCACATCCAGCAAAAACGGCAGCTGTCAACGATTTCTTTACTCTTTTTAGAAATAAGCATACTTTTTTCCTCCTTACAGACCCAGCTTAAAGGGATTCATCAAGCCGTTGGGGTCAAGCTGCTTTTTGATGCCCTCGAATACCTGCATTGCAGGACCGTACTGTTCCTTCATCAAGCGGCCAAGCTTGATACCTACGCCGTGGTGGTCGTTAACTACGCCGCCGTTGGCAATAGCGGTGCGAACGCCGCAATTCCAGATGGCGTTGTGCAGACGGAATGCTTCCTCGGGGTCTTGAGGAACATCGTCAATGATAAAGCGGTCATAAATCATACAGCCCCACTCGTACCAGTGGCTGAAGTGAGCGATAAAGCGAGCCATGGGGAAGTTGGTTTCGATGGCCTTCTTCATCTCCCAATAAATGTTTTCAATCTTGTCATAAGGAGCGATGGTATCCATAGTACCGAACATCTGGGGCAGATCCATCATATGGCCGGGATAGAAGAAGGTAATCTTCTCTTTCCACCATTTTTCGCCATATTCGCTGCCAAGGTCCTCGGCGTTGTATTTTGCGAAGGTTTCGAGCAAAATCTTCTCTTCAACGTCAACCATTTCTTTAACGCCTTCGTATGCTACGTTCATAAAGGCGCCCTTCTTCTCAACACCAACAATCTTTTTGATGAGAGATGCGGTCTCTGCCTCGTCATAAAGACGCATAACAGAGGGCTTGAATTTCTGAAGAAGCTCACGGCCTGCGTTGAAGGCATCGGTCATATTGTGGAAGAGGAAGCCGCGGAAGCGACGGTCCTCGGGCTGCTCATAAATGCGAATCTGTGCCTTGGTGATGATGCCAAGGGTGCCCTCAGAGCGGATGAAAATCTGGTTAAGGTCGGGGCCTGCTGCATGCTTGGGAGCAGAAGAGGTGTTGATGATGTCACCGTTGGGAAGCACAACCTCCATAGCCAGCACCATATCGTCAATCTTGCCGTATTTGGTTGAAACAACACCGATACCGCGGTGAGCAAGGAAGCCGCCTACGGTTGAGCAGGTGAGGGATGAGGGATAGTGCATGGTGGCATAGCCGCGCTCGTTTGCAGCCCACTCAATGTGCTTATAGATGGCACCGGTGCCGCACTCGATGTACATGCCCTGCTCGTTGATGTCATAAATCTTATCCATACGCTTGGTGTCAAGCACGATGCCGCCTGCTACGGGAATTGCACCGCCCTGGGTACCGCCGCCGCCACCCCAGGTGGTGATGGGGATTTTATAGTAGTTGGCAATCTTAACTACCTTACTGGTCTCTTGAGCATCCTTAGGTGAAACAACAATGTCGGCCTCAGGCATACGCAGACCTCTGTCTGCCCACATTCTTGAAAGCCAGAAGTAGTCAACCGAGTGGGTGATCTTATCTACAACGTTGGTAGATACGTTCTCTTTACCCACGGCATCTTCAAGCTCGGTGAGCACGTTGAGCATCAAAAAATCGTTCATTTTTTCTTTCTCCTTTATAAATATGTAATTAAATGCTGTTAAACTGTATCAAACTCAAGGCCGGGCACGTATTTGCAGAACTCTCGGATGATTTCTGCATAGCCGCCCTTAACCTCACTCATATGGTGAATGTAGGGGCCCTCGATAACCTTGCGCTCAACCTTGGCCATATCGCCAAAGTCGGCCCACAGATAGGTGCCTATGGTTGCAGGGCCGTCGGTGGTGTCAAACTCTTTGCCGAAGAAGCGGTAAACATCGCCGTCATTCTGGAAACGGGCGATGGTATAATGTCCGTCAGCCAGGCGGAAGGAGGGACGACCGATAGCATCAAAGCCGGCAAGCTCATCCTCTGCCTTAAGTGAACGGGCAAAGGGACCGCAGTGCCACAAAAGCTCTGCCCCGTCGTTTGAGGGATGGCGGCAGGTAAACTCACCGAAGAAGGGAGGAGTTTTGCCACGCACGGCACAAGAAAGCAGTGCGGTGGTGATGGCACCGTGAATATCCGACTCGCAGGCCACAAGGTAGCCCATATCGGCAAGAATGCTCATTGCAAGGCAGGGGTTAGCGCCAAAGCCGGGGCGCATAGCGGTCCAACACTCGGTTGAAATAACGCTTGCGTTTTCTTCTTCAAATATTTCTTTATAGAAAAGAACAAATGCGCAGCTTTTCAGCAGCAGCTCTTCATCCATATCTCCAACCTGCCAATTGGCGCGAACGTCGGCGGCAATGGCCTTGATTTCGTCCATACGGTTGTCATAGATGAAGTTGAGCTTTTGCATTGTCTCAACAAGGTTAACGGGGGTAACATTGATGCCGAACTTTCCGGCAAGCTCGATTTCGTTAGACATAACCGACTTAAAGGGCTTAAGACGAACGCCAACCTGCACAACCTCAAGCTTTTTGAAGTTTTTAATCATGCAAACAACAGAAATGAACTTTTTAAGTCCCTCTGCAAAGGCAGGGTCGGTTTCAAGGCAGTTTTCTATGTAGCTGAAGGGCAGCTTGGCACGGCGCAGCTGATTGCTGATGGCAAACAGACCGCACTGGCTGTCGGTATATCGGGTGCCGTCAGCTTCGATTATGGTGTCGCGGGGGCCCCACAGCAGCACGGGCAAGCCCAGCTCTTTGGCCAAACGGCCTGCGGCCTCTTCGTTGCCGAAGTTGCAGTTCATAATAAAGATGGCATCTACCTTTTCGGCACGCAGATAGTCGGCAACTTTGTCAACATCCTCGTTGAGAAAGAGCAGACCCTCTTCATTAAGCCATTCCAAATCGGTAAACTCGGTTTGGGCATCGGCAAAATGCTCTTTGATGTACTTTACGGCGCGGTCTTTGTTGGCAACGGCATAGTCGGGATTGAAAATACCTGTGCGCTTGGGGCCGGGCAGATATCTGCGCTCGGGCACAAGACCAATCTTAACCTTGTAGTTTAGCATAAAATTACTCCTTTATCGGAATTTTACGTGGAAAAGGCGGACGTACCACCACCTTTGTATCCATTCAAAAACAGTATAAGCCATCAAGTTTGGTTTTTCAAGGGTTTTTCGCAAATTTTTAAAAATATTTTTCGACACTTGACAAAATGAACCTGGCGTGATACCATACCAAATGAAAATAATCTCCGTTTTGAGGTGAAAAAATTGAATAATATTTTAGTTGCCATAAAGGTGGCATATGATGAAATGGGTCGCGCAGAAAAACGCATTGCCGACTGGATAACCGACAACAACGACAAGCTGTTTACCCTTTCTATTACCGAGCTTGCCTCAAAATGCGGTTGCGGCGAGGCAACCATCGTTCGTTTTGCCCGTCGTCTGGGGCTGAGCGGCTATCAAGAGCTCAAGATTTCTCTCGCCCGTGAAAGCGGCAGTCAGCGAATCAGCAGCTCGGTAAGCGCCGCAGACTCTCCCTTTGAGGTGTTTAAAAAGGTGGCAAACGGCATCGAGCTCAGTTTGGAAATGACCAAAAAGGTGCTCAAGCCCGAAAAGCTCTATCACGCCGCACGGGCCATTATCAACGCCGACCGCGTGGCTATTTACGGACTTGGCAACTCCTCCTCGGTGGCGCAGGATATGCAGCACAAGCTTATGAGGGCAGGCATCAACGCCGTCTCTTATTCAGATAATCATATGCAGGCCATTTCGGCCTCTCACCTTCACGAGGGGGATGTGGCCATCGGCATATCCCATTCGGGCTCATCAAAGGATATTGTTGATGCTCTGCGACTTGCCCGTCAGCGCGGCGCAGTCACTGTTGCCATTACCAATCAGGGACGTTCCCCCATCACAAAGCAGAGCGATTATGTGCTCAACACCGCGTCGGATGAAACCCAGTACAGCATTTTGGCCCTTAACTCACGCATTTCCCAACTGGCTCTTATCGATTCTCTTTATTTTTATATTGTATATTCTTTAGATGATGATGCGCGCTTGGCTATCGACCAGACCGAGCAAGCCCTCCAAAGCAAAAAGTTTTAAGACGTACTTACTGCAGTTATTAAGAAGCGTATCACTCGCTGGCAGGCAACGCCTGCAGGTAAGACATACTTACTGCAGTTATTAAGAGGTGTATCACTCGCGGGCAGGCAACGCCTGCAGGAAAGACATACTTGCTGCAGTTGTTAAGAGGCGTATCACTCGCGGGCAGGCAACGCCTGCAGGTAAGACGTACCTGCTGCAGTTATTAAGAGGCGTATCACTCGCCGGCAGGCAACGCCTGCAGGAAAGACATACTTGCTGCGGTGGGATGGTTTGCTGCCGTCACTCGCCGGGAGGTTGGTAGTTGATTTTTAGAGCCCAAGGCGTGCCGCCGATGGCAGGAGGCAGCAACCGCTGTCAAAAAACAACACCCCCCCTATGGGTGCTAACAGCTCCCATAGGGGGTTAATTTATTTAATATATTGACAGTATCATACTTATGTTATATAATTTTATACAATATCACAACAAAGGAGAAAAGATATGAAAAAACGCTCATTTAAGTTGCTCGCGTTAATTCTTACCATGGTTATGCTTGTTGTCGGCCTTCCGGTATCATCTTTGGCCGCAAGCATTGACGCTGAAGAAGTTTTTTCTTACAACGGCAACTTCGTCTTGTCTGATTGGACAGGCAAAAACAACACCCCCACCGTCATTTCCGACGGCAGCCTGAGATTGTCTGCAGACGCCAATCAAAACTATGCCACCGTCACCTATAAGGACACCTACGATTTGTCCAACGGCTTTGAACTTAGCTATTCCGCCAACGGCCGCACCTCTTTTAACAATATTTATTCCGGCTCCTACTACGTCGGCGTTAAGATTGGCAACATCACTGTTGCAATGGACCAATACGTTAAGCCCACCATTTTGGTCGACGGCGCCAAAAAGGCCCAAGGCAGTGCCATCATCAGCTATTCGTCCGCTGCTGACGTTTCATACTGGTTAACCCACACCGAAAGTAAGTATAATGTTAAATACACCGTCAGCTATGATCCTGCAAGCAAAACAATCACCTACGCCAAGTATCACAACACAACAAAGGCATTTGAGATTTCTTACACTGACAACGAAGGTATAATTGACCTTTCAAATGCCGCTGTTGCCCTTTATCACAACAACAGCTGGGCCTTCTATGCCACCTACTACTCAATTGCTCTTTCTGTAGAGCCCGCTATTGCCGACCCCTCCACCTTGCCCGGCGGAGATTGCGGTGAAAACGCCAAGTGGGGCTTTGATGAAAAAACAGGCGCCCTTTATATCTACGGCAGCGGCGCAATGGATAACTACGTTAACGTAGGCAATATTGCCCCTTGGAGCGCTGAATACCGCACCCTCATAACCAAGGTTATTATCGGTGACGAGATCACCCACATCGGCAACCGCGCCTTTAAGGGTCACAACAGAATCACCACCGTTAAGTTTGGCAAAAACGTTCAAACCATGGGTTACGAGTGCTTCTATCTGTGCAACAAGTTGGAAAAGATAGAGCTTAACGAGGGTCTTACCAACATCGGCGCGCTTACCTTCTACAACTGTACCGCACTTACTCAAATCACCATTCCCTCAACCGTAACCAACCTTGAAAACCGCGCATTCAAGGGCTCGGGTCTTACCTCTGTTGTAGTTCCTGATACCGTTACCAAAACGGGTTACGAAGTATTTATGAATTGTGCAAGCTTGAAAGAGGTTGACTTCACCGAAGGTGTATCAATGCTTCAGCCCTGCACCTTTATGAACTGCACCTCTCTTACAAAGTTTGAATTCACCGACAATATGTGCCGCATCCGTGCCAATGCCTTTAACGGCTGCACCGCACTTAAAAGCGTATATTTTGAGGATGATTCAATGATGTGGGGCTCTTCTAACGGACAAGAGGCAAAAATTGCATCTAACGCATTTGAGGGATGCAACGAAATCCTTAAGCTTATCGGCACCAATGACAGCCACGTTGAAACCTATGCAACCAACAAGGGCTTTACCTTTGTTGACAGGATGATTTATGATGAAGATGGTGACTCTGATGTTTTGATTCCCTTCTCAAAGGGTCTTAACGTCACCGGTATGGAAACCTTCTTGTCAGACAACCCGTGGGGCTTCTTTGAGGATGGCGTAAAGGTTGTATCCGACCCCTACACCTACTCCAACATTAAGTCACAGGGCTTCGACTACGTGCGTATTGCCGTAAACTTCTACTCCGCTTATTACGAAGCGCCCACAGGCAAATACAACTACACCACTGAGCAGATAATGCAGGTTGTTGACAAGGGCATCGAGTACGCATTTGCCAACGATTTGTACGTAATGCTTGACTTCCACGGCTGGTTCCTCATCGGTTCAGAGGCCGACGACTACGATCAGTTCCTTTATTGCTGGAGTCAGGTTGCTGAGCGTTATAAGGATTACTCCGACAAGCTCTCCTTCGAGCTGCTTAACGAGCCCTGGTATACCGACGCCAAGCCCCAAAAATATTTGTGGGACAGCAAGCTGAACGAAATGCAGGCCGATGCTATCGAGATTATCCGCAACACCGGCTCAAAGAATAAGACCCGTCTTATCGTTTGCTGTACTGCAGACGGTAACAAAGCTTGGAAGCTTGAAAAGCTTGAATTGCCCGACGATCCTTATCTTGCCGTTGCAATTCACGAGTACGAGCCTTATAAGTTCACCGGCCAGAACTTCTCTTGGGATAAATATGCAGGTCAAACGTTTACCTTGGCCGAAGCAGGCGGCTGGGGCGCAGTTGACTATGACTTCAGTATGATTAAGGATTTTATGGATAAAACAGGCATACCCGTTATTCTTAACGAGTTCGGTTCAAACATTACTTCTCCCAGTCAGGCCGACGTTGTGGCCTATCTTAGCGGCATAACACAGCGCTGCCAAGACCTTGGCATCGGTTGGGCATGGTGGCACTATCACAGAACCAGCTACAGCGAATCGGGTGATATGGCCCTTTACCGCAAGAACAGCGAATACGGTTCAATGACTTGGGACCAGGTTGCTGTAGATGCCCTTATGCTTAAAAAATAAACCCTATATAAAATCAACATCACAAAAAAGCCCGGGATATTTCCCGGGCTTTTTTACAATAATTAAAGGTGTGCAGAATTTTCTGCACACCTTTTACTATCTCTGTTAACCCTCGTAACCGTTGGGGTTGGTGGATTGCCAGCGCCAGCTGTCGGCACACATACGCTCAATATCAAGCTCAGTCTTAAAGCCAAGCAAGCGCAGGGCCTTTTCAGGATTGGCATAGCAGGTAGCGATGTCGCCCTCGCGTCGGGGAAGGATTGCATAGGGCAAGGTTTTGCCGCAGGCCTTTTCATAAGCGTGGATAACGTCAAGCACGCTGTAGCCCACGCCGGTGCCAAGGTTGATGGCCTCAATGCCTGTGCAACCAAGCACGTAGTCAACCGTCTTAACGTGACCGATGGCAAGGTCAACAACGTGAATGTAATCGCGCACGCCCGTGCCGTCGGGAGTATCGTAATCGTTGCCGAACACGCCAACGCGCTCAAGCTTGCCAACTGCAACCTGTGCAACGTAGGGCACAAGATTGTTGGGTATGCCGTTGGGGTCCTCACCGATGAGGCCCGACTCGTGAGCGCCGATAGGGTTGAAATAGCGAAGCAAAGCAATGCTCCAGCTGTTGTCGGATGCATATAAATCCTTAAGAATTTCTTCAATAACGTACTTGGTGCGGCCGTAGGGATTGGTTACGGCGCCCGTGGGCATATCCTCACCGTAGGGAGCGATATTGTTGCCGCCGTATACGGTAGCGGAGGAGCTGAAAATTAGCTTTTTGCAGCCGTGGTCGGCCATTGCCTGACACAAGGTAACGGTGCCCGCCACGTTATTATCATAGTATGCAAGGGGAATTTTGCAGCTTTCGCCAACTGCCTTAAGGCCTGCGAAATGGATGACAACCTCAATATTATTTTCGGTAAAAACCTTGTCAAGTCCCTCACGGTCGCGGATGTCGCACTCGTAGAACTTAACCTTTTGACCGGTAATTTTTTCAACGCGGTTGAGCGCCTCGGGCTTGGAATTGTAGTAGTTGTCGATAACAACGATGTCTTTGCCGGCGCTTATAAGCTCCACACAGGTGTGGCTGCCGATATATCCGGCGCCGCCGGTAACAAGAATTGCCATATGTAAAATCCTCCTAAAATTTACTGTATGATTGAATTATACCCCCCTTTTGTTGATTATTCAAGTGGATAATAGTATCATTTTTAAATAAATTCATCTCATTTTGCTAAAAATATAAATCACCCCTTGATTAGTTGCCAAAACTGGTATATAATGTTATGCGTAAAATAATGGGTGTTAAAAGCGCCTTTATAAACGAAAGGAGTCAAATCATGAATTATTCTCATGAAGTAGAACAAATGTGCCCTATCGCTAAGGGCCCGCATCACGGTCCTGCTCCCATCCCCGAAGAGGGCAAATGGGTTCAGGCAAAAGAGATTACCGACATCTCTGCCTACACCCACGGTGTTGGCTGGTGCGCACCTCAGCAGGGCGCTTGCAAGCTGTCCCTCAACGTTAAGGATGGTATCATTGAAGAAGCTTTGGTTGAAACTATCGGTTGCTCCGGTATGACCCACTCTGCCGCTATGGCTGCTGAGATTCTGCCCGGCAAAACTGTGCTTGAAGCACTTAACACCGACTTGGTTTGCGATGCAATCAACACCGCTATGCGCGAGTTGTTCTTGCAAATCGTTTACGGCCGTTCACAATCCGCATTCTCTGAGGGCGGTCTTGTTATCGGCGCCGGTATGGAAGATCTTGGCAAGGGCGAGCGTTCAATGGTTGGCACCATGTACGGCACCAAGGCCAAGGGCGTGCGCTACCTTGAAATGACCGAGGGCTACTGCACCAGAATGGCTCTTGATGAAAACGACGAGGTTATCGGCTACGAGTTCATTTCTCTCGGCAAGATGACCGACTTCATCAAAAAGGGTATGGAGCCCAACGAAGCATACGAAAAGTCAATGGGTACCTACGGCCGCTTTGCCGATGCCGTTAAGTACATTGACCCCCGCAAAGAATAATTAAGGAGGTACGCTATAATGGCTTTATTTGAAGGTTACGAAAGACGTATAGAAAAAATCAACAGCGTACTCGCCGAGTACGGTATCAAGTCGGTCGAAGAGTGCAAAGAGATTACTCTTGCCAAGGGCATCGACTGTGATAAAATTATCCGTGAAACCCAGCCCATCTGCTTTGAAAACGCTGTTTGGGCTTACACCGTAGGTTGCGCCATCGCAATCAAAAAGGGCTGCACCAAGGCCGCAGATGCCGCCGCCGCAATCGGTATCGGCTTGCAATCCTTCTGCATCCCCGGCTCTGTTGCTGAAAACCGCAAGGTTGGTCTTGGCCACGGCAACTTGGGCAAAATGCTCCTTTCTGAAGAGACCGAGTGCTTCTGCTTCTTGGCAGGCCACGAGTCCTTCGCTGCTGCAGAGGGCGCAATCAAAATCGCTCTTAACGCCAACAAGGTTCGCGTAAAGCCCCTTCGCGTTGTGCTTAACGGCCTTGGTAAGGATGCTGCTTATATCATCTCTCGTATCAACGGCTTCACCTATGTTGAAACCGAGTTTGATCCCTATACCGAAGAGGTTAAGGTTATCTCTGAAAAGGCCTTCTCCAAGGGACCCCGTGCTGACGTTAAGTGCTACGGCGCTGACAACGTGCGCGAAGGCGTTGCTATTATGAAGCTTGAGAACGTTGGCGTTTCCATCACCGGTAACTCCACCAACCCCACCCGCTTCCAGCATCCTGTTGCAGGCACCTACAAGAAGTGGTGCACCGAGAATGGCGTAAGCTACTTCTCTGTTGCTTCAGGCGGCGGTACCGGCCGTACTCTCCACCCCGATAATATGGCTGCAGGCCCCTCTTCTTACGGTATGACCGATACTATGGGCCGTATGCACTCTGACGCTCAGTTTGCAGGTTCATCTTCAGTTCCTGCTCACGTTGAGATGATGGGTCTTATCG
>JAZRNV010000136.1:0-2220 GCA_045648425.1 Acutalibacteraceae bacterium | reverse complement strand
TTCAGACGATTATTGATTTCTTTATCATTGCATTGTCCATCTTCATCGTGCTTCGCATCATTATGACCGCTCAAAAGAAGGCGGAAGAGCTGAAAAAGAAGAAGGAAGAGCAGATTCAAGAAGAAGCTGCCGCACCTGCAGGGACCGAAATTACTCTTCTTAAAGAAATTCGTGATATGCTGAAAGAAGATAAAAAGGCTTAATTAACCCTTTGATTGCCCGCAGACAACTGCGGGCATCTTTTTTTACCTTGACACATACCCCCGTGGGGTATATACTAAAAGAAAAAACGGGAGGCAAACTATGAGTGATTGCTGTCATAAAACTAAAAAGCGTACCCCCGAAGAATATAAAAGTCTTATCAACCGCCTCAATCGTATTGAGGGTCAGATTAGGGGTATACGCAAAATGGTTGAAGAAAGCGCCTATTGTACCGACGTTCTTGTGCAAACCTCGGCAGTCAGCGCCGCACTTAGCGCATTCAATCGCGAATTGTTGGCTCAGCATATTCGTACTTGTGTGGTAGATGACATTCTCAGCGGTGATACACAAACAGTTGACGAGCTTGTTCAAACTGTGGAAAGGCTGATGAAATAATGACCAAATATAACGTAACGGGTATGAGCTGCCCCGCCTGCAGCGCCCGTGTTGAGCGTGCGGTGTCTGCCGTTGAGGGAGTACAATCCTGCTCGGTTAACCTGCTTACCGGTGTAATGGGGATAGAAGGGGATGCACCCTCCGCCACCATAATTGCCGCCGTAGAGCAAGCAGGATATGGCGCGTCGTTGGCCGAGAGCAGGTCTGCTGAGTCGGATTCCTTTAGCCAAACCAAGCCGTTGATTGTTCGCCTCGTTTTATCGTCGGTATTTTTAGCGGCGCTAATGTACATTTCAATGGGCGCAGTTATGCTTGGCTGGCCCTTGCCTGCCGTTTTAAGCGGCAACCCACCACTTGTTGCGGCCCTTCAGGCGATGCTGGCGGTGGCGGTTATGATTATCAATCGCGCCTTTTTTGTCAATGGCTTTAAGGCGCTGCTGAAGGGCTCCCCGAATATGGATACCCTTGTGGCAATGGGCTCTGCCGCCGCATTTGGATACAGTCTTTACCTGCTGATTGATATGCTGCAGGGGGATAATTCGGCCCACCTTTTGCACGACCTTTATTTTGAGTCGGCCGCTATGATTTTAACGCTTATAACGGTCGGCAAACTGCTCGAAGCCTACGCAAAAGGCAAAACCACCGACGCCCTTAAGGGATTGGCCGCCCTTGCACCTAAGATCGCCACCGTCATTCGTGACGGCAAAGAGCTGGTTGTTTCTGCAACCGATGTAAAAATCGGAGATGTGTTTGTAGTACGCAGTGGTGAGCGTGTGGCTGTGGATGGCGAAATAATCGAGGGTGAAGGCAGCTTTGATCTGTCCGCCTTAACGGGAGAAAGTCTGCCCGTAGACAAATCGGTGGGGGATAGCGTAGATGCCGCTACCCTCAATCTAAACGGCTATCTTAAATGCCGTGCCCTCCGCGTGGGTGAGGATACCACCTTGGCGCAGATAATTCGCACCGTCAATGATACCTCTGCCACCAAAGCACCCATTGCCCGCGTGGCCGATAGAGTATCGGGAATTTTCGTGCCTGCAGTTATTTTGATTGCCTTTGTCACCCTTGCCGCTTGGCTTATTTCGGGTGCCGACGTGGGCTACGCAGTGGCACGGGGTATATCGGTGCTGGTTATCAGTTGCCCGTGTGCCCTTGGTCTTGCCACACCCGTTGCCATAATGGTGGGCAGTGGTGTTGGAGCTAAGCAGGGCATACTTTTCAAAACTGCCACTGCATTGGAGCAGTCGGGCAAAATCAAGCACCTTGCCCTTGATAAAACGGGCACAATCACCGAAGGTAAGCCCCACGTTACCGATGTTCTGCCTAACGGGTGCACACCCGATGAACTTGTGATTTTGGCCTGCTCTTTAGAGCACAAGAGCGAGCATCCCCTTGCCTTTGCCATTATGGAAAAGGCAAGGGCAATGAAGCTTGCCCCCCTTAAAACCGATGATTTTAAAATCCATACGGGCAACGGCATATCTGCTCTGATTGATGGCCAAATGGCGGTAGGAGGCAATCGAGCCTTTGTGGGCCAATACGCATCCTTGACCGAGCAAACGGCAACCGAGCTTGACCGTTTGGCAAGTGAGGGCAAGACTCCTATGCTTTTTGCCAAAGAGG
>JAZRNV010000135.1:0-10071 GCA_045648425.1 Acutalibacteraceae bacterium | reverse complement strand
ACAAGGCCGCAGTCCTTGCCTCAATGCCTAACGGGTCAAGGGTGACGGTTACGGCACATCAGAACGGGTGGAATCGCACTACATACAAAGGTCAGACAGGTTGGGCCTTTGCTAAGTGGATGACCAAAATTTGATTAATGCTCGCGCCGCCTTTATCTCATACGATAATCAGTAACCTCAATCCCTCTATCTGACATAATTATTCATACATCATTCTTGACGGCGCGATCATCGGGGCCCTCGGTATTATGCCGGGGGCCTTTTTTAATGTATGGTTTTTTGTATGGTTTTTGCTGAAAACAGGCCGCCTATTTGCAAGGCCTGGCGGCATAGATCCGCGCAAAATGGGCCTTTTTGGCCGTTTTTGGGGCAAGGGTGCACCCTGGGCTCCTTATTCGACTCCCATCATCTCCACCAACGCAAACCCCACGGGCTCAAGGCTCGCGGGGCTTTTTTATTTTTCAATATATGGTTTTTTGTATGGTTTTTTGATATGAAAACAAAATCCGTGATATACTTATCCCTCATATAGTATTACTATAAGGGTACAAACAAAGACAGCAAGGAGGCAAACAAAATGACAAAGTTAGCACAGATGATAGCAGATTACGAAAAGGCACAGGCAGACACAAACGAGCTCGAGGCCCAGGTAGAAAACAACCCGACTGACACAGCACTTGAAAAGGAATGGGACAAGGCATACGCAATTGAATACAAGGCACTTATCGACCTTATCGAGGCAATAGTCAACCTGACAAATGGGCAGATAGACAAAAGGACAGCAAGACAGATGATAGCAACAAGGCTCGACACATTAAAGGCAATAGCAGACCTGGCATAAATAAGCAACCCGCGGGCGGCGGGCATACCGCCCAAATAAAACAAAGGAGGTCAGATGAAATGAAAGAATACATCATCGTAAATAAGAAATCAGGCGAGGTTATGGAAGGTGTAGACAACCTGAGCGAGGCAATAGAAATCAGAAATCAGTATAACGAAATGGGCAAGGCCTGGGGCACAGATTACAGCGGCACTTATGAGATCCGCGAAAGATACTATTAAAAAAGGGGGGCAGATGATATGACAAGCAACGAGGAAAAGATTTTAACAGCAACCCAGGCATTATCATTCATTCAAGATACATTAAGCGATCACGGCACGGCCCTGACAAAAACCGAGGTAGATAACCTTTTACACGGCATAACAGCAACACTGGCAAAGATAACAAAATAAGGGGGCACCGATTATGACATACAAAACATTTAAGCAACTAATCACCGACCTGGCAAAGGTCAGGTCAAAGGATGACCTATACCGTTTTATGTATGATGTAGATATGAGTTATCAGCACGACAAGATCACATATAAAGACAATGAGATCATCTATGAAATCATCAATAATGTGGTCAAGCGCGAATTTATCGACTAAGGGGGTGACAGTATGAATGAATCACTAAAGAGGGCCCAGGCGGCCTATGACAAAAAATGCAAGATTTACACCTTGCGGGTCAACCTTGAAACCGAGGCCGACCTTGCGCAGTGGCTAAGCAAAGGCAAGGCGGCAACGCGAATAAAGGCCCTCATCAGGCAAGACATAAAAAACAACCCCGTCAGGTGACGGGGCCTTTTTTATTGGTCGGCTGTTTTCAACCTGGCAAAGGTCAGGTCAATTACATCAGCGGCGGCGGCAAGCTCGCCCTCAACAGTGTGCTTGTAGGTGCCAAATGTATCCATTGAGGCTGAATGACCGACAAGCTCCTTGATAGTGCCCTCGGCTAAGTGGGTTTGACTTGCGACAATTGATACAAAAGTGTGGCGCAGTGAATAAGGGCTCCCGGGTAGGCCGCGCTCGGCTTTAAGGTCATTCCATTGGTGGCGGGCTGTATTGGGTATAGGCGGGCCGCCCGCCCCATTACAGAAAACCCACGGGGTATTATAACCCGCCCTGACATTGCGCTGTATTGTGTCATCTATTATCACGCGGGCTGACTGCGGCAACGGCACCACGCGGCGCGCGTTTGTATTCTTGCCCGGTGTTATCTGACCTTTATTGTTTACAGATCGCGACACATACAGCACCCCGCCCCTGATGTCACCCTGTTGGATACCATAGGCCTCCCCAGGCCTTAGGCCGCACAATAGCATTATCAAAAAGGCGGGGTAATACCAAAGGTCCGACGGCTCAAAAAGGTGCTTGATGTCATCAGGCTGTAAAATTGCCCGCTCGTTTTTGGGGTGGCCCTGGGGTATATAAAGGGTCCCGCGCCAGTCATCGCAGAAGTAATTGTTATATGCGAATTTATGCAAACCCACGATCACGGCCCGTAAATGTGTCAATGTTTTGTGGCTAAGTGTTTTTGTATGCCCGTTTTGGGGCCTGGCTTCGTTTATAAGCGCTTGCCAGGCTTGCAATGATAAATTATTCATTTTGCATTTGCCGACCTTAGGAGCGACATACAGACGGGTGTATGTTTCAGCCTCGCGGTAACTGTCACGGCGGCCGAGCCTGGCCGCGATGTCATCAAGATATAAAGCAATAACCTGATTTACAGTCAAATTGTCACCTGAGCCGATGTCAAGCCACCTGTTGTATTTATCAAGGACCTCGCGTTTACCCTTTGCGCCGGGGGTCGATGAATAAAACACCTTTTTTACCCCGTTTTTTTGCCCCTGAATGACCCACAGGCCCCGGGCCTTGTTATATTTGGGATTAGCCACCGTGCGCCTCCTGACTGTCAATAAGGGCCTTGTAATAGGCAAGCAATAGCTCGCGGTTGCTGTCTGTCAGCCTTGCCAGGTCGACATTGACAAGGGGCTTGCCCTCAGGGGTCAGGTCAAACCCTAACAGCCAGGCGGGTGACACATTCAACGCGCGGCTCATTTTTTCAATTGCGTTTTGTTTTGGTATTACTTGCCCCGTGCGATACCGCCACAGGGTCCCTTTGTTTATGCCTGACTTGCGGGCAAGGTCAGGCCCCGACATTTGGCGCAAGGTCAGCGCCGCATTGATACGGTCACTAATTTTGTTTGTATCTGTCATTTATTCATCCTCCCGCCCTGATTATATGACAAATAAATGACGGTTGCAAAATTGCAATAATTTGGGGTTGCAATTTGGCACCGTATTGTTAAAATCATTTCAAGGGTTGCTATTTGGCACCCGGCAGAAAACGACAAGGGAAGGAGGTTATTACCTGATGTATGACACAGAAAAACTAAAGGCGCGCATTGAGCAAAAATACGGTAATCAGGCCGCGTTTGCTGATGCCCTGGGGGTTGAGCGGTCAACGGTCAGCCGATACCTGGCGGGGCGCGAGTGGAAGAGCTCGACCTTGATTAAGGCGGCCAAATTGCTTGACATCGCGCCTGATGACATCGAGGGGTATTTTTTTACCCCGGCGGGTGCAAAACAGCACCGCCAGGAAGTCAAAGTATGAAAACCCTGAGGCCTGGCGCGGTCAGATACCCGCTGATATATCAGACCTTTAAGAACTCGCAAGAGGTCGCAGATGTAATCAACAGGAGCCCGCGATATGTCAAAAAGGCATTGAACAGCGGGTTTACAGATCGCGAAAAGGCAATGTTAGAAAAACACGCGGGTCGGAGGTTGTTTGAATGAATTATCAACGCATTTTTAATGCAATGTCAGTATTTATCATTGTCGGTTTGTTTTTCATCGGTTGTGCGGTGCCTGTCTTAGCAGAGCCCGAGGAGCCCGAGGTCCTGACGGCCTACAAGGCCCCTGATATGCCGACCGTCACGGCCCCTGATGTCAGCAAGGCATTTGAGGTCGAGGCCAACAGGCAAAAAGCCAGGGCGGTCCTTGATGAGGGCCAGGCGATCATTGACAAATTGGGCACGGTAGACCCTGAGCTCGAGCGCCTTGTGTATGTCGGGGCATTTTACATCACGATGTATGCGGCAACTGTCGAGCAATGCGGCAACAGTTTGGGAATCACGGCAAGCGGGCGCAAGGTCACGGATGACCCTACCTGTCATACAGTCGCGGTGGACCCCGCAGTCATACCCCTGGGGTCATACCTGATTATTGAGGGTTATGACGGGATCATTTTTCGCGCTGACGATACCGGGTCCGCTATCAACGGTTTTGACATTGACATTTTTACGACCAACGAGGCCGAGTCTAAGACTTTTAACAATTTATCAGGGGTCAAGGTGTGGCTCATTGAGGAGGTTTGAATGGATTTTTTAATCACCGCTTTTATTGCATTTTTTGTCGGTGCCGTCATCGGTGTTATCGGCGGGTCAATGCTCGGTTGGGCGCGGGTGCTTGAGCTCTATGACGAACTTGAAACGGTCAGGGCAGAAAACAAGCGCCTCAAGGCTGATGAAAAGGCGCCCCAGGTCATTGATATTACTGACAGCCGACCACAGGCGGCAGACATCACAAAAAACTACTTTACAAAATTTTAATAATGGACCGTTTAATCGGTCAGGAAGGATGAATTTATGCCAAAACTAAATTACAAGAAGGGTGTATACACCCTTGACGAAATCGCAGATTTTATCATCAAGACAAACCCGGGGCGGTTTAAGAATCACGCGAGCGCCTATGCCTCAGTAAAGACAGCGGCAAGGGTGCTCGGTATTGGTGACATTAACGGCAAAAAGCGGTGCAAACTTATTGCCGCGCGTGATGTCGAGCGCATTGTCAGCCGCCTTGACGGTATGAGGCACAGGTCACAGGGCAAGCCTAAGGCAAATAAGCCTAAGAGGGCAGAACAGGTGACCCTTTTTGATGAGGGGGTCCTTGACTGGCTCGAGCCCTACACCCCCGATGTCAGCAAAGACCCTGAGCCCATTGTCGCTGATGAGCCACTGACCGCGCGCGAGGTGGCCGCACAGGTTGACAGGTGCCTTGCTGAATTGGGCGAACTTATCCACGCATATTTCAACGCAGTAACAGAGGAGGCTAATAATGGCTAATATATACGATTTGACAGGTGTATTTTTGACCTTGTGGGCCCTTATTGATGAGGGCACGATAGACGATGACACCCTGGCTGATGTTTTCGCAAATACTACCGAGGAGCTTGCAATTAAACTTGAGGGCTATTGTAAGTTTATCAAGAATGTTGAGGCCGAAATAGCGGGCCTCAAGGCCGAGGAAAAGCGCTTAGCAGACAAGCGCACAGCTCGCGAGAACACGATCAAGCGCGCAAAGGTTGCAATGCAAAATGCGCTCATTGCCTCGGGTGAAAATAAGATCCCGTGCGGCACTTTTACAGTGTCAATTCAGAAAAACCCGCCGAAGGTTGTTATTGATGACCCCTACATCGAGAATATCCCGCCGCGCTACCTGATACCCCAGGAGCCGACCATTGATAAAAAGGCGATATTAGCCGACTACAAAGAGGGGGCCGACCTGTCAGGCCTTGAGGGTGTGGCGCACATTGAACAGGATGAATCAATTCGTATCAGATAAAAGGGGGCAAACAATATGCCAAATGAGATAAATGCTTTAATTTTTCGCGATTTGACCGCAGATGAGATCGAGCTCCGTATTGCAAGCATAACAGACAAGGGCCTGTCACTTTTGCTTTATAAAGATGCCCGGTGTGATATGAATATACTGGATGAAACGGTCGGCGCATTTAATTGGCAAAGGTCGCACAGCCGCGAAAATGCTAACTGTATTGTTAGCATTTGGGACCAAAATAAAAGCCAGTGGGTCAGCAAAGAGGACACGGGCACCGAGTCTAATACTGAGGCAAAAAAGGGCCTTGCCTCGGATAGTTTTAAGCGCGCCTGTTTTAATTGGGGCATAGGCCGCGAACTATACACCGCGCCTTTTATATGGGTCAATGCCGATGACTGTAAAATCACCACGCGTAACGACGGCAAGCGCGTTTGTTATGACAAATTCAAGGTTGAGGCCCTGGCGATCACTGACAAGAAGATAACAGGCCTTAAAATTAAAAATCTGACCTTGAAAAGGGTCATTTACAGTTTTGGTGACTGCGAGGTCCCCATTGATGACCTCCCCGATGACCCCAAAGAAATATTCAAGGAGCTCAATAAGGTCATCAACAAAAACGGCTTAAACGGAGCCGACCTGGCCGCGATGTTTAACCTCAGCAAGACAAGCACCGCCGCTGACCTAAAGGCCGCGCTCGAGTATGCCCGGGGGTTGGTTAGGTGAAATTATGATTATCAGAGCAGATCATCAAAACAACTTTTTGATAATCAGCAACGACCTGGCAAATGATAACAGGCTGTCATTTGAGGCGCGCGGTTTTATGCTTTTTTTGCTGTCTTTGCCTGATAATTGGTCCTTTAATGTCAGGGGCCTTGCACAGTGCTCAGGGCTTAGCGACCGAATAATTATGCGCATAGTAAAAGAGCTCAAGGACTGCGGTTACATAGAGCAGAAAAGGCGCCAGGACAGCAAGGGTCATTTTATCAATTATGAATGGTTTGTATATGAGGCGCCCGTACTACACGAAAACCGTACTACGGTCAAACCGTACTACGGGCGGACCGTACTACGGATAACCCGAAGTGTGGAGAATGTGTACCTATACAAAGTACTAATAATAATCAAGTACTAAATATACAAAGTACTAATGTTGATAAAAAGAAAAGTGTAAAAGAAAAAACCACGGGCAAAGGTTACGACAAGATCCTTGCTGACTTATCACCTGACCTTCAGGTTGTATTTGCTGAATTTATCAAAATGCGTAAAGCGATCAAGGCACCCCTGACAGACAGGGCGCTCAGCCTGGCAATAAAAAAGGCCTTTGACCTTGCGGGCGGCGATGAGGCAACGGTCAAGGCAATTGTCGAACAGTCAATATTAAATTCCTGGAAGGGTGTATATGCCCTTAAAGATGACGACAGCCGGGGCAAGGCCTACACCGCGCCTATAAACGGCACAGAAAATCAGCTCGACCGCCTGACAAGGTTGGCAATAGAACGCGCAGAAGGGGGCCAGGTATGACGATACAAGAGGCAACAAAAATAATATATATGCTACACGCGGCCTACCCCCAGGACCGCAAGGCCACAGAGCAGGACCTCCTCGACCGCATCGACTTATGGAGTGTTTTTTTTGCTGATGTCGAATACAACACCGTGTTTAAGGTTGTAAAGGCCTGGATTAAGGTCAAGTCATTTTTACCTAATATTGATGAAATCAAGGCGGCTGTCGATATTCAAAAACAGCTCGACAAGAAACTTGCACAGGCGGGCATTATCAAGCCCGAGCAGATCCCGCCTGACATCGAGGCCAGGCTTGACAGCCTTATATCAGAAATCATCGAGTCAGAAATAGAAGGAGAAAAAAGGCAAAATGCGACATAATTTTATTTTACATTTTGAGCAAGGCCTACCCAAAGGCACAGCACAGCAAAAGGGCGAGGCTATCAGATACAAAAACGGCAAGCCCTACATTCAGCACTATAAAAAAGAAAAGGTCACAGCACTGCGGACCGAGTTATTGCTTAAATTGCGCCGATATGCGCCCGCAGTGCCCACGGACAAGCCTGTCAGGCTGTTTGTTTGGTTTTGTTTTGACATCAAGGACCGCAAGGCCTGGGGGCACTACAAGACCACCCGCCCTGATGCTGACAATTACATCAAGGAACTTAAAGACACGATGACCGAGGCGGGGTTTTGGCTTGATGATGCCCAGGTCGTTGATTTGCGGGTCGTAAAGACATACGCAGAAAAGGCAAGCATAACAATACAGCTCGAGGACCTGGGGCCCATTGCCAAAATAAGGGGGTCAAGATATGACGGATGAATGTTTTGAGGCTAAGCAGTGGCTCCGCCGGGTGTATGTCATCGCAAAACGGGTCGAATGTAATGAGCGCTTGCTTGAGGTACTAAAAGCCCGGGTTAATACAGCGGTGGCCAGGTATGAAAACACGGGCGAGGGGTCAGATCGCGAACAGGCACAGAAAAGGCGCGAGGATGCACTGTTTGAATATATCGAGCAAGAGGGCAAGTGTGAACGGTCACAGCAACTATATGACCGCGAGGCGCGCAAGGTGACACGAATAATCAAGCGCATTGATGATGACACGGTGCAAGAAATTATGATGCTCCGATATGTTGACCTTTTAAGGTGGGCTGATGTCATCAAGGTTGCTAACTATTCAAGGGCCCAGGTTTTCAGATACCACTCTGACGGGTTAGAAAAGGTGGCGCGAATTCTAAAGGAGGTTAGGCGATAATGATTAAATTCTTATGCGATCACTGCGGCACCTGTTTTGCTGAAACTGAGGCGGCAAGCCGTAACGATTTAATAGACATATACCCTGACGGCCGCGGATATTTCAAGAAATCAGTCATTTGCCCTGAATGTAACAGCGATGACCTGACAGAAATTGACCTCAGGTCAGCGGAGTGCCTTGAGTATGATGATAATATCGGTTGTGCGGGGGACTGCGATACTTGCCCACTGATGACAGAGGGGGGCCAAGTATGAAATTATACATTAAAGATGATGACTTCACCCTGTATGAGGGCTCTATGCTTGATTTGCTTGAATTCATCGCGCCGTGTTCTGTTCACAGTGTTGTTACGGACCCGCCTTATGGTTTAACCACGATCACAAAAAGATTTGGCAAAGAAAACAGCGCCCCGGCGCAGTACGGGTCAGACGGCTCATTTTCTCGCCTGTCGCGCGGATTTATGGGCAAGGAGTGGGATGGGTCGGGTATTGAAACCCGCCCCGATACCTGGCGCAAGTGTTATGAGGTCCTTAAACCTGGCGGGTACTTGTTAGCCTTCGGCGGGTCGCGCACTTATCATCGTATTGCTTGTGCGATCGAGGATGCGGGGTTTGAGATCCGTGACTGTATTATGTGGCTGTATGGGTCGGGTTTTCCTAAGTCAATGAATATCGGCTTAATGCTTGACAAGAAAAACGGCACCGACAGCCCCATTGTAGGCTATACAGATCAACTCGACATAACAGGCGGTAATTGGTGCAATAATCAGGGCGAGCGCGTTATGCACCCGGTAAGACAGCCGCAGAACGAGTGGGCGGGTTGGGGCACGGCCTTAAAACCCGCTTATGAGCCCGTTATTGTGGCCCGCAAGCCTTGTGAGGGGTCAGTGCTTGAAAATGTCATTCAGCACCGCACGGGCGGCCTTAATATTGACGAGTGCCGCATAGGCGAGGGGTCAGGTGACATCAAGACTGTAAAATACCCCGATATTCGCGGTGACAATTATAATCAAGGTCACCGCGAATATCGACAGGCGGAGTCTGTTGAATACGCGGTCGAGGACAAAGGCCGTTATCCGTCAAATGTTATATTGACTTATGACAAAACAGATGAGGCCGAAGTGTGCGGCGGTATGCCTGACACAAAGAGCTCGGGCGGTCAGTATTCTATACCGACATTTGGCGGCGGGTCTGACGGTGTTTGTTATTTCAAGTCAAAAGGCTCAGCCAGAATACAGACAGACAACTATTATCCCGGTGATGAAGGCTCAGCGGCAAGATATTACTATTGTGCAAAGGCCTCGGCCCGCGATCGCGATGAGGGCCTTGATGAATTCAAGGTTGCTGACGGCGGTGTATATGAATTCAGGCAAGACGGGTCCCTCGACGGCTCAGTCCCGAGCCGTCGAAATATACACCCCACTGTCAAGCCCGTTGACCTTATGCAATACCTCGTGCGCCTTGTGACACCTAAGGGCGGCACAGTGCTTGACCCCTTCAACGGGTCAGGTAGCACGGGGAAGGCCGTGATGTTTGAAAACCGCGACCGTGGCGCAAATTATAAATACATCGGCATTGAATTGACCCCCGAATATTTACCGATAGCGGCCGCGCGTATTAAATGGGCTAAGACATACCACCCGACCGCAGAAAAGGCGGACAAGCCCATTGAGGGCCAAATAAGCATATTTGATTTACAAGAAGGAGGAAATGAATAATGATTTTCTATGACTGTATAAATTTTATAGGTGATGACGACTGCAACAGGTGCTCAGTGCGCGGGCTGTTTTACGGCGGATGCGATTACTGCGAAGATTACACAAGCAACCCGCCCAGGCGCAAGGTCAGTGATGAGGTTGGCAAAACAGAAAACA
>JAZRNV010000134.1:0-3601 GCA_045648425.1 Acutalibacteraceae bacterium | reverse complement strand
ATGAAGATTATTGTTGTGGGTTGTGGCAAAATCGGACGCACCATTATTGAAAATCTGGTTGTAGAGGGTCACGACGTGGTGGCTATCGATAACAATGCCGCCATAATTGACGAGGTTACCAACACCTACGATGTAATCGGTCTTGTGGGCAACGGAGCCGATTCCGACGCCTTGGCCGAAGCAGACGTGCAGGATGCCGAGCTTTTTATTGCGGTAACCAACTCAGACGAGCTTAATATGCTGGCCTGCTTTATTGCAAGAGCAATGGGCGCCCGCCAGACAATACCGCGCATCAGAACTCCCGAATATAATGATAACAGTCTTGAGTTTATGAAACAAAAGCTGGGCCTTTCCGCCGCGGTTAATCCTGAGATGATAACCGCGCGCGAGATTTATAACATCATCAAATTCCCCAGCGCGGTGAATATCGAAACCTTTGCCCGACGTCAATTTGAGATGGTTGACTTCCGTCTTAAAGAGGATTCTGTGCTCAACGGTCTCAAGCTGTCAGAGATGCGCAAAAAGTATGACGCTAAGGTGCTTGTGTGTATGGTTGGCCGTGATGATGACGTCTATATTCCCGACGGTAATTTCGTTTTAAAAAGCGGTGACCGCGTGGGCATCACCGCCGCCCCTGCCGAAATTCACAAGCTTTTCAGAATGCTTGGCATCACTCAAAAGCGTACCCACAGCGTTATGATTTTGGGGGCAGGCAGAATATCCCTCTATCTTGCCAAAATGCTGGTTTCCAGCGGATATGAGGTCAAGGTTATCGACCGCGACCGTGACCGCTGTGAAGAGCTGGATGATTTTGTGCCCGAGGCGGTTACCATTCTTGGTGACGGCACCTCTCACGACCTGCTGGTGGAAGAGGGCATAAATTCAACCGATGCATTTGTGGGCATTACGGGCATTGATGAAGAAAACATTTTAACCTCCTGCTTCGCTGTGTCTCAGGGTGTGCCCAAGGTTATCGCCAAGGTCAACCGCCCCGAGCTTTCGGCAATGGCAGGCAAAATCGGTATCGAGTGCATAGTTTCACCTCAGCATTTTGTGTCAGAGTTTTTGTCTAAATACGCACGGGCACTCAACAACTCTATCGGCAGCAACGTAGAGGCCCTTTACAAGCTGATGGATGGCAAGGTTGAAGCTCTTGAGTTCAGCGTGCAAGAGGGCTTTAAATATGTTGACATACCTCTTAAGGATATGAACATCAAGCACGATATACTTATTGCAGGCATAATCCGCGGAAGAAAATCCATTATCCCCTCCGGTAACGATGTGATAATGACAGGTGACCGAGTTGTGGTGGTTTCATCCGGCGAAATTCTTAACAACCTTTCCGACATTGTTTATTGACGGAGGCAGTTATGAATATAAAAATGATTTTTAACACCTTGGGGCGAACGGCCTGTGCACAGGCGGCGTTGCTTGTGCTGCCCCTTGCGGTGTGTATTATATACGGCGAGGCGGCCTGGTTCGGCTTTGCGGCTACTGCGCTGCTGTCGTTGGGCCTTGGGTTGCTTCTTTGCGTCTGTTTTCGCACCAAAAACAGTGCAATTTATGCCAAAGAGGGCTTTGCCATTGTAGGCCTGGTTTGGCTTATGCTGTCGCTGATGGGCGCGTTGCCCTTTACCCTCAACGGCGAGATTCCCAACTACGTTAACGCAGTTTTTGAATCGGTGAGCGGCTTTACAACAACGGGTGCCTCTATTCTCACGGGCGAGCAGATTGAGGGTATGAGCCACGGCGGATTGTTTTGGCGCAGCTTTACCCACTGGGTTGGAGGTATGGGCGTGCTGGTGTTTATCACTGCAATTGCGCCGGGGTCCTCTGACCGCTCCTCTCACATTCTTAAGGCAGAAATGCCGGGCCCCATTTTCGGTAAGCTGGTGCCCCGCCTGCGGGATACTGCAAAAATACTTTACCTCATTTATATAGCTCTTACCATTAGTCAGATAGTGCTGCTCAGGGTGTTCGGAATGAATTGGTTTGAAAGCTTGGTTCACTCCTTCGGCACGGCAGGAACGGGCGGCTTTGGTATAAAAGGCGACAGTATAGCAAGCTATAACCCCGCCTGCCAATGGATAATTGCCCTGTTTATGATGCTTTTTGGCGTAAATTTCAACCTGTTTTATCTGGCAATTATACGGCGCTTCCGCCCCGCTCTTCGCAGTACCGAGCTTAGAGTGTATCTGCTTATGATAGTGTTTGCCGTTGCAATCTTGACCGTAAATATTTCTTATTTTAATTCACCCGGCGCCGCCACGATGGGCGATGCGGTGCGAAGCTCATTCTTTCAGGTCACATCGGTTATTACCACAACGGGATATTCCACCGTCGATTTTAATCTTTGGCCCGGCTTATCAAAGGCAATTCTGCTTGTTTTGATGCTTGTGGGTGGATGTGCCGGTTCTACGGCAGGCGGATTAAAGGTGTCGCGTCTGGTTATACTTGTTAAGATGATCGGCAAAGAATTCAGGCGTATGCTTCACCCCCGTTCGGTGTCATCGGTTAAGCTTGAGGGCAAGCGTCTGGATGATACAACCACCAACAACGTGGGCGTTTATCTGGCAATTTACAGCGCTTGTATGGTTGCTGTGTTTTTACTGATAAGCTTTGAGCCCTTTGGGCTTGAGACCAACCTTACAGCATCCATCGCCTGCTTTAACAATGTAGGCCCGGGATTCGGTACTGTTGGCCCTGCAGGAGGATATGCAGATTATACCGTCTTTTCAAAGCTGGTGCTTTCGGCGGCAATGCTCATGGGCAGGTTGGAGATTTTCCCATTGATTTTGGCTTTTTCACCCTCTACTTGGCGAAGATAACAAAAAACATTATAAAAAAGAGGACAATTTCTAATGATATTTGTCCTCTTTTATTGTTTTACCTCTTTATTTTTGTTTGGCGATGTGGTAAAATAGTTAAAATATTTTTTATTTTACAGGAAAGGTCGTTGAAGATATGTTTGACAATTTACTTGATTCAATCGGTCTCATTGCTCAAACCGATAAAGATGTTGCCGACGCAATGGCTAAAGAGCTTGCCCGTCAGCAAAGCAACATCGAGCTTATTGCAAGTGAAAATTTTGTTTCTCCTGCTGTTATGGCTGCAATGGGCAGCGTGCTTACCAATAAATATGCCGAGGGTTACCCCGGCAAGCGCTATTACGGCGGTTGCCAATGCGTAGACATTGCTGAAGATATCGCCCGTGACCGCGCCAAGAAGCTTTTCGGAGCTGACCACGCCAACGTTCAGCCCCACTCGGGCGCACAGGCCAACACCGCTGTTTATGCCGCATTGTTGCAGCCCGGTGATACCGTAATGGGTATGAACCTTGCTCACGGTGGTCACCTCACCCACGGCTCACCCGTTAACCTTTCGGGTATGCTTTACAACTTTGTTCCTTACGGTGTAAATGACGACGGCTTTATCGATTATGACGAAATGCGCCGCATTGCTCTCGAGTGCAAGCCCAAGCTGATTGTTGCAGGTGCTTCCGCATATGCTCGCACCATTTATTTTGATAAAATTGCCGCCATTGCCAAAGAGGTGGGCGCCATATTTATGGTTGATATGGCTCATATCGCAGGATTGGTTG
>JAZRNV010000133.1:0-1541 GCA_045648425.1 Acutalibacteraceae bacterium | reverse complement strand
ACAAACCGCGATTGTCGTCAATTTTCTATCTTGAGACATATCCACGCCCCAAAACAAAGGCGAATCCTCTCGGATTTCGCTTGCCTCGTCTTGACCTCCGACCCAAGCCCCGTCGGGAAACGGCTCGGGGAGTATTGTCTCCACTTGTTGACATAGACATTCCGCTCTAAAATCGTTTTCCGTCATAGTCTCACGGCTCGACGCGATCGCCCTCTCGGTCAGCAGACCATAACCGAGGGCGGGGTTTGCCTGGGCGATTGCCTCGGGGTCGTTGATGTCGGCCTTGTCGGGCGCCGACCATTCAAAAAGGCCCAGGGTGTCACCGTCGACATTACCGCCGAAATCGGCCGCCTTTTGTCCGTTTATCCTCTCGAGGGCTGACCCTCGGAGCTGTCTCAAAACAATACTATCGGGGTCGCCCGCATTACTAAAGCAAATCGTCAACCCGTTCGGTTTTGCGTTGGTGGATGTCACCGCCGCGCTCCAGGTTTGCCAGTCTCGATGCTCACGAATCTCGTCAATCATAACGAGGTCATTCGCATCGCCTCGGCCCGCTCTCCTCGTCGGAGCGCCGACCTTGTAGGTGCGGCCGCCCGATAATACAAGTTTCTTGCCGCCGTTTCGTCTCGCGATCGTCTCGACCTCTTTCGCGAGGGCCTCGGTGTTTTCCTGGTCGTCAATTACAGCCTCCCAAACCTCCTCGGCCTTTTCCATTGAGAGAGAGGTCCCGAATACTGACTTTACCCTCAAGACATTCAAGAAGAATGACGCAATCACTCGCGAGAGTAATGTCTTGCCGTTCTGTCTCGAAATCAAGAACAAAATCACTCGATAACGAAAACGCCAAGAACTACCCAGGTCCCCGATGATCTCGAGGGCGTGGATTAGCGCCCACTCTTGCCACGGATAAAGTGACAAACCGAGGATGTCGGTCGCGTATTCGATCGCCGCAAACCCGAGCGAGGTCTCGGGAGTTAGCTCTCGGAGGGGGCGGGTGTAGAGTCTCGGCTCCGTCTTTCCATTCATAATCAACCCACCTTGAAACGAGCGCGGAGGTCATCGACCGCCGACGCGCTTGTCGTAGGTTTTCCGCTCGCAAGAATCTCATTGAGACTCTTGAGCGCCTGGGCGTAGTCCCTCACCGTCGCCCGAAATTCTTGAGCCGCGGGGTTAGCGCGGAGAATCGTCTCACCCGTGCCGACCGTCACCGTTTGCGAGAGCGGCATCGCCTTATATTCGGGGATGCTCGTCTCAATTTTGTCTTGCATCGCGAGCACGGCATCGGCCAGGGTTACCGCCTGGGCCTTGAGGTCGGGAGCGACCCCCGCCGTGATTCGCTCGGTCAATTCGGACCTTGTCAATTTTTCCGTTTTCGCCTTTTCTGTTTTCCTTGTCATATCTAATCACCGCCTCCGTGATCTCCTGGGCCTTGAATTAAAGGCAAGAAAGGGGCAAGGCTGACCCTTTTCGCCCCGTCGGGCTATTCTTGCCAAAAAATATTCAATCTATCGGGAGGGATAGATGCCAAGTCGGAGGCCAAG
>JAZRNV010000132.1:0-4216 GCA_045648425.1 Acutalibacteraceae bacterium | reverse complement strand
GAGTAATTCGCGACCTTGACGACATCATCCCAGGCGAGGAGCTTGATATATCTCAAATCCATAATGTCGCCGACCGTCTCGTCGTCAATGCGGTCAATGACCTTTTTGACCTTGCCCGTCTCCCGGCTGAGGAGATTCCTCGAGCGCTCGACCTTGTCCTCCTGCTCGATATAATCGAGGAGCGCATCCTCGCGGCGCTTTTGGGCTTGCTCGCGGTCTCCTCGGCCGCTCTTGTTCTCATAGACAGCGGTCGCCGTGTTGACCCTGGCCTTGAGCACCTCGAGCATCCTCTCATTACTCTCGACCCTTTTCGCGATGACATAAACACGCCGTAACCATTGTTTAGCCTCAAACATTTCGTCAGTCATTAGCCCGCCCCCTTATTTTCGAGATAGTCCCCAGGGTTTCAATCTGAACGGTGATGCTCGCCTTTTCCGCGTAGGTCTTGACGACTCTCAAATCGACGACCTGGGCGTCATCGTTCCAAAATCCGACCGTCGTCATCGCATCCTTGAGCTCTTTGACATAATTGTCGGCGTCGGGCCTTGTCGTCTTATACTGACCCCAGGCCTTGCGGTCCTTGACATCAAAACAGACCCAAACAAACAACCTAACGGGTGCATCGGTCGGGACCGCGGGCGCATACTTGCCGAGCTTGAGCTCGAGGATTGTCCTCAAGGCCTCGACATTCGCCTTTTTATAATGCTGAATATAGGGCCGCCCGTTCTTGTATCGGATTGCCTCGCCCTTTTGCTGTGCGGTCCCTTTCGGGAGCCCGTTCTCAAAATGCAATACAAAATTATTTATCATTTGCCTCGTTCTCCTATAATCTCGGATTCTTTGATTGATTCGATTAGCGCCTCAAGTTTCGGCTCGAGCTCGGGCGGGACCTTGATCGCGTTTATATCTCCCGCCTGGGCAATCTTTGCGTCGAGCTCTTTGCGAATGTCGCAAGCCTTTTTTATCTCCTCGAAATTCGGCATATAACGCGAGGTCTTAATCCACGCCTTTACTATTCCGAGGACAAGGTTGACATCGTAATCGGCCAGGATGACCGCCCAAAGGTCAATTCTGTCGAGGAGGTCCTTGTCGGTCGCGTTGCGGTCCTGGGGATAGGCCGTGTGTATCAGATAAACGATTTTTGTCGCGTCTTGTATCGTCATTGATTGCCTCCCTCCGCTCGTTCGACCGCGAGCCTTGTCAATCTCTCGAGAGCTGTCTCGGAGCCGTTGAGCGGCGCCGTGTACGCCTTGCCGCCGTCATCCTTGAGCTGATAAAGCCCTTTCCAGGAATTAAAAACCGATTGCTCGACGATCGCCTTGACTTTCGCCTCGTCACCGCCCGCGAGCTCATACGCCTTTTTTATTGCCAGGGTGAGCGCTCTCTCGGTGAGTCTCGCCTTGATCGCCTTTCGCATCTTGATAAACTCGACAAACGCGTCACGGACATCGGGAGACAGCGGGGCGAGAATCGAATCGAATGACTCGCCTTTTTCTTTTTCACTTTTCTTTTTGGGTTTAGTACTTTGTTTATCATTAGTACTTTGTGTATTTAGTACTTTGTTATTATTAGTACTTTGTATAGGTACGCAAAAACCGTAGTTCGGCGCGCCCGTAGTTCGGTTTTGCCGTAGTTCGGTTTATCCGTAGTACGGTTTTCGCGTAGTTCGGGGACCTCATAAACGGCCCAGGAATACCCGACAAACTGACCGCGGTCATTCTGTTCGCGTTTTTGCTCGATATACCCCGCCGCCTTGAGCTCCTTGACAAGCCTCATAATTGTTCGCTCGCTTGTCTCGGTCATTTGTGCGAGCCCCTTGATGCTGAATATCCAATCATCGGGGAGCGAGAGCAAAAAGAGCATAAAACCGCGAGCCTCAAACCCGAGGCGGGAATCCTGGGCGATCTCATTCTGAATAACCATATAATTGTTTTTATGGTCGGCTCGAATAATCATAAAATCACCTAACCAACCCCCGAGCATATTCGAGCGCGGCCTTGAGGTCGGCGGCTGTGCTCGTCTTGCTCAAATTAAACATTGTGGCGATGTCCTCGCCGTTGAGGCCGTGGGTCTTGATGACCTTGTCGAGCTCTTGAAATATTGCTTTCGGGTCGTCGGGGAGGTCGTCGATCGCTGTCTCGCACTCTCCGAAAACAAACACGATTTTTTTGAGGGTGAGGTTTTTGATCTTGAGGCCCGTGATTTTCTTGTCCTTTATCGCCAGGCTGTCAACCTTAAATTTGTCATAACAAACGCGCTTGCCGTCGTTACGCGTCTCGATTTTGCAATTTGAGGCACTAATCCAAATAAAAGGCGCCGTGTAAAGCTCGCGGCCGATTCCCCAATTAAAACAAGCGCGTTTGAAACTATCCGACGCAAGACCCTTTTGAGCCTCCGTGTTCGACTCGGTCCCCGTGTCCTCTTTGCTAATCCATTGACTTTTGTTTTGGTCCCAAATGCTGACTATACAATTAGCATTTTCGCGGCTGTGCGATCTTTGCCAATTAAAGGCGCCGACCGTCTCGTCAAGTATATTCATATCGCATCGCGCATCTTTGTATAATAAGAGCGCGAGGCCCTTGTCGTTGATGCTTGCGACGCGGAGCTCAATCTCGTCGGCCTTTAGGTCCCTAAATATTAAGGCGTTTATCTCGTTTGGCATTTTTTCAATCCTCCTATTACTTAATTCTCAAACTCTCGCCGCGTTCCAGGTGAGCGATTCCCTCGAGGTCCTTGACCTCTCCCGCCTTGAGGTCGGCGAGTATTGCCTTTCTGTCGATCGTCGGCTCCTGGGCGACGAGATAACGGTCGGGAATATTCTCGATATACGGGTCATCAATGACGACTTTCGGCGGGTTTGCCTGGATTGCGACCTTAAAGGTCCCACACGGGAGATTATTCTCGCCCGCTGTCTTGAGGGCGGTCATCATAGCGCTCTTGGCGCGGTCGACCGTGTTCTCGAGGGTGCGGCGCTTTTCCGCGAGGCGATGCTCCTCGGCCTTGAGGGCCGCGATGTCACCCTCGACATTCTTGATAAACTTACAATAACCCTCGAGCTTGATCGCGAGCTCCTCGGTCGTTGTCTCAAACACCTCGGCGAGCACCTCGTCGGTTATCTCGCCCTCGTCTAAAAGATTCCAAAGGGTGCGAAATTCCTCGGTTAGTTCGTAAATATTAGCCATTTTGTTTAATCCTCCTTGATTGTGTTTATAAGCGCGTGGATTGTGTCGGTGATCTCGTCGAGCAAATAATCGAGCCTATTCGCGAGCTCCTCGGCTGTGAGCGGCTCATCCTCGACGACTGGCCTCGTCTTTTTGCTGTTCGGGGTGTAGGGCTCAATCCAATCAATGACATTCGCGTCAAAACTCACGCCCTCACCGTCAAGGTTGATTCCTGGGTCGTCAAATATCGAGAGTTGAGTCGCATCGGTCACCCTGGCCCGTCTCGGCGGTTTCCTTGTCTTGCCGTTTTTACAAGGCTTGCCGTTGATGATGTCCGCGAGTATTCTCTCGGTGTCCTTGATTGAGAATTGACAAAAATTTTTCTTTCCGTTGATGTCGGCGATTCCGAGCCTTGCGCGGGCATAACTCACGCGCCTTTTTGCGCTCTCTAAATTCTTAAATCGCCCAGGACATTTTTTGTAAACTATCGCCGCAATCTCCGCGGTCGTATAAAGTCCCTTTTTGAATGATCTTGACATTTCGCTCATCCTTTCCGTGTCCGTTTAATCGGTCACTATTAAAATTCTGTAAAGTAGTTTTTTGTAATGTCGGCCGCCTCGGGTCTCTTGTCCTTGATCTCGATGACCTGGGGACCGTCGACCCTTGCCTTGAGGGTCTCGTTTTCCTTTCTGACCGCGTCAAGCTCGTCGTGAATCTCCATAACTCGACCGCCTCCGAGCATCGCGCCCGCGATTGTTCCGATGACTCCACCGATAACAAACGCGATAAATGCCGTAAACAATACCGTGTTCATTTGCTCAAACCTCCTCAATAATCCAAACGGCGACGCCGCTCTTGTTGTTAAATGTCTTGCTCTCGATTTCGCTCTCGCTGAAAATGTCAATATCGAATCCGTTGATAGCGCTCCCCGTATCGTCGGCGCGAAAAATCACGCCCTCATATTCGGGCAAATCAATAATGAGATAAGAGCCGAGAGGGATGACGGCGGGGTCGACCGCGACCGTGTGACAAGTAGGGTCGGCGGTTACCTTGCG
>JAZRNV010000131.1:0-15601 GCA_045648425.1 Acutalibacteraceae bacterium | reverse complement strand
ATTTAATTTTGCTATATCCGCTTAAAAAGTGGCTTGTCGAAGCGCTTTCATGCGTTTCGCCAAACAACAATCATTATAATTAAAACAATTAAGTCAAGGGGGTCAATATTGGCACCCCCGAATTTTGGAGTTGAGCCCCATGAGCGTTTTTATCACACAAAGCACAGCCGAGACAGAGGCGCTGGCAGAAAAAATAGGCCTGGTAATATCGCCTTGCGTAATTGCCATGACGGGTGATTTGGGTGCAGGTAAAACCGCCTTCACTCGCGGCTTGGCCCGTGGCCTTGGCTTTAAGGGTGAGGTATCCTCTCCCACCTTTGCCATTGTCAACGAATATATTGGGGGGCGCTTGCCTCTCTATCATTTTGATATGTACCGCGTTGAAGGGTGGAACGATCTTTATTCAACCGGTTATTTCGATTATATTGAGCAAAGAGCGGTGCTTTCGGTGGAGTGGAGCGAAAACATCTATTCCGCCCTTCCCGATGATGCCGTTAAGGTTGATATACGCCGCGGCGAAGGGGATAACCAAAGAATTATTACCGTTACGGGGGTTGAAATATGAAAATACTTGCCGTTGACTGTGCCGATAAAGCGGCCTCCTGCGCCGTCGTGGAGGACGGGGTGCTCATCAGCGAAAGCTTTGTAAGCGCAGGTCTGACCCATTCCCGCACCCTGATGCCGATGGTTGAGTCTATGCTTCAAAACTCAGAGCAAGCCCTGCAGGATATTGACCTTTTTGCCGTCACCGTCGGCCCCGGCTCTTTTACGGGGTTGCGTATAGGCATTGCCGCCGTAAAGGGCATGGCCTTTGGGTGCAACAAAAGGTGTGTCGGGGTGTCTACTCTTCATGCGGCCGCAATGGGCGCAAGGGATGTGCAGGGCCTTGTTTGCGCTGTTATGGATGCTCGATGCAACCAGGTTTATAACGCACTGTTTTATTCAGACGGTCAAAAGCTTACCCGCCTTTGCGATGACCGAGCGCTTATGTGCGACGAGCTTGAAAACGAGCTTGCCGATTATCTTCAAAAAAATCCCGAAACGCCTATAATTCTTGTTGGCGGCGGTGCCGATTTGTGCTATAATAAATTTGGTGAGCGGCTGTGCTGCAAAAAACTGCGTGAGGGGGCAACCTACCAGCGCGCAGGCGAGGTGGCGATGGTCGCCCTTGAGTGTGAGGCGGTGGTTCCCCATGAACTGCTGCCCTGCTATCTGCGATTGCCCCAGGCAGAGCGCGAGCTGAAAGCCAAAAAAGAATAATAATTTTCGGAAGGAAGTTTATAATATGTCAAAGATTATTGCAATGGGTTGCGACCATGGCGGCCCTGAATTCAAAAATGAGCTGAAGGCCTATCTTGAATCTCTGGGCAACACAGTAATTGACTGTGGAATTCAGCCGGGCGAGTCGGTTGATTATCCCCAAAAGGCCTTTGAGGTGGCGACCAAAGTGGTGAGCGGAGAAGCCCAGCTTGGCATTCTCATTTGCGGCACCGGCATCGGTATGTCTATGGCTGCCAATAAGGTGGACGGAATCCGTGCTGCTGCCTGCAGTGAGGTTTACAGCGCCAAGCTTACGCGCATACATAACAATGCAAATGTTTTGTGCCTGGGTGCCCGAGTAATTGGCATTGAAACTGCAAAGCTTATGGTTGAAGAGTTTGTTAATGCTGAGTTTGAGCAGGGTGGCCGCCATCAGCGCAGAGTTGACCTTATCACTAAAATTGAACAAGACAATTCCTTATAATGATTGTTGTTTGTCGAAACGCTTGAAAGCGCTTCGACAAGCCGCTTTTTAAGCGGATATAGCAAAATTAAATTCTATGATTTAATTTTGCACAACATTCATTGCAATGGATATGCGACAAATTTTCAAAGAAAATTTGCCGCAAAATCAAAGATTTTGTGTCGAAACAAGTTTGTTTCGACTAACCATAACCATTATAATAAAAAATGAATGGAGCGCTAAAAATGAACACGGAGTACAAAAATGTAACATGGATCGACCATCCACTGGTTCAGCACAAGGTATCTTTGCTCAGAGACGAAAAAACAAGCTCAAAGGATTTTCGCCAGCTTGTCAGCGAGATAGCCACACTTATGTGTTTTGAGGCCACCCGTGACCTTCCTCTCAAAGAGGTAGAGGTCCAAACTCCCGTAGGTATGGCAAGCACAAAGGTTATTGCCGGCCGCAAGCTGGCAGTTGTGCCTATTTTGCGCGCAGGCCTGGGCATGGTGGACGGTATGGTTGCCTTGATCCCCGGTGCCCGTATCGGTCACATCGGCCTTTATCGCGACCACGAGACCCTTATGCCTGTTGAGTATTATTGCAAGCTTCCCCAGGATATTGAAGAGCGTGACGTTATAATTGTCGACCCTATGCTCGCAACAGGCGGCTCTGCCATTGATGCAGTAAGCCAGATTAAAAAGCGCAACCCCCGTTCTATTAAATTTATGTGCATCATTTCCGCTCCTGAGGGTGTAAAGGCCTTTACAGAAGCCCATCCCGATGTGCCTGTTTTCACCGCTGCCATTGACAAGTGTCTTAACGAGCACGGCTATATTGTGCCCGGCTTGGGTGATGCAGGCGACCGTATTTTCGGTACTCTGTAATGGCAGGCAACAAGGCCGCAAAAGCGGTTTTTATGCACGTTTGGCGCATTCTTAACGAGCAAACGGATGAAGAGCATCCCTTAACGGCAGAGGCCATTATCGAGCAGCTTGAAGAGTTGGGCTACGGCTGTGACCGCAAGGCCATATACCGCCATATTGCAGCCCTTGAAGAGTTTGGCATCGATATCGGCAAAAGCTCCTGCAGTCCCAGGGGATACTACATAATAAGTCGCGATTTTGAGCTGCATGAGCTAAAATTGCTTGCCGATGCGGTGCAGGCCTCGCGCTTTATCACCGTCAAAAAGTCAAAGCAGCTTGTAGACAAGCTGGGCTCGTTGGCATCAATTCATCAGGCGGCTGCACTCAGACGCGGCCTTTATATGACCGACGAAGACAAAACCGACAATGAGCAGATTTTTTATGTGCTCGACGGTGTGTACGAGGCCATCCGCAACAATCGGCGCGTCTCTTTCAAATACTTCAAATATTTGCCCAACGGCAAAAAAGAGTATCGCAACGGTGGGGCAGAGTACGTTGTCAGCCCCTATGCCGTTGTTTGGGATCAAGAAAAATATTATATGCACGCCTACCACGCCAAGTATGACCGCATATCCAGCTTCCGTCTTGATATGATGGAGGGGGTCAAGGTTACCGAGCTTGAGAGGGAAGAGCAAAAGCGCTACAAAACCTATAGCCCGTCAGACAGAGAAAAGGCCTCCTTTTCCCAGTTTGGCGGTGAGCACGCCGTTGTGGTGTGTGAGTTTGACAATGCTTTGGCAGGTGCTGTTTTTGACCAGTTTGGCACCAATCTCAAAACGGTGCCTGTGGGTGATGACAGATTTCGAGCATCTCTCTCCGTTAATTTGTCAGCCAAGTTTTATTCCTGGCTTTTCGGCTTTGGCGGTGGAGTTAAGGTTGTTTCACCTCAAGGGGTTATTGATGAGTACAAAGCGCAATTAATTCAAACCTTAAAAGAGTATTGAGGAGTAGTTATGATCAAAAAAAGATTGTCCAAGCTGTTGGCAATTACACTGTGCATAGCAATGACTGTTGTGCTGATGCCCTTTTCAAGTGCTTCGGCAGCCCCTCTTTACAGTGGCAACTGGAAGGACGGCAAGTGGTCGGTTGTGGGCGCAAGTGTTGACCAAGCAGGTCAAGAGGTGCTTGTAAGCGGCTCGGGCGCCGATATAAAATCTACCGTTACATACAATCTCGGCGACTCCTTCACCTGGTCGTTGGATTACGCCATCGTTAACAATTATAACTGCCGCGAAAGCGACTACACCGATATTTCGGTAGGCGACCTAACCCTCAGAATATCCTCAAGCCGCAATTTCAATGCAGGCGGACGAAACGAATCCTTCACAAGCAATAAGCCCTTTACCACAGGGGTAAAGCTGCTGTGGAAGGGCAATGAGGTCAGTGCCGATTATTCTTACTTCTGCTTTTTTACCTCGGTTTATGTGACCTATAAGCTTGAGTATGACAAGGGCAATATAGTTGTTACCCGCAAAAGCTCTGAGGATGAGCGAGCCATACTTCGTGTCAGTGCCGCATCTTTGAAAAAAGCAGCAGGCGGATTGTCCAAATTTAACGGTGCTTCGGTTGTAATTACCGACCGTGAAAAAAGCAAAAACACCAAGCTCAGAAACTTTACCCTTTCTGCGGGCGTTTCAGGCACTAATTATATCAATTACGGCCGCCTTGTAGGCAAAAGCAGTATGGGCGATGTTAACGGCAACGGGCTTTTCAGCCGCGTGGATATGCTGTTGGCACAGCAGTGTGTTGTGGGCGAGATTGCTTCTTCAGCCCTTGCTGCTGCAACAGCCGATACCAACAAAGACGGCAAAATAAACAGTGCAGATGCGCTATCTGTTTTTCAAATGCTTGCAGAGGTTAAAAAGTATGACGGCCCTGTTGCCGACAAGTTCGTAGCACTGACCTTTGATGACGGCCCAAGCTATGACACCACTACCCGCCTTTTGGATGTGAGTGAGCGATATAAGGTGCCCTTCACCTTTTTCGTTATCGGCAAAAACATTGCCGCCAACTCATACAATCTTGAGCGGGCAAAGACCTTGGGCTGCGAGATTGGCAGCCATTCCTGGAGCCATCCCAATTTTAAAGAGCTTCACAGCGCCGCAAATACAGATGAAATCAAAGCCCAGATAAGCGATACCAATGCCGCAATCAAAGCAGTTATCGGGCAGGATACCGAGCTCTTCCGTTTTCCGCTGGTTTACGAAAGCTACCCCACCTATAATTTCAAGAATTACGGCATAAATATGACCTATATCTGCGGCAAGTTTGTGGGCATCAACGACAGTGATACCATCAAATCCCGCACCGACAGTTTAAAAAGTCTCTATAAGCAGGATGGCACTATCATCCTTATGCACGACTCGGGCGGCAATTATCGCACCATTGAGGCGGTGGATGAATGCGTGCCTCTTATGATGGAGCAAGGGATAGAGCCCGTCACCGTCAGCCAGCTGGCTGATCTTAAGGGTGTAATAATGAACAAAAGCAACACCCTTTACACAAAGTTTTAATAAAATTAAAGCACCTGAACAAGCCGTTCAGGTGCTCTTTTTATATACCTAACAATCGTTTAGCGTTGCCGTATAAAATTAATTGCTTTTCATCCTCTGTTAAGGTGAAATCATCTTTTACACCGCCCACATACATAGAGATGTTGCAGATGGGATAATCGGAGCCGAATATAAACCGCTCTGCACCTACTGCATCTATGGCGTGCCTTAGCATACCGTGGCGGAAAATGCCATAACCCGACAAATCCAGATAATAATTGTCGCTTAACTCCATACGCTTCAGATGACGCATAAACTCTTTGTACTCACCGGGGTGAGCGGCAACGAAAATTGCGTTTTTATGCTCAGCCACCATTTTGTCCATTTGGTCGTCATCCATAGAGTGAAAGTTGATTATCATATTGTAATGGGCGGCGGCCTCTATAATTTCGCTGAATTCCTTGCAGGAATAATCAGACCAACCATGCATATAGGGCACCAGCTCACCTATCAGGCGAAGCCCCGCCTTGCTCATTTTTTCAATTTCAGCAACAGATTGACGCACACACTGCGGATGAACGTGATATCCGGGATAATAAAAGTCACCGTATTGCTCCTTTAGCTCGAGGGCAATTTCATTCATTCGACGCAACTGCGGCCAAATGTCTTTGCTTTTGTCAAAGCCCATATTTACGACCGAGCCGCAAATTTTTTCTACCCCTAATTTTTTCAGGTCGATAAGGGTTGATTCGGGGGTCATTCGGCAATACTCTTTATGAGAGCAAATGTTAGTTTCCGGATTTTTAAAAGGATGGGTATGAAAATCAATTATTTTAGTCATGATTCACCTTTATAATTGTTTTTGTTTTATTATACGGTAAATTGTTTTTTATTTCAACTTGAATTTCAATGAGTAAGAACAATTTGTGTGGAGATTTATAAAGCTTTTTGGTGTTTTTGCACAAAGTGACGATGCAATTTATTACACCGCATATTGATTAAATACTAAAATTGGCTTGAAAAAGACAATAACATTTGTTATTATATTAATAAGCGAAAGGAAGAAACTGTTAGTGAACGAGCAGTTTGATTTTGACCGCGCCTTATTCTTATCGGGAAGGTGTGCTGACGGATATAAATATTTCGGTTGCCACTCAGATAAAGAAACAACAGTTTTCAGAGTGTGGGCCCCGAATGCAAAGCAGATAAGCGTGGTAGGCGACTTTAATGAGTGGAAGGATACCGCTCTGGAAATGCTTTGCCTGGGGGACGGAATATACGAGGCACAAACTCAAAAGCTACCCCAATATACCAATTATAAATATTGCATAACGGGAGCAGAGGGCAAAAAAGTTCTTAAAGCTGACCCTTATGCATATCATAGTCAGACGAGACCCGACAACGCATCAAAGGTTTACACCTCCCGTTACAGGTGGGGGGATGAGCTGTGGCTGAAATACCGACGCAGCAGCTCTGTCTATTGCTCACCGATAAATATTTATGAGGTGCATCTTGGCTCCTGGCGCAAGAATGATGACGGCAGCTTTTACAGCTATAAGCAAATGGCTCAAGCCCTTATACCATATGTAAAGAGCATGGGCTATACCCACATAGAGCTTATGCCAATTTGCGAATATCCTTATGACCCGTCGTGGGGCTACCAGGTAACGGGTTATTTTGCGCCTACATCCCGTTACGGCATCCCTGATGACCTGCGATATTTTATCGACCAATGCCATCGGCAGGGGGTAGGGGTCATACTCGATTGGGTTCCTGCTCATTTTCCTAAGGACGAGCACGGCCTGTACCGCTTTGACGGCACCCCGTGCTATGAATATGCTGACCCACGAAAGGGGGAGCATTATCACTGGGGCACCTGTGTGTTTGATTACGGCAGAGGCGAGGTTCGCAGCTTTCTTATTTCTAACGCGATGTATTGGTTAGAGCAATTTCACCTTGACGGTCTCAGGGTTGATGCGGTGGCATCTATGCTCTATCTTGATTATGACCGAGATGAGTGGCTTCCCAACAGCGAGGGGGGCAACAGCAACACCGAGGCCGTAGAGTTTTTTCAGATTTTAAATCAATGTGTTTTCGGCGCGTATCCCGACGTGCTTATGATTGCTGAGGAATCCACCGCTTGGCCGATGGTTACTCATCCCACACAAAACGGGGGATTGGGCTTTAACTATAAATGGAATATGGGGTGGATGAATGACACCCTTCACTATATGTCCCTTGACCCCCTTTTCAGAAAGCACCATCACGGTGCCCTCACCTTTTCCTTCTTTTACGCCTTCAGCGAAAATTTTATTTTACCTCTGTCTCACGATGAGGTGGTTTACGGCAAAGGCACCCTTATAAGTCGAATGCCCGGGGATTATGACCTAAAGTTTGACGGGCTGCGTACCCTTTACGGATATATGATGGCTCATCCGGGCAAAAAACTGCTTTTTATGGGACAAGAGTTTGCCCAGTTTAAAGAGTGGGATTATTCTGCTCCTCTTGATTGGAATTTGCTTGATTACCCCAAGCACAAGGGGATGAGCGAATATGTGCGTGCCCTTAATCGCTTTTATCTTAAAAACCCTGCACTATGGCGGCTTGACCATTCGTGGCAGGGCTTCTCGTGGATTGTTCATGATGACCATTGCCAAAGCGTTATCGCCTTTTGCCGTCAAGATGGCGAGGGGGAAGAACTGATTGCGGTTTGCAATTTTACTCCCGTTGACCGTACCGATTACCGAATCGGTGTTCCTTCAAAGGGCAGTTGGCGTGTTGCGTTTGACAGCGATTCGGCCTCTTTTGGAGGCAAGGGCTTGTTGAGCGCAAGGGGTATAACCCACTTTCGCTCAAGAGCCATAGAGATGCACGGTTATAAAAACAGTATAGGTATGACCATTCCGGCGATGTCGGTGGTTTATTTAAAAAAAGCAAAAACAAAAGCCGTTTTGAATAAAACCTTGAAAGGAAAGTGAACGTTATGTTCAGAACACAATGTGTAGCAATGCTGTTGGCCGGCGGTCAAGGCAGCCGTTTGGGTGTGTTGACCAACAAGATTGCAAAGCCCGCAGTCCCCTACGGCGGAAAGTACCGAATTATTGATTTTCCGCTGTCCAACTGCATCAATTCCGGTATAGATACCGTGGGAGTACTTACCCAGTATCAGCCCCTTGCCCTCAATGACTACATTGGCTCGGGCCAACCGTGGGATTTGGACCGTCTTCACGGCGGTGTGCATATTCTGCCTCCCTATCAGCAGATTTCGGGCACCGATTGGTACAAGGGCACCGCTAATGCCATTTACCAAAACATCCCCTTTATTGAGCGTTATGACCCCGAGTATGTGCTCATTCTTTCGGGCGACCATATTTATAAGATGGATTATTCCAAAATGATAAAAAGCCATAAGGAATCGGGCGCAGAGTGCACCATTGCCGTCCTTGAGGTTCCTATGGAGGAGGCAAGCCGTTTCGGTATAATGAATTGCACTGAAGACGGCACCATCTACGAATTTGAAGAAAAGCCCAAAAGCCCCAAATCAAACAAGGCATCAATGGGTATATACGTCTTTAGCTGGGCGGCTCTTCGCAAATATCTTACCGAGGATGAACAAAATCCCGAATCTCAAAACGATTTCGGCAAAAACATAATTCCCGCTATGCTTCGTGACGGATGTAAGATGCTGGCTTATCCCTTCGAGGGCTATTGGAAGGATGTGGGCACCATCGACTCCTTGTGGGAAGCCAACCTCGATCTGCTCAATCCCAAGATCAATCTTCAGCTTGATGACCCCGCGTGGAGGATTTATTCACGCACCACAGGTGCCCCCCCTCATTATGTAGGTGACAATGCCAACATTGAAAACTCTATTGTTTCCGAGGGCTGCGAAATTGACGGCACGGTAGATTATTCAGTACTTTTCAGTGACGTTACCGTTGAAAAGGGTGCTGTTGTGCGCGACTCAATCATAATGCCCGGTACGGTTATAAAAAGCGGTGCGGTGGTTGAGTATGCCATGGTGGCTGAAAATTGCGTCATAGGCGAAAATGCTCATGTCGGATGTTGCCCCGAAGAGATGAGCGACCTCAAAAAATGGGGCGTAGCCGTTGTGGGCAACAATGTTGTGGTTGGGGAAGGCGCAAGCGTGCTTCCTCAAAGTATGATTTCTTCTGATGTAAAGGCAGGTGAGACGGTATGAAAAGCAAGAGAATGTTAGGTGTACTTTTTGGAAATACACACGACCATCTGCTCAAGGAGCTTACAGAGGTAAGGGCCATCAGTTCTTTACCTTTTGGCGGCAGATACCGTCTTATTGACTTTGCACTGTCTAATCTTGTGGATGCTGATGTTGAGTCGGTTGCAGTGCTTACCAACAGCAACTATAAATCTCTTATGGACCACGTGGGCAGCGGCAAATCGTGGGATCTTGCCCGCAAGCACGGCGGCTTGTTTATAATGCCCCCTTACGCCAGCACCGGCGCCGGCTCAAACGCCGACAAGGTGAGCGCCCTTTACGGTATTATGGGCTACTTAAACCACTCCCGCGAAGAGTATGTTGCCATTTGTGACGGCGATGTTGTGTGCAATATCGATATGAAGGATATGCTGGCACAGCACATCGATACCAATGCCGACATAACCATTGCCTATTGCCACGGCGAGGCACCCAAGGGTGAAAACGATGTGTTGGGCTTTAAGCTGGAGTCGGAGGGCAAAATCATCGAGGCCTCGGTTGCACAGCGTTACGCAGTTTGCGATTACAGTCTCGATATCGTTATTATGCGTAAGGATTTGCTTATGTCTCTGGTTGAGGCCGCTATGGCTCGCAACTGTAAGAGCTACGAGCTTGATATTTTACTTGAAAGCTGCAAGACTCTCAATGTCTACGGATATAAGGTTGACGGCTTTGTTGCCGTCATTGACGGTATGCAAAACTACGTCAAGGCCAGCATGGCTTTGCTTGAAAAGGATGTAAGACGTCAGCTTTTTGCTCAAAATCATCCCGTTTACACCAAGGTTCGCAATGAAATGCCTGCCAGATACGGCCTTGAATCAAAGGTTAGCAATTCGCTGATTGCCGACGGCTGTATAATCGAGGGCGAGGTGGAAAACTCTATTCTCTTCCGCGGTGTCAAGGTTGGCAAGGGAACAGTGGTTAAAAACTGCATTTTGATGCAGTCCACCAACGTGGGCGACGGAGTATATCTTGAGCACGTTTGCAGCGATAAAAATGTAAAAATCTGTGACCGACGCACCCTTGTTGGCACCCCTGCATATACGGTGTTTATCAGAAAAGGCAGTGAGGTTTAATCCTCTTAACACAAAAGGAGAAAACAGATGAAGGTACTATTTGCAACCAGTGAAGCATATCCCTTTGCAATGTCGGGCGGACTTGCCGATGTGTCGGGCGCCTTGCCCAAGGCGCTGCGCAAGCGGCTTGTGGGTGCCAGGGTTATAATGCCCCTTTACGACACCGTTCCCCAACACCTGCGAGAGAATATGCAGTTTATAACCTCAATATCGGTGCCTGTTGCCTGGCGCCGTCAGTACTGCGGAATTTTTGAGGCCAAGGCAGGCAACGTGATTTACTATCTGCTTGATAATCAGTATTATTTTAAGCGTGGCAGTCTTTACGGCCACTATGACGATGCCGAGCGCTTTGCTTTTTTCTCTCGGGCAGTGCTTGAGGTAATCAAGGTTATAGATTTTGCTCCCGATATTATTCATTGCAACGATTGGCAGACGGCGCTGATTCCCATCTATCTGCGCCTTTTCTACGGCAATGAAGAGAAGCTTAAGAATGTAAAAACCCTTTTTACCATTCACAACATTCAGTATCAAGGCAAATTTGGCAAAGAGATTTTGGGTGACGTGTTCGGCATACCCGATTCAGAGCAAAGCTTGGTGGAGTATGAAGACTGCATCAATCTTATGAAGGGTGCCATTGAGTGCGCACACCGCATCAGCACGGTGTCGCCCTCTTACTCCCAAGAGATTCTTGACCCCTGGTACTCTCACGGCCTTGATTCTATCCTTCGCGAGCGCAGCTGGAAGCTGACGGGCATTGTTAACGGAATTGATACCGTGGTATATAATCCGGCAGAGGATGAGCACATTTTTGCCCCCTATTCCGCCGAGGATATGAGCGGCAAAAAGGTAAATAAGCAAAAGCTGCAAGAGCTGCTTGATTTGCCCGTTACCGATGATGTGCCCCTTGTGGCAATGGTTACCCGACTTGTATCCCACAAGGGTCTTGACCTTGTCAAAGCCAGATTGGATGCCATAATGAAATTCGGCGTGCAGATGGTGGTGCTGGGCAGCGGTGACTATGAATATGAAAGCTTTATGCAAGAAATGACTCAGCGTTATCCCGATACCTTCCGCCTGCGCACCGGCTTTATTCCTGACCTGGCTCACAAAATTTATGCAGGCAGCGATATATTCCTGATGCCCAGCAAGAGCGAGCCCTGCGGCTTGTCACAGATGGTGGCCCTGCGTTACGGCAGCATTCCCATCGTACGCGAAACGGGCGGCCTCAAGGATACCATCACCGACAGCGGAGCAGGTGAGGGCAACGGCTTCACCTTTGGCGATTATAATGCCGATACTATGGCTCACACCGTCTATCGCGCCGTGCAGGGCTACGCCGACCGCGAGGGCTGGCAAACTCTGGTCAAACGGGCTATGGAGTGCGACAACAGTTGGGGCGCATCCGCCAACGCCTATATCCGTCTTTACAAAGAATTGCTTAAATAAAAAAGAAGTTTTGATGCACACCCCCGCAAGGGAGTGTGCATCAGTTATTATTGTGTTGCGGTATGTGTCGGCCCAAATCGTTATGATTGACAGCCATTTGTCCAGGTGGTATAATCAAAATATCAACTGTAAACATTTGGCCAAAACCATTGATATGGGGGAGCAGTATGAGTGTAACAGAATGCAAAAAATGTGTCGAGACTACAAATATTGTCGATGAACAGGCAGGGTATACACCCTGCTTGTACGAAATGCCGTTGCGTTTTAGGTTAACTGCAAAAAACAGATTAAATCAAGCCGAAATATGGAAAAACAGAATCGTTTGTGCAACGATTCTATATGTGTTTGCAATTGGTTTATTTTACGCGGGCATAACTGTTTTTGGCGATTTCATTAACGATGCTACGCCTTATAAATATGCGGTTTTTGTTTTAGCTTCTCTTGTTTATTGGCCTTTGATTATAACTTTTGATTCTGAACTGTTTTATAAAACAAGCGTGCGCCTCAACTGTTTGCTTAATGCTGATGCAAAAAAGTCAGATTGGTATGCCAAAAGTGCAAGTCGATATTTTTGTCTGTTTTCAAAGCATGAAAAGCCGGCGGTTGGTGCTATTGTTGTAAGCGCTTTGTGTTCGCTGCTTGTGTTTACAAACTATTTAATTAAGGTTAGCATACCAAACTTTTTACCCATTGTCACCGATACACCCGGCATTCTCGCTTTTAGCGTAGTGGTGTGTGCGCTTACGGTGGTTTTGCAAAACCGCAGCAGAAATCTGCTTGTTTCAATGCTTATGGTGTGTGGCGGTTTGGCATATTACATATTTATCACCGAATATTCTGACAACAAACTAACCAAGTTGTTTGTTGATGATTTTGTTTTGGGCAACGTTATATTAATGGTGCTTGTTTGTGTTGTGTTTTTTATAGCAGGAACGTCGATTTTGCCTATGGTTGGTATGTTTAAAACCTTTTTTATGTCACGATTTGAAGAAAAAATCAGTTATCCTATCGACGAACTTTCTTGCTCGTTAGATACTATTCAAGCTATAAAAAAATACTTTTTACATTTGACCGGTATAAATCTTATAGCATATTTTCAGTTGTTTGCGGTCGTGTACCTTCTGGGGCTTTTGAACGGAGATTCCATAGTCACTAAGATGCTGTTTGTGTTGGGCTCCATATTCCCGTTGGCTATGTATTTGGCTGCTAACGTATTTTTTAAAAAGTTGTGCCACAAGATGTATCTTAGGCAGGTTAAAAAGATCGATATGCGAATTTATCAAGGCTTGCAAGAAGAAAAAATGGATTTTGATGAGATGCAAACGCTTTTGGCCGCAAAAGAAATGTACTCAAACGAGTTTGAGGAACACGCTGCAATGAATAAAGAAATATTCGTAACTATGCTTTCACCGATAGCAACGTCAGTGTTTGCGGTGATTTTGCCTATCGGCAATCTTTTTGGAGTGTAAATTGTATGAAGTTGCGAAAGTTTAACAACGTAATGTTGTTTGTTGAAACCACCTTTTTTGCCGCCTGTGCAGTTCTGTTTGCGCTGCTTGGATTGATGGGCGACCTGTCTCTTAATGTGGCCAACGTCGTGTATATTGCCTTTATTTTGTTGTCTTTTGGCTATTTGTTTGTGCTGGAATTTGCATTTGTCAAATACGATGTTGCGGTGCATTTTAAAGCTTATGAAAAGCACTACGTTCCAACCGGTAAAGAGAGAAAAGAGGGCTATAACAGAAAAGGCCTTGCTTTTGTTATTTTGCTTTGGGTGGCTTATCTTGCGTTTATAGCATGCATAAAGATTTTGGGATTTTTGAGCTGGTACGTTTTTCTTATCGGGGCTTGTATTATATTTGGTTTTAACTCCTTCTTTGTCAGAAAGACGTGTCTGCTAAGCGTTTTGTTTTTGCACAACAAAAACAACTGCTGCAAAAATTGCGGTATTAACGGGTGGGATTATGCCATTTTCGCAAGCGCACTCACTTTGGCTCCACAACTGTCAGATGTCGCAACGGTAATAAATTGGGCGATATTTGCTCTTTCTGTTGTGATGCTGATTATTTGGGAGGTTAATTATCATAAACATCCGTACAGATTTTATCCCGAAACCAACAAGGCGCTTAGCTGTGCCAATTGCTTAAAACACTGTAAATACAAAAAAACGTCGTAGTTTAATTAGCAGGGTTGCTAAGGACAGTTATCTTCAAAGAAGATGGAATTTGGCACACAAATTACCTGCTTGCAACAATATAAGACAAAACTACCCGAAGAAGAGATATTAAAACTCTTTTAGGGTAGTTCTTTTTGTAAACGAAAACCACGTGATAGTCGCGTGGTTCAAAAGAGCTTTAGCGATGAACAAAAATTGCAGAAATCAAAGGCAAACGCTGAAAGCGCTTTATGTCCTGCCTCCCTCTGATGAGGGAGGTGGATTTTTGCGAAGCAAAAAGACGGAGGGAGAGAAAAACGAAAGACTACCCTTCAGTCGGCTGTCGCCGGCAGCTCCCCTGACAAGGGGAGCCTGCAAAGATTTGCATCCTGTTTACGGGTCACCGATAACCATTGCATGGCTGGCATGCCAATAAAAAGCGCACTTGTGCGCAGCAAGTATCACATAGGGCTATACCCGAAAATGAAATCCCCCCCGCTATGCGGGGGGGATTATTATTGATTATATTCGCTTCGAAAGCGATGTGTACGCGAAAGTACGACTATCGCCACAAAAGCATAGGCTAATAGAAAAGAATTGACTCTATTCAACTTATTGTGATATAATTACTCTCTCATTTTTTTCTTTTGGAGGTGTACAATGAAAGAGATTAACAATCAAAGTCGATGCCTTTGGGATAGCTTGGCAGGAGACTGGGACACGCGAATGGGCAACGAAAGTAACAGTTTCCACCGCGAAATTATCCGACCATCAACATTAAAACTATTGAATCCCCAAAAAGGGGAACATATTTTGGATGTTGCATGTGGAAATGGAAATTTCTCCCGTTATTTGGCAGAGCTTGGAGTCAAAGTCACTGCATTTGACTACAGCGCAGAAATGATTAAGTATGCTAAAGAAAGAAGTAAGGACAGTGCAGAATTTATTGACTATCAAATTGCTGACGCTACAAAGTATGACGAATTGATGGTACTTCAAGGTGATAAGGGTTTTGACAAAGCGGTATCCAACATGGCGGTAATGGACATTTCCGATATTCGCCCCTTATTGCAGGCTGTTTATGATATGTTGCCCGATGGCGGTATCTTTGTCTTCTCTGGGATACACCCTTGCTTCCAAACGCCCAATATGAGAAAAATTACAGTTGTAAACGATTATAGTGGCGAAGGCGAGATTCTTACAGGAATTCAAACCTATGAATACATTGAACCAAAGCTACATGAAACCTACGTTCTTGCAAACAACAATAAAAAAGCATATCATTTCCACCGTCCTCTGAATATGATATTAAATGATTGCTTTGCGGTAGGGTTTGTTCTGGATGGGTTTGAGGAACCGGTATTTCAGAAGCCTGCTCGTATCCGTGAGTTTGACTGGTACGATATTCCCCCTGCTATTATAGTTAGGTTGAGAAAAGTGTAAGTGTTTTTCGTTTCAAAAAACAAACCATAAAGAACAGACAGCAGCGAAAACGCTGCTGTCTGTCTTTTTTGTTACTTCGTGCGGAGACGCAGGGTCTTGATCT
>JAZRNV010000130.1:0-1030 GCA_045648425.1 Acutalibacteraceae bacterium | reverse complement strand
AGACATTTGTCTTCCTAAGACCGCTTGGCCTCCGACTTGATAATCCGTTGTTTAATCGGTTGCTTGAAAAATCCATACGCACCCTTTATGTATGTATGCGCAACAATTTTATGGATTGCCCCGATCGGGAGCGCGGCCAATGGATTGGAGATGTTTCGGCCCAGGCACCACAGGTGTTTTTTGTTTTTGATGATAACGCCCAAAAGCTGCTTAAAAAATCCATATGCGATTTTATTTATCTCAGAAAGGGCGACGTGCTTTGGGGTAACGTACCGGGTGAACACTCGTCAGAATTGCCATCTCAAAGCTTGGTTGCCATAAGCGAATTTGGCTTGATAGGGGAATATTATCACTATTCCCACGACCCTGAAATTCCTTCTATGGTGCTTGAGCCGACGGTTAACTATCTGAAGCTTTGGAATTTGGATGAAAAGGGGCTCGTTGTGCCTCGCAAGGGTGATTGGCGATGGTTTGACCATCTTTATAACGTGGACGAAGCGGTGGTTGAAAACTGCCTTTATGTGGCGGCGGCAAAATTTGCACTTAAAATGGCGGCGGCTTGTAATAACCACGCTTACGATGATTTTTTAAACCAACGAATCCATACCGTAAGTACAAGCATTGAAAAGCAGTTTTGGAAAGGGGAGTATTATGCCTCCCAAAATTTTGTGGATGAGCGAGCTAACGCCATAGCTGTTTTGTCGGGTATATGCCCCGCCGAACGATATGAAAAGGTGAGAAAAATCTTGCTGACGGTGTGCCACTCAACCCCCTATTTCGAGCGTGTCGTGCTTTTGGCACTGTGCGAAATGGGCTTTATCAAAGATGCATATAACCGAATGATGTGCCGATATTACAGTCTTGCTGCCAACGAAAACTCCACCTTGTGGGAGGATTTCTTTATCCTTGGCACAAAAAATCACGCTTGGTCAGGTTGTCCGCTGGAAATTGCATTTAAATATATTTTGGGATTAAAAACCGACGACGCCTTTAAAACCTATACCCTTTCACCGGTTGAGGATGTTTTCGG
>JAZRNV010000129.1:0-1729 GCA_045648425.1 Acutalibacteraceae bacterium | reverse complement strand
TGAAGAAAATCTGATTCAGCCCACCTTTATTTATGACTATCCCGTTGAAATCAGCCCCTTGGCAAAGCGTAAGCCCGAGGATCCTGCTTTCACCGAGCGCTTTGAGTATTTCATCAACGCCACCGAGTTTGGCAACGCCTTTAGCGAGCTTAACGACCCCATCGACCAAAAGGGTCGCTTTGAGCGCCAGGTTGCCGAGCGCAAGGCACTTGACCCCGAATGCAAAGCTCAGGTTGATTATGACTACGTAACCGCATTGGAGTACGGTATGCCTCCCACAGGCGGCCTCGGCTTCGGTGTTGACCGTTTGGTAATGCTTCTCACCGATTCAGACTCCATCCGCGACGTCTTATTGTTCCCCACAATGAAACCGTTAGACTAAAATTAAAGGACTATGACCGAAAGGTCATAGTCCTTTTATAATGCTTTAACAAGTTGGTATGTTTATTCTATAGCCGTGAATGTTGTTACAGAGTCAGCCGGAGCAATATAGCTCAACTTAACCCCGTCAAGTGATACCTCACTAAGCTCAACTCCTCGTTCAGATGGAGATGTTCGGGTCACCTTATAGCGCTTGTCTCCGTTCAACACGGCCAGGTCAAAGCAAGCATCTTCATCGGCAGTATTAACAAGCACAAAGCTGTTTGGATTATCGGTGCCGTTAGATGCAAAGGCAATAGCGCAGCAACGGGTGTCGGTGCAGGCGGTCTTTGCAGCGTACATACCGCTTTGACCTACTGAACTAACCTGCTTATAGTAGTAATATCCGTCGCGGATGATATAGTCGCCATCCTCGGTAATTTGTATTGCGTTGCCGGGATTAGGGTCACCGCCAACCCATTTTGACGGGCGCTGAATGCCTGCCCAGGGGATAATGGCGTTGTTTTTTGCGCTGTAAATATTGCCGTATATCTGATATACAAACATAGAATTCATCTGGCTCCAACTGGTGGATGTTACCCAACTATGCAGTTCCGGCCTCACGGCACGAATAGTATCACTGCCTACGCTGCGATGGTCACCCGACCACACGTTGCCCACCCCGTGGCCGGAAAAACCGTGGGAGGTAATTAAACCTAATGCTTTGACGGCCTGTTCATTGTCGGCTATTTCGTCAGCATATCCCCACTGGAAAAAGCGAGTCCAGTTAGAGTTTTCTCCGGGTGTAACGCCAATTTCTGTGCAACCGTTAGCATCAAGTACACGACGAAGAAAAGGAATAAAGTTGACCACATCCTCGGCGGTCCAATAAAGGTTATAATCGTGACCTGTGCCGATGTTGCCGCTTGAGCCATCCTCGGGCCAGCGGCTGTAATCTTCACCCTCGTTGTGTAACGAGATATATTTGATAGGCAGCCCCTCTTCATCCCTCAAAAACATTGCCCAAGCGGTCATGTATTTTGCCAGTTCTTCGCGATATTTTGGGTTTAGATCTCTGCCGCGCATAAATTTTTGAATTGTCATAAATGGGGGAGGGCCATACAGAGTTGTGATTATTTCAAGTTTTCTGCCCGATTTTTCAGTCAGCTCATTACCTGCCTTAACAAAATAACGCATCCATTTTGTAGAGGTGGTGTGATCATAGTTGTTTTGGTCGATGTTTTCAATGCCCTCGGCATTTAAGTTGTCCTCCGACTGATGAAACGGGTCTAAAAACATCTTTATCTTATTGGGACGAAGTCCGTTATCACCAAAAATCAATTCGATTATTTCTTTTCTTTTTTGCGGG
>JAZRNV010000128.1:0-20173 GCA_045648425.1 Acutalibacteraceae bacterium | reverse complement strand
CAGCCACGCAACGGTCATCGGCGACCCGTAAACGGGTTGTAAGTTTTTGCCGGCTCCCCTTGTCAGGGGAGCTGTCGGCGGCAGCCGACTGAGGGGTAGTCTTTCCTTTTCTCTCCCTCCGTCTTTTTGCTTCGCAAAAATCCACCTCCCTCGTCAGAGGGAGGCAGGACATAAAGCGCTTTATGTTTTTATAATTATGCCTCTTCAATATCTTGGCTAAACTCGGTCAGCTCAAGACCTTCATTTTTATCAAGTGCCCATTGCAGTGACCACAATCCGTTAAAAATCAGCAGGTCGTTGCCGCGCACATCCTTAACCCAACGGGTGTCGCCTGCCAGATTGTAATCGTTTGCATTAAAATCGGGCACATTTACGCGGCGAATATACTCGTGAGGGATGTCTTGCTTAAGATACTCAACGCCATACTCGCTCTGCATACGGAATTTCAGCACATCGAACTGAAGCACACCTACAACGCCAACGATAACCTTTTCCATACCGCCGCCGGGCACAAAGAAAATCTGTATTGCACCCTCTTGGGCAATCTGATTCATACCCTTGGCAAACTGCTTGCGCTTCATAGAGTCAACCTGCTCAATGATGGCAAAATGCTCGGGCGCAAAGGTGGGAATGCCCGAAAAACGCACCTTGGCTTGGGGGTCGCAGACGGTGTCACCAATGGAGAAGATGCCCGGGTCAAATACACCGATAATATCACCGGCAAAGGCCTCGTCAATAATATCGCGCTCTTGGGCCATCATCTGCTGGGGCTGTGAAAGGCGCATATTTTTAGCGCCCTGCAGATGATGATACTCCTTGCCGCGCTCAAACTTGCCTGAGCAAATGCGCAAAAAGGTGATACGGTCGCGGTGGGCCTTGTTCATATTGGCTTGAATTTTAAAGACAAAGGCCGAAAAATGCTCGTCAAAGGGGTCGACCGAGCCGCCGTCGGCATTTCTTCTGGGCAGAGGAGAGGTGGTCAGCTTCAAGAAGTTTTCCAAAAACTGCTCAACGCCGAAATTGTTAAGGGCCGAGCCAAAAAAGACGGGGCTCAGCTTGCCCTTGCGTACCATTTCAAGGTCAAATTCGCCGCCTGCTCCGTCAAGCAGCTCGGTCTGATCCATAAGCTCCTGGCGCAAATCGGCACCGATAAGCTCATCCAGTCGGGCAGTATCGTCAATGGGGCAGATAATGGATTCAAGGCGCTGTCTGCCGCCGTGAAAATTATCAAAGGTAAGAATGTGACGCTGATTGCGGTCATAAACCCCCTTGAAGGTAACACCGCAGCTGATGGGCCAGTTCATAGGATAGGTGGCGATGCCAAACTCGGTTTCAAGCTCATCCAGCAGGTCAAAGGGGTCACGGGCCTCGTGGTCCAGCTTGTTAATAAAGGTAAAGATGGGAATTCCGCGCATGGCGCAAACCTTAAAGAGCTTGCGCGTCTGGGGCTCTATACCCTTGGCGGCGTCAATAACCATAACAGCGCTGTCGGCGGCCATAAGGGTGCGATAGGTATCCTCCGAAAAGTCTTGGTGGCCGGGGGTGTCAAGAATGTTAATGCAGTAGCCGTTATATTCAAACTGCATAACCGATGAGGTGACAGAAATACCGCGTTGCTTTTCAAGCTCCATCCAGTCGGAAACGGCGTGCTTGTCACCCTGCTTGCCCTTAACAGAGCCGGCTGATTGAATGGCACCACCGTAAAGCAACAGCTTTTCGGTGAGGGTGGTTTTACCTGCGTCGGGGTGAGAAATTATTGCAAAGGTACGACGCCTTTCAATTTGTTGTTTGGTTTTTTGATCCATCATATATCTCTTTTCGCACAAAAATTACACATAATTTTAACATAACCGCCTTTTTTATGCAATATTATTTTTTGCCCAAACATTCAGCGGTGGTGAAAAAATATAAAATTTGGCTAATTTGCATATTGATTTGAAATTGTAAAAATAGTAATATAAAATACAACCTAACAAAACAAAAGGAGATTAGTTATGGGCTTTTTAACAGGAAAAACAGTTATTATCACAGGCGCAGGCCGCGCCGTGCTCAGTGATGGCCGTTGCGGCTCTATCGGCTACGGTATTGCAACCGCCTATGCCAAAGAGGGAGCCAACGTTGTTATCACCGGCCGCAATGTGGAAAAGCTTGAATCCGCCAAAGAAGAGCTTGAGCGCCTTTACGGTATTAAGGTGCTCGCCCTGCAGGCCGATATAAATCCCGATGCCGACAATGAGGCAGTCGCCAATATGGTGGTTGAAAAAACTATGGAAGAGTTTGGCAGAATTGACGTGCTTATAAACAACGCACAGGCATCTGCCTCGGGTGTGCCCCTTGCCGAGCATACCACCGACCAGTTCAATCTGGCAATGTATTCAGGCCTCTACGCCGCCTTTTATTATATGAAGGCCTGCTATGCTCACCTTGTTGAGACAAAGGGCTCGGTTATTAACTTTGCTTCGGGCGCAGGTCTTTTCGGCAACTTCGGTCAGTGCTCTTATGCCGCCGCAAAAGAGGGCATCCGCGGTCTTAGCCGTGTTGCCGCCACCGAATGGGCTAAAGATGGCATTAACGTTAACGTTATTTGCCCCCTGGCTTGGACAGCACAGCTTGAGAATTTTGAAAAAGCATATCCCGACGCCTTTAAGGCCAACGTAAAAATGCCCCCCGCAGGTCACTTCGGTGACGCTGAGCTTGAGATTGGCCGCGTTTGCGTGCAACTGGCTCATCCCGACTTTAAGTATCTTACCGGCGAAACCCTCACCCTCGAGGGCGGAATGGGTCTTCGCCCCTAATCGGGTAGCACCCGAGGGCAGTACGTACTTGCTGCAGTTGTAAAATAACCCTATCACTCGCCGGGCAGTACCAAGGGTGATAGGGTTTTTGCGCATTCACGGGTAGCACCCGAGGGCAATACGTACTTGCTGCATACAAAACAAACCCCCGCCACTCTAAGGGAGTGACGGGGGTTCAATATGAGCTGCGGCCTCGATATAATTTTGCACACAAAACTCAATATGTTGCTATCGCAACGAGAATGTCCCTCTTGTAGCAGAGATTCTTCGGTCGCATTTGCTTCCTCGAGAATGACACGTCTGGGCGCACTGCACCCAATAAGCCATTTCTAAAACTCGCACGTCATTCTTGAGCGAAGCGAAGAATCCCGTCCTCTGTGGCTGAGGGGTAAATCGTGTTTAATGAATAATGAAAAATGAATAATCTTTGTAGGGGCGAACATTGTTCGCCCGTCGATATAAATTGCTATCGCAATTTTCGATGTGTGCGTTCGCACTCGATATGTTGCTTATGCAACAAGAAAACCGCAGAAGCTCTATGCCGAGCATCTGCGGTTGTTTTGTACTTGTTTTATTTTGCGTAATCGACGGCGCGATTTTCGCGGATAAGACTTACTTTAATCTGACCGGGATATTCCAGATCGCTCTCAATCTTCTTAACAATTTCGCGAGCGGTCAGCAGCATCTGGTCATCGCTGATAACATCGGGCTTAACCATAATGCGAATTTCGCGGCCTGCCTGGATGGCGAAAGACTTTTCAACGCCGTTAAAGGAGTTGGCGATCTCCTCAAGCTTTTCAAGGCGCTTAACGTAGCTTTCGATATTTTCTCTGCGTGCGCCGGGGCGTGCGGCAGAGATGGCATCGGCGGCCTGTACAAGACAAGCGATAACCGTTTTGGCCTCAACATCACCGTGGTGGGCGTGGATGGCGTGAATAACGGCTTCGTTTTCTTTATATTTCTTAGCGGCGTCAACACCCAACTGAATATGGGTACCCTCGTGCTCGTGGTCGAGGGCCTTGCCGATGTCGTGCAGCAAGCCGGCGCGACGGGCAAGAGCAACATCCTCACCAAGCTCAGCAGCCATAAGACCTGCCAGGAAGGAAACCTCACGGGCATGGTTAAGCACGTTCTGACCGTAGCTGGTGCGATAGTGCAAGCGACCAAGCAGGGTAACCAGCTCGGGATGGAGATTGCGAACGCCTGTTTCGAGCACAACGTTTTCGCCTTCCTGGCGGATGGTGCGCTCAACCTCTTTTTTGGCCTTTTCCACCGTCTCTTCGATGCGGGCGGGATGAATTCGACCGTCTTGAATAAGCTTTTCAAGGGCCAAACGGGCTACCTCGCGACGGATGGGGTCAAAGCTTGAAAGGGTAATGGCCTCGGGAGTATCGTCAATAATAAGGTCAACTCCCGTAAGGGTCTCGAGGGTGCGGATGTTGCGGCCCTCACGACCGGTTATGCGGCCCTTCATTTCGTCATTGGGCAGGTCAACAACCGAGATTGTGACCTCGCTTGAATGGTCGGCGGCACAGCGCTGAATGGCTTGAGATATAATCTTGCCTGCCAGCTTGTCCGACTCGTCCTTAAGCTTTTGCTCATGGTTCATAATGCGCAAAGCTTTTTCGTGGGTGAGCTCTTCGTCCAGTGAGCGCAGCAAATAATCCTTTGCCTGCTCGATAGAAAAACCTGAAATGCGCTCAAGCATATCAAGCTGACCTCTTTTAAGCTGCTCAACCTCTGCCATGCGCTCTTCAACGGTTTTTTGTTTGGCGGCAATGGCTTCTTCTTTTGCTTCGATGTTTTCCAGCTTGCGGTCAAGAGTTTCTTCCTTTTGAAGAAGTCTGCGCTCTTGCTGTTTAACCTCGTTGCGACGCTCGCGAATTTCCTGATCGGCTTCGCTGCGCATTTTGTGAATTTCGTCTTTAGCTTCTAAAATTGCCTCTTTCTTTTTTGCCTCGGCGCCTTTGTAGGCGTCGTTAAGTATGCGTTTTGCCTCTGCTTCGGCAGAGCCGATGGTGGCCTCCGCCTTGCGTTTGCGGTAAGAAACACCGCTTGCAAAGGCAACAACGGCGGCAATTATTGCGGCGGCAACCGCAATAATAATAGCGTACAGTAATGAAATTTGCGGCACTTTAAGTGCACCTCCTTTATAAAAACCACACTTCAAGGGCGGTGGGTTGGCCCGATATCGGGTTATGGGTCAGCAGGTCGCGCCATCGACATACTACCCTACAATACCAATTTACAGTTTATTACATTATAGCCAATATGTCAAGGTGAAAATGTTAAATTTTCATAATATTCGCACAGTGATAAAATTGGCTATTGTAATTACTGCTAAAATGTATTAGAATATATGGATAGCGAGAATTTGCTAACTATCCTACGAGGTGAAAGTATGGAAAAAAGATACCTTGATTGCACCGAGCAAGAGCTGAAAAGCGCCCTTGCCACCGCCACAAGTGAATATGAAAAGTTTAAAGCCCTTGAGCTTAGCTTGGATATGTCTCGCGGCAAGCCCTGCAAAGACCAGCTCAGCTTGAGTATGGGCCTGCTTGACCGAGTCAAATCCAACGACAGTGCCATATCTGAGGGCAATATAGACTGCCGCAACTACGGCGGTCCCGACGGCATACCCGAGGCCAAGCGTCTTTTTGCCCAGATTTTGGGCTGTGAAGAAGAAAATGTTATTATCGGCGGCTCTTCTTCACTTAATATGATGTTTGACTTTATCGCCCAGGCAATGATTTCGGGTCTCGGCGGCGAACCCTGGTGCAAGCAGGGTGAAATCAAATTTTTGTGTCCGTCACCCGGCTACGACCGTCATTTTGCCATATGCGAGCACTTTGGCATCAAGATGATTCCCGTGGCAATGGATACCGACGGCCCCGACATTGAAGAGATTGAGCGCCTGGTTAAAGACCCATCCGTTAAGGGCATGTGGTGTGTGCCCAAATACTCCAACCCCCAGGGCATAACCTATTCTGACAGCATGGTGCGCCGTATTGCCAATCTTAAGCCGGCGGCTGAGGACTTCAGAATTATGTGGGATAACGCCTATTCCATCCACCTTGTCAGCGCTGATGACCACTTGATTGACGTGCTTAAAGAGTGCAAGATGGCAGGCAACCCCTCATTGGTTGTGGAGTTTGCCTCAACCTCAAAGGTGACCTTCCCCGGCGGCGGAATCGCCTGCGTGGCTGCCAATAAATTTAACCGCGACCTCATCCGCAAGCGTATGAGCGTGCAAACCATTTGCAACGACAAGGTTAACCAGCTGCGCCATGCAAGAATGTTCCCCGATTTTAAATCTCTTGAAAGCCATATGAGACGTCACGCCGAGATTTTGGAGCCCAAATTCAGAATGGTGCTGGATATGCTTGAGGACCGTCTTGACGGCCTTGACATTTTGGCGTGGAACCATCCCAACGGCGGCTACTTTATCAGTGTAGACACCCTGCCCGGCTGTGCCAAAAGAGTAGTAGAGCTGTGTAAAGAGGCAGGCGTGGTGCTTACGGGTGCAGGTGCAACCTATCCTTACGGCAACGACCCCTTAGACAGCAATATACGCATTGCGCCCTCGTTCCCTCCTGTGGATGAGCTGCGTCAGGCGATGAAAATTTTTACCACCTCGGTAAAAATCGCCACCATCGAGATGCTTTTAGAGCAAGGTGTATAAACTTAAGAGCGATTGTTTGTCTATTTTGCGGTGCTAAAAAAATTGACTTTTAGCCCCAAATCTAATATAATAGGTCTATTAGAGCGAATTCTTCGCTCATTTATTGCAAAGCTTTGTCAGCGCACGGCTTAATTAAAGGGGTTAGGTGCTGATAATTCCAAAATAAGGAGGATAAGCCAATGAAAAAAAGGAAAATAAGCAAATGTTGGGTCTTTGTTGTGGCCCTGCTTATATTTGCACTGACTTTCACCGCATTTTTCGGTGTAAAGAATTTCTATGGCGACAAAGAAATCGTTTATTTCAAAAGTGCTGAAGATATCCGCTGGGGTATTGACATTCAAGGCGGTGTAGAGGCCGTCTTTGCTCCTGAGGGAGTAGATGTCAAAAAGGTAACCGACGAAGATCTTGATGCAGCCAAAAAGATAATCGACACCCGTCTTATCAACAAGGGTATTACCGATTACGAAACATCCATAGATAAGGCCCACAAGCAGATTGTTGTGCGCTTCCCCTGGCAGGCAGGTCAGCAGGATTTTGACGCTGCAACTGCAATCAGCGAGCTGGGCAATACCGCATTGCTTCAGTTCTGCGGCGGCGCAACCTACGATGCAAAGGCCGTTGTGCTTGAAGGCAAGCACGTTGATTTGGCCTCTGCGCAGGTCGCTCAGGACGGTACTCCCTATGTTCAGCTTAAGCTTACAAGCGAGGGCCGCAGCAAATTTGCCAAGGCAACCAAAGAGTATTACGGCAAGCAGATTGCCATTTGTATGGACAGTCAGGTGATTTCCGCACCCCAGGTTAACGATGTTATCTCTAACGGTGAGGCCACCATTACCGGCCCCGATTATGAGGGCTGCGTTGACCTTGCCAACACCATCAACGCCGGCTCGTTGCCCTTTAAGATGACTGTTGACAATTCAAAGATGCAGGTTATAAGCGCGACTCTTGGCGCCGAGGCCCTTAACGCAATGCTTATTGCAGGTCTCATCGCCTTCGCCGCCATATGCGTAATTATAATTGTAAGATATCGCCTGCCCGGTGCCGTTGCCTCCCTTTGCCTTGCAGGTCAGGTGGCAGGTATGATCGCCTGTGCTTCGGGCTACTTCAAGGGAGCCGAGGGCTTCACCCTCACCATCCCGGGTATCGCAGGTATGATTCTTTCAATCGGTATGGGCGTTGACGCCAACGTTATCACCGCTGAGCGTATTAAAGAGGAATTGCGTGCAGGTCGCACCGTTACCTCTGCCATTAAGATTGGTAACAAAAACTCAATGTCAGCCATTATCGACGGCAACGTAACCAACATTTTGGTAGCCATCGTTCTGATGGGCTGCTTCGGTCCCTCCGACAATATTTTTGCCAAGATATTCAGTCCCCTTATGGGTCTGTTCGGCGCATCGGTATCGGGTGCCGTTTACTCGTTCGGTTACACCTTGCTTATGGGTGTTGTGTTCAACTTTGTCTTTGGCGTGTTTGCTTCAAAGGTAATGCTGGGCAGCATATCTCAGTTTAAATGTATGAGAAATCCCTGGTTGTATGGAGGTGTAAAGAATGCTGAAGAATAAAAAATTTGATTTTGTCGGCAATCTTAAACTTTACCTTATCGTATCGGCTGCCATCATTCTTGTTGGCCTTGTTGTAGCTTTGGTGCTTGGCCCTGTTGTGCATATCACCTTCAGCGGCGGTACTAAAATCACCTATTCATACAGCGGCGAGATAGACACCGATAAGGTTGCCCAGATAGCTGCCGACACCATCGGCAAAACCGTAGGTGTTGATACTACCTCGGGCATTGGCGATGACTCTCAGAAGCTGGTTATTTCTTTGGCTGAAAAAGACGCCCTTGATGCCAAGCTTGTTGACAAGCTTGACGACAAGCTTGTTAAGGAATTTAAGGATAACAAGCTTGATTCGGCAGAGGTGCTCAGCGTATCTCCCTCCGTGGGTGCGGTTTTCTTTGCCAAGTGCTTGGTTGCCGTTTTAATCGCCGCCCTTTTGGTTATCATTTACGTTGCCTTCCGTTTCCGCAAAATCGGCGGCTGGCTGGCAGGCACAACAGCAATGATTGCCCTGGTGCACGATATTTTGATTGCCTTTACCATTTCTGTTGTTTTCCGTTTGCCCATTGATGCCAACTTCATCGCTGTTGTTATGACCCTGCTGGGTTATTCCCTTAACAGCACCATCGTTGTGTTTGACCGTGTGCGCGAAAACAAGAGAATTTATGGCAGCAAAGAGCCCCTTGACTCTTTGGTTAACATTTCAAACAACCAGGTTATGAGCCGTAACATTATGACCAACACCACCACCGTGTTTGCCATTTTGACCGTGCTCGTGGTTTGTGAGATTTGCGGCATTACCTCCTTGCGCAGCTTGACTGTTCCTCTTTGCTTTGGCCTTATTTCCGGTGCATATTCTTCTGTTTGCTTGGCTCCTTCTATCTGGGTTAAGTGGAAGATGGCATTCGACGCTAAAAAGAAAGAGCGCATTCAGAACAAGAAAAAGAATGGCTACAAGAAATAATCCTTTAGTCGATTTCGTATAATAATCAAACCCCGTCACTCTCACAGTGAAGAGTGACGGGGTCGTGTTTATTTCTTTGGCTTAAAGGTTTCGCCCTCGCCTGTGAGCAGCCAGCCCACATTTAAGTTAAACATATCACAAATATAAAGCAGGGTTGAATAGGTAGGTGTGGTTTTGCCCAGTTCATAATAAGCATAGGTGGAGCGGTCAATGCTAAGGCGAAGTGAAACCTCGTCTTGCGTTAACCCTGCCGCCTTGCGTATATATTTAAGGCGTTGGCCGAAATCGTGGTTTGAAAACATTTGGGGTCCTCCTGGAAAGTGTTGAGCAAATTATACCATTATTGGATAAAATACGCAACATTTATTTTGTTGCAACGGTCAAAAGCAAAATAATACATATTTTAGTATGAAAAGTGCAAAAAAATCCATTTAAAAGGGTTGAAATTTGTGATATTATTATTACATAAAAATAAAGGGAGGAAGAGTATGAAAAGAATATTCTCACTTTTAATGATTGTTGTGCTTATTGCCGCTCTGGCTATTGTGGCAACCGGTTGCAATGGCAGCACAACAGACAATACTTCTACGGGCAAATATAGCGATATTATTCCCGGCGGTGAATCAGGCGTAAGCCAAGAGGTGCTTGAAGCGCTGGTTCAGTCGGGCACAGTAACAACCTACTTTTTTGAAGGTGAAGGCAACGACATCGGCGTAAACAACAAAGAGTTTAAGAACATCTTCCGCGAGGTTTACGGCGGCGAGATAATGATTGACTATATCGAGTGGGAGGGCTGGGAACAAACCTTTATTGCCGACTTTGCGGCCAATGAAGCTCCTGACCTTATACACGGCTTTGCCAAGCTTTGGCCCAAGATTGCCAACCGCGGTATGGTTTTCAGCCGTAAAGAGCTTGCTGAAAAGGGCGTTGTGGGCCTTGACCACCCTGTTTTGATGGACCACTTTGAAACGGTTGAAAAGAATTTTACCTACAAGAATGAGCCCTACGGCTTTTCTCTGTTGAACTCCGCTTGCTTCTGGTGCATTGTCAATGAAGATTTATATGCACAGTACAACGTGAAATCCCCCTCAAAATATTACCAAGAGGGCTTGTGGAATATGGAAACCTTGGCCGAGAGCAGCCGCGCCCTTATTACTGCTGCAGGTCTTAACGATTCGGGCACGCGTGAAATATACGGCTATTATTGCTGGGATTCCACCGTGTTTATTCGCGCCAACGGTCAGCAGCTCGTGGGCTATGACCCCAAGACGGGCAAGCTTGTTAACAACATCGAAAAGAAAGAGGTTGTTGACTCTCTTGAAAACCTGCGCACCGCATTTCAAGAGCAGTATGCAACCAACCGCGACAGCTTCACTAGAGGCAAGATCGGTGTTATCGCTTTGGTTGACGGCAACATCGCACAAACCATACCTAAGATTACTTTTAAATGGAGCATTATTCCTTTCCCCGTAGGTCGTTCAAATGACGGCCGCCAGATGCCCGGCTCCGTTCAGGCGTGGATGGTTACCAGCAGCGCTAAGAATCTCCAGGGCGCTGTTAACCTGGTTATAGCTCTTAACGCGGCCAAAAAAGCAAATATTCTCCCCGAAGAGCCGAATTCCATCAAAGTTGCGCTTAAGGATCACCCTGAAATTCTTGAGATGATGGAGGACAGCCGCTACAATGGTGTTAATGACAATATGTACGGTGTTGGCTCCTTGTGGAACAATCAGTGGGATTTCTGGTCAGCAATCCGCTTTGCAAAGGGCTCGGTAACTGAGACTATTCAGACCTATAAGCCCATGTTTGACGCACAGATTGAAACTGAAATGGAAAACGCCGAGTAAGCTTCAAATAAAATTTACTGATTGCATACCGTAATTTACCCTCGTCACTCTCGCAGAGATGCAAAGAGTGACGGGGGTTTTGCCCCCTACGTTTTGCACTAAATCGTGCCTGTAGGGGCGGATATTATCCGCCCTTCTAACTTCCAATCGAGAATGGCTAATCGCAAAGGTTTATTACTTCTTTTCCTTTCTTGACAGCATAGTCAAACGCTGTTTTTGTGCCGTTGTTGCAAGTATGTTGAGTATAAGCAGTATCGTAATAGATAATACAAACCCCACTTTTATCTATCATTTCGCAGTTACGCTTAATGTAGACTGCTTTGCCCGCACCAATTACTCTTTCAGGATAATAGGTTTCGTCATACATTTGCAGCAAATAATTCTTATAGTCATCGGTGATTTCGGGATATTCTGCCCTCACATAAACGCGTTTTATGTGAGGGTGTTTGTTTTTGAGCTTTGTTACTGCTTCAAGGCATAAGCTGTTGAACTTACTTTTACTGCCAAATAAGAAAACATCTATACTTTTGTGAACTATCAGCTTTTCAACCGATTCAAGAAGTTTGTTTTTTAGTTCTTCAGACTCTTTTATTTCTCTATGGCCAAAAAAACAACAGGTGTTTGTTTTCATCGTTTTTCACTCTTTCCTGAACACTATAAGCACTAAATATTTAAAGTTGATATCTATAGTATACACCATGTGCCTAACAATAACAATAGTCTGTGGAATATTAAAAACGATATCCATAGACTATAATATAGGGGTGATTTTATGAGTGAGTTAGCAATAAAAGTCGGTCAGCGCATTCGTTACTATAGAACACAACTTGGGTTAAGCCAAGAAAAGTTGGCTGAGATTGCAGGTTGCCACCCAACATATATTGGCCAATTAGAACGAGGCGAAAAGAATGCAACATTGGAAAGTATTGACAAGGTTGCATCGTCATTAAGAATATCCCTTTCAAAACTTTTTGAAAATCTTGGTGCTGAAGACAATTCCGCGCGCAATATACCTATGGAATGCTATGAATTCTTGTTAACTAAAAGTCCCGAGGAGCAAGAACAGATTATAAAGATACTCATTGAAATGGACAAATATAAGGGCAACTGAACAATGTATACGGTATAGATTAACCCCCGTCACTCTCGCAGAGATGCAAAGAGTGACGGGGGTTTTACTTTGGTGGGTGTGTTCTTTTCTCAGAGGTGAATAAGCTCTTGACCCCGCCCGAGGGTGCGTGGTATAATTTTAACATATATTGCGAGAGAAGGTTGAAAAATGGGCGTTTTTGTTAGCTATTCTCATTTAGACAGAGACAAAATGTTGCACACTCTTGAGACGTTGGGGAAAGTTCCCGAGCTCGAAATTTGGTGTGACAAAAACTTGTGCGGCGGTGAGCAGTTTATCGATGAAATTGCCGACCAGATTATGGCGCAGGAGTACTTTTTCTTTTTGCTGTCCAAAAACTCGGTTAATTCAACCTTTTGCCGTCAAGAGCTGACCTTTGCATACAACAAAGGTCGCAAAATTATAGCCGTTGTGATAGAAGATGTTGCGTTGCCTGCAGGCGTTGATTTCTGCCTGACGGGTATACATCACATTTTTTACAGTGAAGAGGACTCTTTTGACGAGGAGGTTGCTCGCAGCTTTAAAAAATCGGTTGCAAAGGCAGGGCACAGCTTTCACAATGACCATCGCCCGACCGAAAAATACTTTGTTGAAAAGGCAAACATCAAGCTTATTGACAAGCTGATCAAGGATGAGCAAAACGGAGCATATTCTGTTTGCTTTGAGGCCGAAAACGCTGTGCTTATAGGCCTTGCCTATGAGCAGGGAATCCACACCGATATTGATTTGAAAAAAGCACAGCTTTATTATCACGTTGCCGCTCACAGAGGAAATCTCGACGGCCAATATCTTTACGCCGCCCTTATGGCCGAACTTAACCCCGAAAAAGAGGCCGAATATATCAAACAAATGGAAGAGGCCGCCGAGGGAGGCAGCGTTTACGCTCTCACCCATTACGGTGATTTGTGCAACTCGGGTGATAAAGGCGTTCCCTATGACCGCGCCAAGGCAGTTGAATATTGGCGCAAAGCAGCCGATAAAAGCTTCCCCACCGCTCTTTATTATATGGGCTACGCCTACCACACAGCTATGTCGGTTGACAGAGATGACGGCCTTGCACTTATGTATGCATTGCTGGCAATTGAGCGAGAATTTCCCCGCGGATACCGCCTGATGGGTTATCTGCACTATTTCGGAAACTTTCTTGAAAAAGATTATGACAAGGCCATTGAATATTACGAAAAAGCGGTTGAGCACAGCGATTACCTGTCTCTCTGTTATATAGGAAACGTCTACTACAATGTTAAAGAGCGCCGTGACAATGACAAGGCCTTCAGATATTATGCCCAGGCGGCCGAATTTGCTGACCGCGGAGAGATAATCAGCGGTCTTCCTTACAGCCGAGTGGCCGTGTGCAAATACTACGGTCACGGCACCGAACAAGATATAGTTGCCGCCGCCGACTTTGCCTTTAAGGGGGCTGCCCGCAATCATAAGAACAGTATTGATAACATCGCCCTTTACTGCAGTCAAATTGAAGACGAGTCAGTGCGCATAGAGTATCTTGAAAGGGCTGCCGAGCTTAACTATCCTCAGGCCGAGTGGCGATTGGGCTTGAATTTTGAGAGCAAAAAGACCGACGAGGGCTACCAAAAGGCCATCGAATATTATAAGGCAGGGGCAGAAAAGGGTTGTCTTGATTGCGTTTGCCGTTTGCTGGGCTTATTTTCAAAGGTGCTCAGCAGCGATGAAACCAAAAAGTACAACGATTCGGTTACCGCCATCAAATATTATCAGCGTTTCTTCGCCCTCAGCCGTTCTGAAGGGTTTGAGGCCTTTCGCAAAAAGACCGACGTTGGCAGATACTATTACGGCTACGCTTATGAATATTATGACAGCGCCGACAAGACCAACCTTGAAACCCTCAGCATCTATCTTCGTCTGGCCATGGATGAGTCACCTAACTATATGGGCACGATTGCAAGCTTCTCTCACAACCGCTATTTCAAAAAGCATCTGCGTGAGACTAAGCTCTGCCCCGAGGTTGAAGAGGGCATCAAGCTGATGGATATGTGCTGGGAGTATTGGGATAAATGGGTCGAATGGTTTAAAACCCTTAAGCCCGCCGACCACAAGCTCAATTTTGAGCGTCTTGATGACTTGGCGTCATCCTTCAGGTATCTTATGAATGTTTACGCTATTCCCGGCGAAACGCAGGATTTGAAAAAGATGGGCGAATATTCTGTGCGTCTGTCTAAAATTGAAGATTTTAAAAAGCAGGTAAATAACGCTTGATTTTTTAGGCAAAATAAAAAAGGTGATTTTGTGCTTATTGATTTTCATACCCATTGCTTTCCCGATGCCATAGCACCAAAGGCAATTGAAAAGCTGGCCTTTGTTTCGGGCGGCTTTATTCCATACACCGACGGCACCGCCGCCTCCCTTGGCCGATTGATGGAGCAGGAAGGGGTAGACCTTTCGGTGGTGCTCAGCATCGCCACCAATGCCCATCAGCAGCAAAATGTCAACGATTTTGCCGCTGCCATTAACAACAACAAAAGCATTGTGGCTTTCGGCTCGGTCTTTCCCCGAAGTGAGGATGTCTTTGAACAGCTGGAAAAAATAAAAGAGCGAGGCCTTAAAGGCGTCAAGCTGCACCCCGATTATCAGGGCTTTCAGGTGGATGACCAGATGATGAAGCCCATCTATCGCAAAATTTCCGAGCTGGGGCTGATTACCGTTTTTCACGCAGGAGTGGATTGCGGATTTGCTCCCCCTTACGGATGTATGCCAAAAAATCTTGAGCGCGCTCTGGAGTGGTTTGACACCCCCGTGGTGGCTGCCCATTGGGGTGGCGCAGGTTGCTATGAAGAGGTGGTTGAGCGGCTTTGCGGCAAGCAGGTTTATTTTGACACCGCCTTTGGCTATTCTCAGCTGCCCCGATATTTTGCACAAAAAATAGTTGAAAAGCACGGCACCGATAAAATTCTCTTTGGCACCGATGCTCCCTGGCACACCCCTTCAATGGAAATGCGGCTTTTGAACACCTTGGGTCTTAATGAGAATGAAATGGCCGATATAACCCACCGCAACGCACAAAAGCTATTGGCGATATAAAACCGTAACTTTTTGGAGAAGTGAAAATGATTAAAAATTATATTTTCGATTTCGGTAATGTGCTTGCCCGATTCTATCCTGAAGAATTAACTGCGCCCTATGTTACCGAAGTAGAAAAGGCGGCTGCCGTCAGCGCAGTGGCCTTTGACCGACTTTATTGGGACCCCCTGGATGCAGGCACCGTAACCGATGACGAGGTTAAAGATAAAATTATTGCTCGCCTGCCAAAAGAGGAGGGTGAGAGGGCTTGCCTTGCCTACGACAACTGGGTACGCAATCTGACCCCCGTAGAGGGTATGCAAGAGGTTGTTTCAGCCCTTCACAAAAAAGGGGTCAAGCTTTATTTGCTGTCTAACATAAGCCAAAAATTTGCCGCCGAATATAAAGAGGTCAAGTGGATAAAAGAGCTGTTTGACCTTTTTGACGGGCTGGTTTTTTCTTCAGACATAAACATAGTAAAGCCAAGCAAAGAGATTTTCGATTATTTACTTAAAAAGCACGGGCTCAAGGCCGACGATTGCCTCTTTATAGATGATAATGCAAACAATATCGCAGGCGCAAAGGCAGTAGGAATAAAGGGCTGTTTGTTTGATGGCAACGCCCAAAAGCTCCACAAATATTTGGAAATTTAAAGGGTGAAAAATATGGATAGTCGTGTTTTATGCTCTTCAACCTCTTCGGTGGCTCAATTTGCAGCCGCAGAGCTGAACAAATATCTGTCTTTGCTCTGTGCCGCCACCGACCGATACGTCTTTGAGCTGGTTGAGGATGAAACACTTGCCCCCGAAGAGCAGCATATTTTAATCAGTAACCACCGCGTAACCCTTAAAGCAGGCACAAAAGGGCTGCTTTTTGCCGTATATGAATTTTTAGAGAAATATTGTGGCTGCTCCTTCGGTGCGATGAATCATCCCGAAGTAAACACGGGGGAGTTTGTGCCCCGTCTTGATGAGCTTAAGCTGCCTCAAGAGGAGCATCACCACATCCCCGATTTGCCCTATCGCACCGCCATAATTCAATACAACGCCTGGGCGGGAAATGCGGACCATGGGCTCAATCTGCCCTTTTTTGATTGGTTGGCCAAAAACCGCTACAACCGTTTGCTCACCTGGATGAGCTGTTATCAGACCATTAAAGATTTGGGGTTGCTGCCTGAGCTGGAAAAGCGGGGCATCGCTCTGACCGTTGGGCATCACCAGGCCATTTATACCTTTTTGCCGCCCTTTGGAAACGGCTGCTTTGCCACCTCCTATCGCGAGAAGCACCCCGATTATTATCGCCTTACCCCGTCGGGCGAGCGGTATATGCCCACCGATTTGGAAAACTATGACGGCCAATGGCTGCTCTGCGGCCGCAATGAAGATTGCATCAACACCGTGGCTGAAAACATACTGACCTGGCTGGAGCAAAATCCGCTGGTTGACACCGTCGCCTTTTGGCCCAATGACGGCAAGCAGGAGGATTGCTGTTGCCCTCTTTGCGCTTCCCATACCAAAACCGAAAACTACCTTTATTTTAACGACGCCCTTTCCCGTCGCATAGCAAAAAAGCGCCCCGAGGTTAAAATCGATGCGCTTATATATATGGATTTGTGGGATTGCCCTCCTCACACCCGTTTGGGAGAAAATACGGTAGTTGATATTGCTATGTGCACCGATACCTTCCGCCCCTACGGAAGGCGAGACGGGGGCTGTGTGCTTGGCACCGAATATGAAAAAAATCTGCGTGATTATCGTGCCGCTTGCCCCAACGTGGTGGCGTACGAATATTATATGGGCAATTACAGCAATCTGCAAAAGTTGGTTCCTGCTGCCGATGAGATGCAAAGCATTTTTGCCCGAATGAAGGAGTGGGGCATTTCCGGCAGCGGCACACAGCTTGAGTGCTTTAACCATTGGAACAACCTTTTCAATTTTTATTCCTTTGCTCGCACCGCCGATGATGTTAAGCTTTCGGTTGAAGATAATTTGCGGCGCTTTTGCCGCATTTTCGGCGAAGGGGCGCCTATGCTGCGAGAGATAATTACCTTGTGTGAGAATGAGCTTGAGGGTCAGGTTCCTATGAATGATGCAGGCACCCGGTTGATGGAGCATATCTCCAAGCCGCGCATATACGCTCTTTTTGATGCTGCTCTCGCAGCGGCTGTTGAGCCCCGCGCTCGCAACAATATTCGTATGATGCGTATGGCCTTTCGCTACAGTGACCTGGCGGTGGCAGAGAATCCACCCGTTGAAGACAACAAAAAGCCCACCCAATATGAAGACAAGACGGGTGAGCTGGGTTATATTGCCACACGATTCGACAGCTTTTTTGCCAACCGCACGGGCTATGGCATTGCCCTTCCCGTAGCCAACCGAAATTACGGTGATACCGTCAACAGGTGGTATTTGTTTGAATAAAAAAGCACCAAGGAGCTAACCCTCCTTGGTGTTTTTTTAAAGTATTCCTATCAGCAAAATGGCGATACAACCGAGGATAAAACCGAAAATCTCTTTTTTAGAGTTTTTCTCGCGGTAAATTATGCCGCCTATTATTCCGCTTAAAACGATGTTGCCGATGTTATAAATGGGGAACATTATAATTGCGGGAAATTTTCCGGCAAGAAAAATGTTAATCATACTGGGCACGCTTACGAAGAAGCCGTTTATCAAGCCAAAGGAAAGCTCCCCCTTTTCCATCGGCTTATATTCACTTGCCTTGGGAGCAAAAAGGTAAAGCCCCAGCAACAGCAGGCAGGCGATTAAAAACTCGCTGACAGAAAGCCCTAAAAACTCGTGGGCGTGGGATGAGTGCTGATGTATTTTTTGAAGTATGGCCGTGGTGCCCGAGCAGGTCATGGCCACAAGAGAATAAACCAGCCACTTAACCGACAGCTTTGCCTTTTTGTCGGGATTTATTATTAAAAACAGGGCAATGAGCATTAAAGCCAGTGCAAAGATGTCAATCACCGATATTTTTTCTTCATAAGCAATGGCGCTGAAGATGACGGGAATGAGAAATCCGCAAGAAAAAATCATCATCGTGGAGGAGGTGGTGCCCAATGACAGCGCCTTCATCTGCGCCAAAATGGTAGCGAGGGAGGAGAGGGCAAAAAGAGCCGACATCCACACCGAATAGAAAGAGGTATCCTTAAAGACGGAGGGGTTAAGAATAAAGGAGATTATGGCAGCAATAACCGTTGCAACACCGAAAGACAACCCGTTTAATCTGAAAAACTGCTTTGATGAGCGGCTGTCAACGCCTATTTTTTTAAACAAAACCGTTTTGCCCGATTGAAGCAGGGTAACGGTAACAAGCAACAAATAAAGCATCTTTAACCCCCTTAAGCAAAAATTATAAATTCAGTTTAGCACACTTTCTTAAAAAAACAAGGAGTATTTTTATAATAACCGGAAGGATTTCTGCTTCGCTGTTGTGACGACGAAGCTGTAAACAAAAACCACGCGATAGTCGCGTGGTTGGATAAAGCTTTAGCGATGAAAAGAATCCTCCAATTGTGTTAAGATGTAAGAGACCTGCCAGTCACGAACAAAAAACACAATTGGAGGATTAATCAATGAAAAAAGAAATCATCGATACTAGCAGTTTAGCACACACAAAGTGGAATTGCAAGTACCATATAGTTTTTGCTCCAAAATACAGACGCAAAGTGTTTTTCGAAGAAAAACGAGCAGAAATTCGTGAGATTTTGCGACAACTCTGCCAATGGAAAGGAGTAGAAATCATAGAGGGAGAAGTATGCCCGGATCATATACACATACTGGTAAGTATCCCGCCCAAAATGAGCGTTTCGGGATTTATGGGGTATTTGAAAGGAAAGAGCGCAATGTTGATATTTCAGAAATGGGGGAATATGAAGTTTGCGTACCGAAACCGCGAATTTTGGTGCAAGGGATATTACGTGGATACCGTGGGGAAGAACACGAAAGCAATTAAGGAGTACATAGCAGAACAATTGAAGAAGGATGCAGAGAGCGACCAGTTAAGTTTGTTCGACCCACGGAACCCGTTTACGGGTAGTAAGTAATCCATGCGTGGCTGGCAGGCCAACTCCCAGCGCACTTGTGCGCAGCCAGTAGTATTAGGGCTATGCCCGAAAATGAAATACCCCCCGCTACGCGGGGGGATATTTATTATGCAAATTTTTGCAGTTGAATTTAATAGATATCCTAAGCCCAAAACAGCTTTCGTGGAGGACCTGAACTAAATAAAAGTCGATTTCAGGCAATATCCTTGTAATATTGGCATCATTATGCTAAAATAATTTTGAGGAGGGATAATCTATGAGTCATTCCGTTTTTGAAAGATTACAACAGGATTTTATCAAGATTCGGTATTTATTTTCCGGTGATTGTAATGATAAGCTTTTGCTTGAAGAAACTGTGGCAGACATCAAAAAGATTCGTGCTAAAATCATTAAAAAAAACAATATCGAAGAAAAGCACTTAATTTTATATTGCATTGATACTCTTTTAGAAATTATTAATGAAAATAACGAAAAAAAGATTTTTGCTTTTGCAGATACAATTCATAATATGCCGGAAATCTGTTTGGGAAAGTGCAACATCTATTCTTTTACTCAAGAAATTTTGGCATTTCAAAAAATATATGGTAAGGATTACTTTCCCACTTTTAAAAAGACAAAGCCAAAGTTTCAAAGAAAAGCCCCCAAAAACAAGTGGGAATATTTTTCTGCAGAATCGGATGCAAGCTTCAAATATTTGCATCCAATAGGATATAAAATTCTATGCGGAATAGGCATAATCGCCTTGCTACTCCCAATGGTTATATATCTCACATATACTCTTGCTATAAATCCGGCGCCAAATGAATGGACACTTATACTTGGGCAAGCAGGAACTTTCATTATTGGTATAGGTTTGTTTAATATTGTTGCCGCTTGGATTCACCAATACTTAGGTCATTTTTTAACTTTCATATGCATTTTCGGCGGAGGTGTTCTTACCGCACTTTCTTTGTTTTTACTATATAATTAGTCGATATCTAAATCGGTTCAACTTGCCACACGAAAAGCCTTGTAAACACTAGTGTTTGCAAGGTTTTTTACTTTTTAAAAAATCCCCCGAAAAATGCCCATTTTCTAACACTTTTCTAACGGAAAGTATTCTGAACCCGCTTG
>JAZRNV010000127.1:0-9003 GCA_045648425.1 Acutalibacteraceae bacterium | reverse complement strand
AAATTTTCTTTGAAAATTTGTCCATATCCATTGCAATGAATGTTGTGCAAAATTAAATCATAGAATTTAATTTTGCTATATCCGCTTAAAAAGCGGCTTGTCGAAGCGCTTTCAAGCGTTTCGACAAACAACAATCATTATTGACTTTTTGATTTGTGAGTAGTATGCTTTTAAGGTGTAGATGGCAGTGCTTTCAGCTGCTTTTAAATCAAATTTAAAGGAGCAATCCATATGAAAATTGTATTCATCGGTTCAAGTCACGGTGTTCCCGAGGCAAACAGACGTTGCTCATGTGCAATGCTTGAAATTTGCGGCAGACGTTATTTTGTAGATATGGGCACCGACCCTATGCCCGACCTTATTACAAGGGGCATTTCACCCGATACGGTTAAGGGCATATTCATAACCCATATGCACGGTGACCATACAAACGGATTGCCTCCTTTTCTCGAGCTGTCAAGCTGGTATTTCAAAACCGCTATGCCTACCGTTTGCCTTCCTGAGCCAATGGATGCAACGGTTGAAGCGCTCAGATTATGGATGAAGTGTAATCAAACAACAATGCGCGATTTCACCTTTATGCCTGTTAAAGAGGGCGTGTTCTATGAGGATGACCTTATTCGCGTGACCGCATACAGAACCAAGCACATAGCCGAGTCCTTCTCTTTTCTCATTGAAGCAGAGGGCAAGCGCGTCTTTTTCAGCGGTGACCTTTGGCCTGACGGGCACGGTGCTGATTTTGCTACCGAAGTTCTTGACGAGCCCCTTGATCTGGCGGTGTGTGAGGGTGGTCACTTTAAGGCAACCTATTATCTGCCTATCTTTAAAAACTGTGCCAATCTTAAGCGCCTTTGCATAAATCACTACACTGAATATTTCTTGGCAGACACCATCGCTCTTGTGGATGAGCTGAAGGATGATATTCCCGTATGCCGAGTCCAAGACGGCACTGAAATAATTGTATAAAATAAAAAAGCCATCCGACCGTGTGTCGGGTGGCTTTTTCTTTTATATTTGGGGTTTAAAACAGGGCATAAGCTGCAGCTTAAATAGGTTGGCCTTATGCTTTCGGTCAATCAGTGCCTTGGTGTCGGGATTGTCACATTCGCCTGTGCGGATGTATTTGTCAAGCTCGGCATAGGTGAAGCCCAAATTTTCTTCATCGGTTTTACCGCAAAGTCCGTCAATAGGGGTTTTGTCAACCAATTCTTTAGGCAACCCCAATTCGTAGCCAATTTGCTTAACTTCGGTAACTGTCAAAAAAGACATGGGTGAAAAATCGCCCACCGAATCACCGTAGCGAGTGGAATAACCTACCCAATCCTCAGAAAGGTTGCAGGTGTTGGCAACCCTGCCGTTGCAGCTTTGAGAGACGGCGTAAAGGGTGGTCATCCTCACTCGGGGAGGAATGTTCTGCACAGTCTGGGAAGTAATTTCAATCTCTTTCGGCAAACTGCTCAGCACACCGTCAACAGCATCCTTAACGTTAACAACGTAGTGCTTAATTCCAAGGTGATTTACAAGCAGTTGGGCCATATCTATATCGTGCTGAACGCCCTGAGGCATCAAAACACCTATAACGCGGTCTTTGCCCAACGCTTCAACGCACAGGGCGGCAACAACAGAGCTGTCCTTACCGCCGGAAATGCCCACAACTGCGTTGCAATCTTTGCCGTTGTTTTCAAAAAAATCTCTTATCCAGGCAACGCACTGGTCCTTTACCTTTTTTGCATCAAACATATTTTACACCTCGTTGCTATGAAATAAAAAAGCTGTTTTTGCATCTAAAGCCGCATCCTCAACCGAATAGAAGGGGAGGCCGATTTTTAAATAATTGTCCATTTTTACAAGGCAGGTGGCAATGGCAATTTCTTCATCGGTCAGCCGCGCCTTGTAAAAAGGGTTTTGATAAAGAATCCGACCCTCACCTACAATGCTGTCAAGATACAATCCGTCCAGGTTGCCGTTTGCACCGCGACCGATGCGTTCTAATTTGAAACACCTCACACGCCCATCCTGCAAATAGGTGCAGGTGTCGTTAAACAGTTCACCTTTATCACCGCGAATAACTATTCTTTTGTGGCGAATATCTGAAAAATACTGATCTTTAACAAAATCATAAAGGGCGGTTTTGCCGTCAAAATCCAACAAAGCGAGGGTATGTGAAGAATCCTTTTTTGTAGGGTCAATATACCCTGCGCGAGAATTGTAAAGGGTGATTTCTTCGCTAAATTCAATGCTTTTCACCCTGGGCATTGAATTGCCAACCTTCAAAAAATGTCTAATCAAGCTGACGGCGTGATAATCATGACAGCAGCTGAGTTGAACATGATTTACATTGCCTAAAATACCGCTTTCCACAACCGACATCATCGCCTGATTGTGGGGCTGCAAATGAAATTGCTCCGCTACCTGCACGCGCCAAGAGGCGTCATACCGACTTAAGAAGCTGTCGGTAGCGTTATCACTGTCGCCAATAGGCGTTTCGCTCAAAACCGCAAAGCCCTTTTTACAAAGCAACTCAATCTCGTTGCAGATATTGCTTTTGCTGACACAAGAAACAACAAAATCGGGGCAGGTTGCAAGAAGCGAATCGAGGTTGCGACAGATTTTTACTCTGTGTTTTTGTGCAAATGCTTGGGCGGTTTCTTCATTTCTGATGAAAATGCCCGTGCATTCAAATTTGTCGGGCGCGGCGGCAGCGATTCTTAAATAAAATTCACTGCGCCAACCGGCCCCCACAACAGCATATCTTATCATAAAAACTCCTTATGACAAATATTTCTTCATAATAGTGACAAGCTCATCCTTGCTTTCACAGCCCACCGATGAAAGTATGCGTTTTATGCGGTATTTTACACTTCCTACCGATAAATAACATTCATGTGCAATGCTTTCGTAGGGCTTGCCTTGTGATAAGGCGTTAAGAATGAATAAATCGGTGGTATCGGTTATGTTATACATCAAATCGGCGATGTGAAGCTCTTTGAATTCTGTGTCTTTGTAGAATCTGTCATCGTTGCGTTCCAAAGAGAACTTAACAGACTTGTGCGCCGATTCCGCTGAATTACCTTTCAAGCTGCAATCTACCCGCAGTGTAACTGTGGATAAATTGCCGTGCTTTTTAATTATCTCATAGGCACAAACAGCCGCCTGGCCATATTGATCAAAGGATATTCTTACGGGGGTAATATAATTTTTATACCGCTCAATAAGAGCGCATTCGACACAACTGATAATGGTCATACCTTCAAGCAGGTGCTCATCTTTTTCTTTGAGATGATTGACCAACGAGATGGCAATATAGTCGTTCATACATATAACGGCATCAAATTTTTCTATATCCTTTTCAAAGGAGTTGAAGCACTCTGCAAAGGAGATGTCGTTGTAATAAACACTTATTGCTTCTATCTCTTTATCCTTCCACAAAAGCAGGTCGTTGACCCTGCTTATATCAGAAATGGAGTTATTATTAACACCGTATATTGCAACACGTTTTTTGCCCTTTTGCTTAATGGCCTCCAAAATGGATTTCATCGAGGCCCGTATGTCGGTGCAAACGCAACTGTATATGCAGCCGGGCAAAGACTCTGACTGATTGCACAGCAAAATAGGGGTATACCCACCGGCGTTTAACTGTTCGATTGCACTTTTTGTCCACCCTAAGTCGGCGGCAATGATGAATATGGCTTCAAGGTCGGCGTAGCAGTCATCTATAATTTCGCAGTAGGGTATTCTTTTTGAACGCAACCTTTCGGTTAAGCTGATAAAAATCTGTTGCCCCCAAAAGGTTTTGATATAGTTTTCTTCGGTCAAAATGCCAACCACGCCCATCACCTCAATAATAATATAACTCTAAACAGAGGATTTTTCAATAAAAAATAAACAAAAAAGCTTGTTAAATAAAACATAAAAAATTGGCTTTTTGGCAGCAGCTTTTTTGTTATAATTAAAATGAGTTGATTATGAAAAGGCGGTTTTGTTTATATGAGCGACGTAAAGGTCGAAAAAGCAGTACAGGCAATTCCTACATATGTTCCCAAAAAGGCCCACGATTTGCCGATGTTCTTTGAAAATAAGCCCTATCAGGGTGCGTCCGGACGAATTTATCCCATCCCTTACTCAGATGGAATAACAGATGAAAAGACCGATGTTGATTACGATGTGTTTACTATCGAAAATGAATATGTCAAAACGCAGGTTGTTCCTGCTTTGGGCGGCAAGATTTTGCGCGGCCTCGACAAGGTGGGCAATTATGATTTTATCTATTATAACGAGGTTGTTAAGCCGGCTCTTGTAGGCATTGCAGGCCCCTGGATTTCGGGCGGCATTGAGTTTAACTGGCCTCAGCACCATCGTCCCACCACCTTTATGCCTCTTGAGGCAGTGGTTGAAGAAAATGCCGACGGCGGCAAAACCGTGTGGACGGGCGAAGTGGAGCCCATGAATCGCCTTAAAGGTATGGCAGGCATCACCGTCGATAAGGGCAGAAGCTATATTAAAGCCAAGGTTAGAGTTTACAATCGCACAAGCCAGTCCCAGCTGTTTATGTGGTGGGCCAACCTTGCCGTGCCTGTAAATGATGACTATCGCACCGTGTTTCCGCCTGACTGCGAGTGGGTAAATGACCACGACCGCCGCGCCGTGCTTCAGTGGCCCATTGCAAAGGGAGTGTATAAGACCGCCCGCCCCTACAACTTTGGCGAAGGCACCGATCTTTCTCATTACTCTGCCGTTAAGGTGCCCTCATCATACCTCATCTCTCAAGGCCAGTCTGACATGGATTTCATCGCCGGCTACGATGTGGGCAAATGCAAGGGTATAGCTACCGTTGCCAACCATCACATCTCGCCGGGCAAAAAGATGTGGCACTGGGGCATGGGTGATTTTGGTGAAATGTGGTGCAATAACCTCACTGACGAGAATGGCCCCTATATTGAACTGATGACCGGTGTTTACACCGACAATCAGCCCGACTTTACTTGGATTGCTCCATACGAAACCAAGGAGTTTGAACAATATTGGTATCCCATCCGTGACATAGGCGAGCCCAAAAATGCAACCATAGACGCTGCCGTTAATATGGAAAAGCGTGAGGATGGCCTTTTTATCGGCTTTAACGTAACCGGTACCTTTAACAATGCACAAATCAGAGTTTTTGCCTCCGACAAGGAGCTTTTTGCTGAAACGGTCGATTTGAATCCTGAAAAAGCATACCTAAAAACCGTTGACGTGGGAGATGTTGACTTTAACGATATTACTGTCTCCCTCATTTCAAAAGAGGGCAAGGTGCTTGTCAGCTATAAGCCCTATATAAGAGGGCAAAAGACCCCCATAGATGTTCGCGAGCCCGTCAAGCGTCCTTGCGAGATTGCAACGGTTGAAGAATTATATATCAACGGCTACCATCTTGAGCAGTACAAGCAGCACAACTATCGCCCCGAGGATTATTATCTCGAGGGTATTGCACGCGATGCAGGGGATATAAGATGTAACACCTCCATGGCCCGCCTTTGCCTTAAGAACGGACGCTTTGCCGAGTGCGTGGAATATTGTGATGTCGCAATAAAACGTCTTACAAGCCGCAATCAGCATCCCACCGATACAGAGGCCTTTTATCTCAAGGGGCTTGCGCTGACCTATCTTGAAAGGTATGACGAGGCCTATGACATTTTCTATCGTGCCGCGTGGAATTATACCCATCGCAGCGCTGCAATGTATGAGCTGGCCTGCCTGGATTGCCGCAAGGGCGATTATGTGGCAGCCCTTGAAAAGCTTGATGAGTCTGTTGGTCTTAATAAGGGTCACACCAACGCACAAAATCTCAAAGCGGCCATCAAACGTCATCTGGGCTGTGAGTGTGCCGCTGCCTGCGCCGAGGCAAATACTAAAGATGATTTGTTGGATCTTTTTGCACTGATAGAGTATTCTTATCATGCCGATATGGACGCTCGTTTGATGCAGTTTTGCCGCAAGGCCGACAACCTTATAGATGTTGCTGCTGACTATATGAAGGCCGGATTTTATGAGGATGCCCTTTACGCTCTTGATTTGGCCGATGACGCCTACCCTATGGTCAACTATTACAAGGCCTACTGTCAGCACAAGCTGGGCAAGAACGGAGCTGCACTTGCAAGGGCTGCCGATCTGCTTGAAACCGGCTATTGCTTCCCCAACAGAAACGAAGATATAGCCGTGCTTAAATATGCCTGCGAGGTGTGGGATGCACCCAACGCACATTATTACCTGGGCTGTCTCTGTTATGACCGCTTCCGATATACCGATGCGGCCAAGGAGTGGGAGGTCTGCGTAACTCTTAATCCTTCACACGGCAAGGCCTGGCGTAATTTGTCTCTTTATTACTTTGATAAGGCAGGAGATGCCCAAAAGGCCAAGCTTGCTATGGAAAACGCCTTGCAATATAAGGGTGATGACCCCCGTTTGCTTTTAGAGTATCAGCAGTTGCTTAAGAATATGAACCGTTCGGTTGATGAGCGGTTGGCTGTCTATGACAAATATCCTGAACTGTTGGCAGAGCGAGACGATTGCTATCTGGATAAGCTCACCCTTATCTGCCAAAAGGGCGATTTTCAAACCGCTATAGATATGGCAAAATATAAGCGTTTTCATATTTACGAGGGCGGTGAGGGAAAGCTGACCAAACAACACGCCTGGATGCACACCCTTTTCGCCATTGAGCTTGCAGACGGCGGGGAAGAGGCCAAGGCCGAGCGTATGTATTTTGACGGTGTAAATATGCCTAAGTCATACGGTGAAGCTAAAACCTTCTTTAACCAGGAGGCCCACATTTTTTACTTCCTTGGCAAGCTCTATGAAAAGCAGGGCAGGGGTGAGGCAGCTGAAAAAGCGTATAAAGAGGCCGCAGTTTATAAAGCTGCCGTTTCGGAGCTTTCTTTGTTCAGAGCTTTGGCTCTGGTTAAACTGGGTGACACATCCGGGGCACAGCAGGTGCTTGATGAAATGGTGGCTTCGGCCGATAACTTTATTGTCAATAAAGACCTCCGCACCTACTATGGTGTCGGCTCACCTTCACCTATGCCTTTTGAGTATAACATTGAAAAGACCAACCTGACCGAAGGCCATATTTTAAAGGCATTTGCCTTGCTGGGCTTCGGCAAGCAGGATGAAGCAGAGCAGGCCATAGCTGTTGCCCGTGAGCTTAATCCCAATGATTTCAGAATATTTGCTTTTGATCGCATAAAAACGCATCTTTAAAAAAAGCACCACAGCTCTTTTACGGCTGTGGTGCGTTTTTTGTTTTGTTTATTCGGCTTTTTTCTTTTTGGCCTTTAAATCCTTTACCAACCACGGCAGGTAAGAAAGGAAGAAAAGCAGGGTAATAACTGCGGCCATAATTACAACGCGCAGCAAGAAGTTGGGGGGTAAAATATCCAAAATAGAAGGAGTGTCTTCGGGCTTTGCCATAAACAGATAGTTGGCGCCGGGTCCTAAAATTTGGTTGGCGGTGTAGGCAATAACTGCAAGCACTGCCAACACAGCATATGATTTTGCCATAGATTTAAAAGTAGGACGCATCTTGTGCACAAAAATCATATAGAATACTGCAACGTATCCCAACAAATGCTCACACCAGAATTGATAATATCTGTAGCGGGTGGGACCTGTGTATGTAATAACTGTGGGAGTGAGCAGACCGAAAATAGTGCCTGAAAAGAGCCAAAAATATGAAATATCAAAAAGAGTCTGTGATTTGCCCACAACCATATAGCTGCAAAATATAACGGTCCATCCGCAAACGGTTATAGGTAAATGGTCGATGGGGTTTGCTCCCAACTCAGGAACACCCACCAAACGCCAAAAGTAAGACATTTCGCATATTATAAGCGCAAAACCGAGAATATAACGAATGGTTCTTTCAAACTTGCTCTTTTGCAGAGGGTCGCGGAATTTGTAAATCAAAAAGATTACACAGCAAGCCACCAAGATGGGCAATATATGTGCCAATGAAAAGTTGGTAAATTCAACCGTGTCACCTTTGCCAAAGAAATAAGCAAAAAATTCAGCCATTAAAACGTCACTCCTATTTTGTTGCTTTGCAAAAAAACCGACCTAAAAAGGTCGGTTTTTGGTGCGAGCAGTGGGACTTGAACCCACACGTCGTGAAACACACGCCCCTCAAACGTGCCTGTCTGCCTATTCCAGCATGCTCGCATATTCATCCGTTTTTTTGAACGGCAGGAGTATTATATCAAAGCGAACGAGGTATGTCAAGGACTTTTTTTAATTTTTAGTCGGTTTTTTTGTTTTATGTTTATTGAAGTGCAAAAAGTCCTTGACTCGCCCTGCTTAAATTGATATAATATCACGGTAATATTTATATGCTGGAATGGCGCAGTGGTAGCGCAACTGATTCGTAATCAGTAGGCCGTGGGTTCAAATCCCATTTCCAGCTCCAAACGAAAATCCGTTCTCGAAAGAGGGCGGATTTTTGTTTGTATTTTTCACTATTCCTTTTTCATCATTCATTATTCATTAAAAAACGGATTTTCGAATGAATAATGAATATTGAAGTCGCTTACGCTGATGAATAATGAATAAGTATTGCGGCTTTGCCGCTTTTATGCTATAATACAATAAAGGTCGGTGATAATATGAAGTTGTTCCGCAAAATAATAACTACTATATTAGTCTTTATCATTTTAATGCTATCGCTATCGGCTTGTTCGACAGAGAAAACCAATGGTGTTTTAAACGAAGTAACCCTTGGTTTATGGGACAGATTTCTTTTGGATGAAAAAACGCATAATATTATTGAATTTGTTGACGATGAAACAATCAAATATCAAGGAAGTAAATACTATTTAGCACCAATGACGTTTATTCAAGATAGTGCGAAATCAGTTGAAGAAGAAAGAGGATACGAATACATCTGTTGGACTGGTCCAAGATTTTTCTATATTAATACTTATTACGGCGATTCTAAGGATTCACCAAATATATTATATGAAGTCAGATCGCGCT
>JAZRNV010000126.1:0-24426 GCA_045648425.1 Acutalibacteraceae bacterium | reverse complement strand
AATTATACCGTAAATGTTACAACTTTGCAACCTTTTTGAAGTATTTTGTAATATTTGTCAACAGTTTTGCAAGTTTACCAATATATATTGTGGCGTTTGTCAGTTTTTATACTGCATATCGTCCACAGTCCAGGATGCGATTTCCTCACAGTAGCGAGCAGCATCTATCTTTGCATATTCCAGACTATGCTCTTTATAATTGCCGCATTCGATTGCAGTTGTGCCGGGTATTTCACCTTGGTAATCCTTAACAAAGGCCATACCCTCTTTAACTATTTCCAGCGCCTGTTTGTCGGTCAAACCGCAGGTAAGAAAATAAAATCCGGTGCGACACCCCATCGGACCAAAGTAAATAATACAGTCAGAATAACGGCTGTTGCGAACATAGGTAGCAAACAAATGCTCAATAGTATGAATTGAATCGTTTCGCAGCACCTCTTCCCTGTTGGGATGGCGAAAGCGAAGGTCATAGGTCACCACATCTCTGTCAATTCTGGAAACATATACACCGGGGGTCAATATGTCGTGGTTTACCAAAAAGCTCTTTATTGTTTTCATTTCGGCTCCTCCAAATTTAAGGTTACAGCAGGATTTAATAATTGTGTATGCTCGTGAGTGATTACAACAACAGCAGCATTTTGCGCGATTGACTGCATCAAAAGCACCACTTTGTTTATGTTTTCAGCATCAAGACCCGAAAAGGGTTCATCAAACAAATACAAATCGGCATCAATATATGCAGCACGAGCTATTGAAACGCGCTGCTTCATTCCACCCGAAAGCTTTGCAGGCAGTTTTAATGCATCCTCTTTGTTTATGCCCAAGCTGTTCAGCAAAGAATACGCCCGAGCTTCATCATCGGAATCTGACACACTCATAACATTTTTAATGCCGCTGAGCCACGGCAACAACCGATGCTCCTGAAATGCATAGGATATAACCTGCGGTGGGTCAGTTATGCTGCCGCTGTCGGGCTTTTGCAGGCCGGCAATCACTCGAAAAAGTGTAGTTTTACCGCATCCCGACGGGCCCACAACAGCTGTTATGCCCCTTTGGGGAATATCAAAGCTTATATCTTTAAGCACCTGCTTGCCATTGAAGGACAGGGATATATTGTTAAGCTTCATCCTGCTTTTCCTCCTCTGACGACAAATACTTATAGGCGGCTTTTGACAATAATCGAATAATATAGTCAAACAAAACGCTAAGCAATATAACCGTTGCAGTCCACGCAAACATTTTGTCGGTTTCTATATAAAACTTGGTTTTCCATATTTCGTCACCGATTGACGGAATGGCGCGGCAAATAACCTCTGCCGCTATGCCCGCCTTCCAGCAAAGGCCCAATCCTGAGCCCGATGCAGAAAGCATATAAGGAAATATAGACGGTATATAAACCAACCTCGCTTTTTTGAAAAAAGGCATTTTATACAGGTTGGCCATTTCAACCAGTCCAACATCTATATTATCAAGGCCCGACAAGGTATTACTCCACACGATGGGTATAACCATGAGCATACTTATTATAACAGGCACGGTTTCGTTGCCCAGCCACATAAGAGCCAATATTATAAAAGATGCTACCGGTGTTGACTTTGCAATGTTGATTATGGGTGAAATAAAATCTTTAAAAAAGGAAAACCTATGTGCGGTAACCGCCATTAAAAAAGCGATAATATAACCGGCGATAAATCCACCCAGCACACGGCATATAGAAAAGACAAGGGATAACCAAAATTCTTTTGTAGCACCCATTTCAATCAATGCCTTGGCAACACTTAAAGGAGATACAAAAAGTATCTCCTCGTTTATAAGCATAGCGACCCCTTGCCATATAAGAAGCCATATAGCAGTTATTAAAGTATATCTTATTGCTTTATTTGACAATATAGTAGAAGTTTTCATCGGGCAGCTTTCCTCCAATTGAGTTAGGATTAGCTGTGTAAAGCACATTGTAGAAGTTGCTTACCTTACTTACCATCTGCTCGCCGGTGATGCACACAATATTGCAGCGCGGCAAGGCCTTAAGCGCAATAGGAGCGGCAGGAACAAGTTCAAGCTCTGCAATAACCTGAGCGGCGGCAGAATGATCTTTGTTAACCTTGTTGACCGATTGCTCATACTCTTTCACAAAGTTGGCTACGGCCTTAGGATTCTTTTCTGCAAAGGCAGTATTAACAGCTATGCAGCCCATTGCAATAATACTGTCTTTGTTATCGCTGTCAGCCACTGCGGATGCCCAAAGATCATTAAGATCAAAAGCCACCTTGAGCTCGTTGTTTTTAGTGAGCAAAGCTGTAACCTTGGGTTCGGGAAGAAGAACAACATCCGCTTTGCCCGAGGCGGCAAAGGCCACCAAATCGTCATGGTTAGAGTAAGTAAAGTCGAACTTTACATCTTTTCCAACCTTGAGTCCGTTTTGCTCAAGCACATATGACAAAGCATACTCGGGGGTGGCACCCTGGCCACTGACATAAATGGTTTTGCCCTTCAGGTCATCAACATCTTTGATGCTGTCGCCCTTGCTGACAAGATAAAGCACACCCAGGGTGTTGAGGGCAAGAATTTTAACCTTGCCGTTAGATTTATTGTAAAGGGTTGCAACCGCATTTGTAGGCAGAGCTGCAATATCAACCTGACCTGATATAAGCTTTGCCGTTACTTCCTCGGGTCCGTTGTAAATCTCGTAATCATAGTTGTTGAGAGTTTTGCCGTCATTTGCATCTTTAAGCAAATAAGACATACCCATACCTGTGGGGCCCTTTAAAGCGGCCAGTTTAACATCATATTTAACTGCGGGTTGTGATGAGGGTTGCTCCTTAGATGCAGCAGAAGACACTTTATCGTCATCACCATTAATGCAACCTGTAAAAAGGCACAAGACCATAAGAGTTGCAAGAATAAGAGAAAGAATTTTTTTCATAACAAAACCTCCGTTAATATTGTTTTAGCTTTTTGATGTCGGTAATTAAAATGCGTTTTGAATCGCGACGTATTACACCGGCATCTTCAAGACTGTCAAGCGCTCTGTAAAGAGAGGCACGACCAATGCCCAATGATTTTGACAAGCTGGTCATATTAAGGTCAAAGGGTACATCCTCTCCGTCAATATAGGCCGAAATAAATCGGGCCAGCTTTGTCTCAACATTTGGGGACGAATAGGCGCTTACCAATCGGTTAAGATATTGGATTCGCCCTGTAAGAAATGAGATGTAATTTATAGCAAAGGTGTTGTATTTAGCAATAAAAATCTGAATTACCTCTTCGGGTATAAAGAGAACGGTGCAATCGCTTTTTGTAATAATGCTTGATACATAGGGCTTGTCATCGGTTGCAAACACTGCCGCTACACCAAAGCACTCACCCTTTGAAAGACATCGCACAATTACGCCGTTATTATCTCCGCTTTTAGCCACAGCTTTACCCGAAAGCAGCACCCCAACCGCACGGCGATACTGACCCGCAGAATATATTTCGCTGTTGGCTTTAAAGCTCTCTTGAGTGCACTCGGGATGATTAACAATGGTCTCAATCTCGGCATCACTCAACCCTTTAAATAAAGATATTTTACTCATAAAACACCTCAAATCGTCTCATTTGATACAATTATATCAACATTTGACCTTTTTGTCAATAGAAAAAGCATCCAAATCTTTCGATTTGAATGCTTTGCTTTAGATATTACATTCTGTGCAAGAGATAACGGTTTATATTAAACCAGAATCGCTTGCTGTGATTAATTGCGTAAAGGTCGCACAGCTTATACGCGGTTGCGATATAGGCACGGTCATCATCGGTCATTTGCTCGTTGCTGTAAAGTGCCTTATCGAAGCTTGCGTAAGCATCATATATAGCTTGCTGCCCGCACTTATCGCTGATGCGTTTAAGATAATCGTGAACCGTTTCGTCCTTTTCTCTCTTAAGGCCGACATACCTAAGCACTCGACCAAGCTCGCGCCATATTACAAAGGCAAAGGCCTTGGTTTCCAGCTTATACATTCTGGCAATTTGACGCTTGCGATGGTTTACGATAGCAATGGGTATCATAACGATAATGCAAATGCCAACCAAAATGCACAGTACAAAAAGAACATCCTTAAGGGTTATCTTAAATCCGCTTTCAGACTCAAACAAGGGTGCGTCGCCAATAGTAGAGCCATCATTGATTATATCGCCGTCAGGTACCTCGGGAGTTGCCTGGGGCTCATCCTCCACAGGGTTATCTTGAGGTTTATCTTCGTCGGGTTCATCCTCCTCGGGTTCATCCTCATCAGGATCTTCCGGCTCGTCGGGCTTGATGCGGTAATCGTCGGTTTTTATGCCGTAAAGAGCGTCGGCATCGTGGGTGGTGGGTTCAAACATAACCCAGCCCACTCCGTCAAAATAAACCTCAACCCAAGCATGAGAATATGAGTTGTCAATGGCGATGTTCTCACCTGCTTCGGCTGCAGGAGAAAAGCCCTCGACATAGCGTGCAGGGATGCCCACAGAGCGACACATAACAGCCAAAGATGAGGCAAAGCCCGTGCAGTAGCCGCCGTAATACTCTTCACTGGGTTCGTCGGTAAGACTGTCACCAAAGAGGAATTTGTCTACATAATCGGTGCCCGTCTTGCCCTCTTCAAAGCCGGTGCGGTAACGGTAACGCCACAAATACTCCATCAACGACCAAACCTGGTCAATTCTTGATGTGGCCTCACTGTCAGCAACAATGCGAAGAGAAAGGTCTTTTACTCGCTGAGGCATTTTTTCGGGCAAAGTAACATAATCCTTATATACCCGTTCTTTATAGGTATTTACGGTGTATTTGTTAATTTTAGCAGATGCTGCCTGCCCATCTTTATACTTATCGCTTCTAAGATAAGCATAAACCTCATTAATGTCATAATTGACGGTTTTAAGATTATATGACAAGTTCTTTTTCATATAGAAATTGGTGTAAAGATTGTTATCTATATCTGTCCAAAGAACTCGTTTTGCGGGCTTCTCAATATCCACAAGGTTGCTTGTTCTGTACACCGTGCGGAAATAATTATCGCTGTCACCCATGGTGATTTTTACATCGTCAATTGTGTATTCAATGCCTGCCGCCTTTAAAAACTCGATTTTTGTAAGGCCGTCAAGCTCAACAACCTCGTTGTCGGCATATGCCTCAGAAATCTTTTCGGCATTAAGAATAAGGCGCTTTGAATCTTCATCATCCTCATATTTGGTGACCTGACCGTCAAGCACCTTCCAACCGGTGCCTGTATAGGTGTCATTATAGGTTGCAACAATATATGTGGGGTGCTTTGAGGTTATTGTGAAGTTTTCATCAAAGTTAAGTCGCAAGGTATCGCCCAGATATCCGTCACTGGTGCCCACACCCGTTGATGCGAGCTGGAAATAGCCCTGGCCGCGATTGGTAAAGGCGTTGGGGTTTAAATCTTCAATAGAGTAGGTTTGAGAATACTCATTTGCAAAAGGAAATGCAACCGTCAAAACAACAACTGCTACCGTGCAAACAAGGCAGGTTGCCAAAAGCCCGAGGCGCTTGTATCCAAAATCTACGCCCCCGGACATCGCCTCGAAGCGGGTGAACACGCTGTATATGCCCATTATAATTATAGTGTAAATCAGCACAGCGTAGGCGCCAAAGGCAAATATATTGCCGAAAAGCAGCTGCAGCATAAAGATGCCCAGCGCAACGGCTGCAGAAGGAAGGAACAACACCTTTCGGCTGAGCAAAAATGCAGAAAGCAAGCTTAAACCCACCGTAAGAACGATAACAATTATGCGTGCAATCTTTTCATTGATTCGCTTGTAGCCACCCATAAGGTCAAGGATATATTGCTTAATAACTGCAAAATTTATTGCACCCGTAAGGCACATTATAACAAAGGCAATAACAGCTATTACTATAAGCGCTAAAAAGCCAAGCAAAATATACTTTGATACCTTTTTAAAGCCGAACATCATAAAAAAGCAGATGGTTGCAAAGCTGCACATCAAAACCAAAACGATCGGCTTAACGGATATAGAAAGGCCGCCGGACACCGCCAATGCCAATGAATTGGAATACATAAGGCATAAAACCAGACGTATTATCCAATCAACAAGAAAGCTTTTTTGCTTCATATCCGGTCACCCCTTTCTTAAAAAATAATAGGTCCTCTGTGTGATGAGGGTACTGCAACCGACTTAAATCCGTCGGCCATAAATCTTTTAACTTCTTCTTGCCATTTTTCGGGCTTTTCACTTTCGCCCACAACTCGCATAAGAGTAAGCTTGTTGCCTGCGTTGGTTGCCTCTCGGAATGAGGTGCGAAGCTTATCATTTGTGCGGTCGGTAACGACAACTATATTGCAGCCGCAGCTTGTGTCGGTAACAAACGCCCTCAAAGTGTCTGCTATATCGGTATTACCGTCAACCTCTACACAGGCAAGCAGATTGTAAAGAGGCGGGTAATTTTGAACATCGTCAACGTTGTGATGCTCAAGAACCTTTGACTGTGGCATATACACCACCTTGGCGGTAAGCATATCTGCGATGCAGTTGGCCACAACGGAAAGGCCGCATTCAATAATTTTATCTTCATTGTTTATGCGTTCTTTTTGCTTCAGATCGTTTTTGCTGTTAAAATCAAGAATAACAACAACGCCGACCTCTTTAAGGGGCTCATAGTTTTTAACCATAAGCTCATTAAGCTTTGAACTCAGCTTCCAATGAATTGTCTTGGGACGGTCGGTTGCCGTATAGGGACGCACATGAGAAATAAGAATATCATCCTTTTTAAGTGCGTTTTTAGTGACCGATTCCTGACCTACAAGGCGGTTATCTATCTCTAAGCCCACCAAGGCACTGACTCGGGGATATACGGTGACGCGGCACAAATCTATCTTTTTGTTTAAGGCAAAAAGGCCAAGCATATCAACCACTCTGACCTTTCGTGCGCCCACGTGGTAAATGCCGCGATAGGGGCAATCGACATCAAACTTGACGCCTACACCCTGCCCAAAGCAGGAGCAAAGCACCGAGTCGGCCCTTTTGATGCGGAATTTTGACTTGTATGCGCGGTTGATGCGCAAATCAAGATAGGCAAAGGATATAGCAAAGCGACAGCGCGCATTAAAGCTTATACGCACTGTGTCGCCTTTGTATAAAATTGTTCGGTTGGTTGTCTGCTTGGCATCAAGACTTAAAAAGGCAAACAGCATCAGCAAAAAGGATATTACAGGCAACAGCAGCATTGCATATACCATAATGCTGGTTACAAGATTTTGCTGGAAACTTGCCAAAGTCCACACCGCAAAAAAGGCAACCAAATAAAATATACGGTTAGATAACATTAAAGCACTCTTTCTGCGCCATAGCTAAGCCGCTCGGCGTGTTAGAATTATTGGCTCTGTCTTATTTGCCGGTGGGAACGGGTATGGTCTTGAGAATTTCTGCAACCAAATCTTCAGATGTGGTGTTGTTAAAGCGCATTTCCTGACCCAAAACAATACGGTGAGCAACAATGGGGACAACCATCTTTTGAATGTCATCGGGCACTACATAGTCACGACCTGCAATATAAGCAGTTGCCTGTGCGGCACGATAAAGACTGATGGATGCACGGGGGCTGGCGCCGAGCATAATGCTGGGGTGGTTACGGGTTGCAGACACGATGGAAACAATGTAATCGTTAAGCGAATCGTGCACAAACACCTTTTTAACCTCTTGCTGAATTTTAATAATATCTTCTGCTGTTGCTACCGCCTCAAGATCGAGGAAGGGGTCACGCAACTGATGCATATTAAGAACTGCAGATTCATCCTCTTTGCCGGGATAACCGATAGATATCTTCATAAAGAAACGGTCAAGCTGTGCCTCAGGCAGCGGGAAGGTGCCCAAAAACTCAATGGGGTTTTGGGTTGCAAGAACCATAAAGGGCTTTTCCATATCGTATGTAATGCCGTCAACGGTTACGTGTGCTTCTTCCATCGCCTCGAGCAATGCGGCCTGAGTTTTGGGAGAAGTACGGTTGATTTCGTCGGCAAGCACAAGCTGACTCATAATTGCGCCGGGCTTAAATTCAAACTCGCCGCTTTTTTGATTGTAGACAGAGAAACCGGTTACGTCAGAGGGCAAAACGTCTGCAGTAAACTGGATTCGCCTGAAAGAGCAATCGACAGATTTTGCTATAGCTGCGATAAGTCTGGTCTTACCGACACCGGGCACGTCCTCAATAAGAACATGGCCGTTGGATATAAGGGCTGTAAGCACCATTTTTATGGCGTCGCGTTTGCCCACTATAACCTTTTCTACATTATCAATAATTCTATTTAACACTTAAATCCCCTACCTCTAAATATAGTTACAGTAATTATACACTAACCCAAAAATTATTGCAATATTTTTAAGTTAAATATTATACTGATGTTTTTGTGCAAAACGCACGAAAGCCCGCCCGTTTTTTTACAGGCAGGCCCTTTATTTTTCTGATGCCACAAATATCAAGGCAAAATACACTGATGCCGTCACCAATGTGGGATTAAAGCTTTTTACAAAAATCAGCAATCCAACGGTTAAAACTGCTGCAATGAAAAGGATGTTTACCGTCAAAAAAAGCCATTTTACTTTGGGTATCATCCCTTCTGCGGCATACCCTATCACATCTCCACCGTCAGTGCCGTTAATGGGCATAAGATTGAACAGGCCGTTAATAAGCATCGCTATTTTGAATGTTCCTCGCGGCAAAATCAAGGCAGGCAACAAATTGGCCGCGGGCCCCATAAGCGCAATGATGCTGCCCTTGCACCGACTCGACCACTGATGAGTGTCGATTATCACCCCGCAGCCCGATAAAGATATTCGGTCGGGCTTTATGCCGCACAAGGCCATGCCCAGCAGGTGCCCACATTCGTGCACAGCCACAGATAAAAGAGAGGGAACCACCACGTTAAATCGGTCAACGCACAAAAGCAACGCCACAGTTGCAGCAAACATAAATCTTATTTCAAAGGATATACCCCACAGCTTAAAGGTCACGATTCTCTTAACCCATCAATAAAATAAGCCGGGTTTATACGCACATCATTAATCCTCACCTCAAGGTGCAGATGGGGGCCGGTCGACCTGCCCGTACTGCCCACGAGAGCAATCACATCACCTTGTGCAATCTCCTCCCCCGGCTTTACCAAAAGCTTTGAGCAATGAGCGTAAAGAGTAACCAGTCCGTCACCGTGGTCAACAGTAACAAAATTACCGTAGTCAGAGCTGTATTTTGCCTTAAGCACCTTGCCCGACAGCACCGTCTTGATTTTTGTGCCACTGTCTGCACTCAGGTCAATGCCGCCGTGCATTCCGTAGTTGCCCGTAACCGGGTTAACCCGATAGCCAAAAGGAGAACTAACCCTAATGGGCTTAAGGGGCATGGTCATTTTAAAAGAGGAGGTTTTGGCGGTTGACATTTGTCGCACAAGGCCCAAGTCAAATACATATTGTGCGTTTTCGGAATCCTCCATTCCCACCTCGTAGTCATATATAAACTCATCGGTAGTTACCGTTGTGGTTTTATCATCGTCATCGTCGGTAGGTTGCGTTTTATGGGAGGGCTCCTCTTGCGGCTTCACCGGGTTTACGGAGGTTTTTTCATTAAACATAGCTTTAATGGGAGACAAAGCATCTGCATACCAAGTGGGAAATATCATTTTTAACAAAAGCATCACAATAGCTATTATCAAAAAGACAACCGTTTGAAAATACATAAAGCTGAAGATACTTTTTTTACCCGTTGATTTTTGCAAATTAAAACACCTCCCCTTAACTATATGTGGGAAGGTGTTTTAAAATTCATTTTTTAATATTTAAGCTTTACCACGGAAGATACGCCCGAATCAATTCTCGAAACGGTATTGAACTTTTTGCAAATATAAAAGTCCCCGCCGCCTGCAACCTTATCGTAATCTTTTATAAACGACAAGGTTTTGTCGTCACTGAAGCAAACGGTTTTAACGCTTTCTGCTATGGCTTTTTTTGTGCGGTCTGTAAAGATCACCAATCGGCTGCCCGTATCGGTGGTTTCTGCAAGTATTGCCACTGCATCGGCCGATTTGTTGACGGTGTATCCGCTGATTCTGTGAGACAGCGCTTCACTGCCTGCATAAATTGTTTTATCATCATCAACGTGCAGCACCGTGCCGTCGGCAAGCAAACAAAAATCGGTTACATCGGTAGCAATGGGTTCAGCTTTTGAAAAGCCCTTACCTGTAAGCTTAATCTGCATCAGATCGCCTTTTTCAGACTTTTCACTCTCATAATCTATGTAATAAAGAGCGTCAAACTTTTTAGAGAAGCTAATGTGATCATCTTCAATATGAGAATAGTTCAGCTTGGTGGTTTTATCCTTAACGGCTGCAGTATAGTATACAGTTGAGGTGTATGTGCCGGCTACCTCTGTGATGTAGCTGACAAGATAAGTTTGATTAAGCATTTCGTTTGTAAGCTCGCTGAACACAATGGGCTTTTTGCCCGGCTCAAAGCTTTCATATACGATAGCGGCGCCGTTTAACACATCACCGTATTCATTCTTTTTATCATCATCTGTATGCTCGCCTGTGAAAACAACCTTAGTGCAATATTCACTTATTGTTGTGAGCTCACCGGCTTTGTAGTAAGAAAGCGCATAGGATTCGAAGGGTATTTTCATTGAAAAAGCGTTTTTACGAAGGGCCATACGCTTTAGCATTATAACCATCTCCGAGCTGATATCGAAGCCCCAATCGACACCTACGGTTGATTCATAGTCAAGCTTTTCGCAGTCGTCTTCAATCAAATCGCCAACGGTAAGCTCAAAATGGTTATCGCCCGTGCAGTACGCCCAGTTTTCTGCACAGCTGTACGAAACCAAGCTTTCTACATTGGTTGCAACCTTTTCGCTCTTATCACCTGCATAGCGATAGAGGTCGCTGACCTCTTCTCCTGTTTCGGTGTTGCGCAGCTTTTTGATGTAAAAGAAGGATGGGCATACCTCATCATCGAAATAGGCGCCCTCTACATCCTGAGCAACCTGGGTATAAGCTTCGTTAGTAGGACGTGTAACATCGATTACGCCAACCTCGCCCGAGGTTTTTTGCACGGCAACCCGTTTGTCATCAAGCATAGCAAACTTTTCAATACCGTAGACAACTCGGGTCGATTCTGCATTTTCGATGTTGTAGAGCATTAAGTCGAAAGAAGAGGTACCTTTAAGATATATGATGGCTTTGCCCTTTTGCATATATTTAAAGGGACCGTGAACATCATTGTTCACCAAGCTGCCTTGGCCGGATACCTCCATATCGCGCCGTATGTAAAGAGAATAGTTGTCAAGCTTTGAGTTGTAATCCTTTACAACAAAAACGTCATCGCTATAGGGTGAAAACTCAACTCTTTGTGCGTTCATAGCCAGCTGATAAGCATTGCCTTCAAAAGCAAAATGCTCAGGGCGCTTGCCGTTGGTATCGGTAAGATAAAGATTGTTTGACTTAACATAAAGAACGGGGGTATCTACCACATGGGGCAAGAACCCAAAAATGCTTTCAAGGGTTATAAATCCGGCAATAAGAATAGCTACTGTTGAAACTATCAAGCTGCTCAAAAGGATCTTGCGTCGAGTCTTTTTTGAGATAACCATTTTCATCTTGGGAATTTTGTAGCCAAGATTATACTCTGTATCACGGAAGGGCACCTCAAGCAAGCTTGTGGGAGGATATAAATCGTCTATATCTGCTTCTATACGCTCTTCTTCCACACCTGAAACGGTATTGAAAAATTCTGTCTGTCTTATTCTTCTGTCAAGCTCGCTGTTGGTCGGCACCGTCTGCTGAATCGATTCCGGCTGCTCGGATGTTTCACTTGAAGAAGTCACTGCAGGAGCAACCTCCTCTTGCACGGGTTTAACATAGCTGTTGCCCGAGTTCACAACTGCACCCGGACGCGACCAGGCGGTTGTAGATGTTTGCTGCTCAGCCAAACACGCCGCGCAAAGAGACATACCCTCAGTAATTTCAGCAGAGCACTTTTCACATTTTGCCATGGTGTCACCTCCAATAAAAGGCAATTAGTTAATTATTTGTTCTTTTTAATTACATATTTATACATACACTCGGCAGGTGTAATAAGATGAGTTCCTATCTCGTTAGCATTGCAAAGCTCGATAAATTTAGCGCAGGTTGAACCATCGGCGCGGAACATCTCGCCCATAATGGAGTAAGTTATGGTGCTTTGAACCTCGTTATCGCCGTCAACATAGTACTCGTCAAGCATATTAACAAGCTTTACAAATTGCTTGGTTTCACCGTTTGCCATAACGTCTGCAAGCAAGGGTGCTGCGTTTTTAGAAAAGAAGTGGTCGGGCAAAAAGCCGTTATACTGTGCAACGCTGTCTTTATAAACATCTTTGTATGCAGGGAAAAGAGTGAGAAAACGGCTGGCAAAGGCCTCGATGCCGGGGGTGGCATCCGCACTTGCCTTTGAGGGCAATGAAATATCCTTTCTGCGCAGTGCCACAGAACGTTGAATTCCCAGGTCGTTGTTAAGACTGTCTAAAAAGTCGCCGCCAACCGAACGGGCGTCGCGCTCATCTGAAGTTTCGTCAAACAGATAGTTTGAAATGTTGTAAAACTCTGCTTCGCCGCCCTCGAGATTTGCAACATCAAGCTCAAATATATGCTTTTCTGCGTTGTAGTTAATTCTGAACGCCTTTTTGCTGTTGGTAAAGACATATTCATCACCCTGGCGGGTAAATTTTTGAGACTCAATAACGGGCTTTAAAACCTCAATAATAATTTCGTATGCGTTGTTTAACATTTGCGGACCTCCAAATACTGATAAATAGCCATATTATTTCAAATTAAATGTATTATATCATAAAGTTTTATATTTGTCATCAAAAATATTGTTTTTATTGTTTATTTTGTGTTATAATAGGTTAACACTCGATTTTTCACAGGAGAAATGGCTATGTACGACCTAACGGATGTTAAAACTTTGCACCGTATTTTTGAAAAAAACGGTTTTAATCTTAAAAAAGGTTTGGGGCAAAACTTCATTGTCGACCCCTCCGTCTGCCCCGAGATTGCCCGTTTGGCTGACATTGACGGCGAGGGTGTAATAGAAATCGGCCCCGGCGCAGGCGTGCTTACCTGCGAGCTGGCCAAAAGAGCCAAAAAGGTTGTTTGCATCGAGCTTGACACAAAGCTTGAGCCAATTCTCGCCGACACTCTTAAGGATTTTGACAATGTAACGGTCATTTTTGCCGACGTTATGAAGTGCGACCTGCAAAGCATTATTGACGAGCATTTTAAAGGTATGCCACTTTCGGTGTGCGCCAACCTTCCCTATTACATTACCTCGCCCATAATTATGATGCTGCTTGAAAGCTTGCCCCAATTAAAAAGCATCACCGTTATGGTGCAAAAGGAGGCAGCCGTGCGACTGTGCGCCCAAATGGGCACCAGAGAGTGCGGCGCAGTTACCGCCGCGGTAAGATACTACTCTTCCCCCGAGCTGGTGCTTGATGTGCCAAGACAATGCTTTTTGCCGCCCCCCAATGTGGACAGTGCCGTTATTAAGCTGACCGTTTCGGGAATTGAGCAAGAGGTTAACAGAGCAAACTTCTTTAAGCTTATTAAAGCCGCTTTTTCAATGAGACGCAAAACTCTGCTCAACTGTTTGTCATCTCACCTTGACGGGTGCGACAAGCAAGCGGTCACAAACGGGCTGCAGCAGTGCTCAATTCCCCTTACCGCCCGTGGAGAAGAGCTGAGCATGGAGCAGCTTATTGAGCTTTGCAAAACACTTTTAGGAGGATAAAAATGCACTTTGACCCTTATGAATCAAAAGAAGCAAGAAAGCGCCGTGTCATATCAAATGTTTCTATGATTGTTATAGGTGTTCTGCTTATCACAGGCATTCTCGCTCTGATTTTCAGAAACACAAGCAATCCTCAATACGATTTTGAGCATTTTGGCGTTTCTGACATTTCGGTGGCTGAGATAACTGAAGGCGAAAATGAGTTTAAGCAGCTTTCAGAATTTGCCAAATCGGGCAAAGGGCCTATGTTTAACGACAGCTTCAAAGAGCAGTTTCCAACCGCCTCCGCCCTGCTGTCAATGACCGACGGAGTGTATGACAGCAAAAAGCCGACCGTCAGCATCAACGGAGGGTATATCGCCCTGGCTCAATGCGTCATCAGCAACGCCGTTGATTGCAGAGATTTGACCGTTTTGCTTATAAAGACCGAAACCGTAAAAAAAGAAAAATCTATAATTCTGAAATTATCCGATATTTCGGAATTTACCGTAAGGTATAACACCCGTGAAAGTTCGGTGCCTTTAACCTATTTGCCAAACGACCAAGGCACACACATCAATCTTTATCAGTTTTCTATGGCCTTTACCGAGAGCACCCTTACCGAAAGTCGATACAGCTTGTATATCAACAAGCCCTTCGAGCCGGAGCGTGCAAAAGAAAAGCTTTATCACCACATTGTATTTGACCCGATAAACACCTCATACCATCAGCCCGAGGTTAAAATGATGGAAGAATCTACATTAATATATATAGATTCTGTTAAGGCGGCACCCAACAAAGACGGCATAAACTCGGCAAAGTACAGAATAAATATGGACGACAAAACCTTTTATATGGTGGAACAAATAGAATTTCACTACTTTATATCAAGTGTCGACACCGCCAAAATATCTTTTGAATTTAACTAAAAAAAGCTCCCTAACGGGAGCTTTTTATTTGTGCTTGATTTTGTGCGCGGCGAAATAAATTAAATACCCCACGACTCCGCCCAAAGTATTCATTATAAGGTCGGTTACGTCGAAAATGCGCTCGTAGCCCACGTTTGCCCACACATAAAACAACTGCACACATTCTATGGCGGCACTGGTTAAAAGCACGGCAAATACCGTTGCCAAAAGGCCTATTGCTTTTCCCTTTGGCTTAAATATCATAGGCAGCATCAATCCCATAGGCAGGGTCAGCAATCCGTTGAGCAAAACCTCTCTCCAGGCACCGCCGTGGTGCATTTTTATATCAACAAAGGGATCAAAATTTGCGGTTGACATAAAATCAGGATTGGTGCTTTTGCTCCACACAAAAACAAAGGGCATAACCGTTCTGTAAAGCACCAGGGTCAGGTAGACGTAAAAAACAAAGCACAGTACCGCTCGGCGTGGCCTTTTAAGGGTTTTAGGCAACACAAAGACAAGATATATTACAGCCATTAAGGCAAAACTTAAAAAATAATTCATAAATCAATCTCCGATAAATATTCGCCATTATAACAAAAGCATCGCGATATGTCAATCGTTTGGCTCTTGCCTTTTTGCTGCAATAGAGTTATTATATTAAAGTTAAAAACACCAAAGAGGTTAAATATGCGCAAAGATTATTTTAAAGGAATGTATCACGGCTTGCCAATCGGATTGGGATACCTTTCTGTTTCTTTCGGGTTTGGTATTACAGCCGTCGGAGCAGGGCTGTCGGTGCTTGAAGCAGTGGGAATATCGCTGACCAACCTTACATCGGCAGGTCAGGTTGCAGGGGTTGCGGTTATTGCGGCGGCAGGTACTCTGCTTGAAATGATAATCACTCAGCTTGTTATAAATATACGCTACTCCCTTATGGCAATATCTCTGTCGCAAAAAACAGACACACGCTTTTCCACCCTTCAGCGTCTGCTGGTATCCTTCGGCATCACCGACGAGATATATGCCGTTGCCATCGCTCAGCCGGGAAAGCTGACACCAAGCTATATGAAGGGACTTATTTTAACACCAATGATTGGCTGGGTGGGCGGAACTCTGCTTGGCGGTCTTGCAGGAAATTTTCTGCCCACATCACTTACGGCAAGCATGGGAATAATGCTTTACGGCATGTTTATTGCCATAATAATACCCCCTGCAAAAAAGCACAAGCCAATCATTTTAGCCATTGCATTGGCTGTAGGAATAAATTGCGCGCTCTATTATTTGGTTCCCTTTATCAACAGCGGCTTTGCAGTTGTTATAAGCGCGCTGGCGGCGTCGGTTGTGACTGCCCTCTTCTTCCCCGTAAAGGAGGATGAACAATGAGCGTTATAATATACATTGCCGTTATGGCCTTGGTAACATATCTTGTAAGAATGTTACCCTTTACCCTCTTCAGAAAGCAAATTAAATCACCTTTTATAAGAAGTGTGCTTTACTATTTACCCTATGCTGTTTTGGCCGCAATGACCTTTCCTGCCATATTTTACTCAACGGGTAATATGTTGGCGGCGGCTGTAAGCACCTTGCTGGCATTAGTGCTTGCCTATTTGGATCTACCTCTTATAATAGTTGCCGTTGCTGCAGCAGCATCGGCATTCGGACTTAGCTTTATAATGTAAAAAACACCCTTCAAGCTGACGTTTGAAGGGTGTTTTTGTTATTTATTATAAGTAAGGTCACAGCGCACGGCAATATACTCGCCCGAATAAAAATCTCTGCAAAAAAGCGTCATATCACAATCGGCATCCGTAAGCCATTTGCTTTGGGCTTTTTTTGACCTGTCAACCCTTTTAACCTCATAGGTAAAAATGGCACCTGTCATATCGGTAAGCTTAACCACCGTGCCGTTTTCAATTTTGCCGCAAAAGGCAAACTGATGGGGATAATCGGCACCGCCAATAACCATAGAATTTTCATAGGCACTTCCGCTGAAACGGGCAGGAGCTTTGAAAAGCTTGTTTTTGCTCCATTCATCCGCTACAGGCAGGTTCACGTCGCAAGCCGCAATTTCAAGCTTTGCAACATAATCGGTGCCGTCAATTTGCAAAGCAGGCATACTACCGCCTGTATAAAGCACAGAATCGCCCCGACCTGCGTCAGGCAGAATCTCATTCATTTGAGATACAACCGCCTTGGCGTTTTGAAAGCCGATGTGGCTTCTAATTTGAGTGACGACAAGCAAAGACAAGCCAACAGCAATAAGCGCCGCGCCCAACACAAGAGTTATGGGAAACTTAGCTTTTTTCATGCCTGCCTCCTGCGATATATGCCCAAAATCAGCAGTGCTACACCTGAAATGCACATGGTTAAAATCATTGGTATGGGAGTAGAGCTGTCTCCCGTCTGAGGGGCATCGGGTGGCCGCGAACCTGATTTGTGAGTGTTAACTATTGAAAAGCTTGAGTCACTCTTTTTTATGGTAACGGTATATTTTTCAGAAACAGCGCCCTCAACCACAGTCCAACTGCTATGGTCAGCTTCGGATACATACCAGACATAGCTCCAATCATTGTGGGGGCTCAAAATCTGAGTTTCGTATAATTCACCGTCTTTATAAATATCTACCGAAACCTTTAGGGGGCGGTCGGACTGATGGCCTGCATCCTGCCACAGCTTTGTTACTCTGTATTGAGTTTTGGGAACAAACCCCGTGCATTTTGGCTTAGCTTCTATGGAATAGTCATAGCTTCCGTCCCCTTGAGGTGTAGGAAGATAAACCATAAACCTATTAAACAAATAAGTTCCGCTGTTGTTTTCGCCCACCGTCTCTTCCACCATATACAAGCCCGTTTTCAAATTGGCAAAGGAGACGATTCCCTCACCGTCGGTGGTTGCCTCACGGTCAGGATCAATTTGGTTGGCAATTATATAGGCGCTCAAGGTATCGGCCACAGCGCCCCATTGCTCTTGCTTTGTTATGCCGTGAATGCTTAAGGGATAGGTGCTGAAGGGCTCGATCAGCTCATAGGTGCCGTTGGGCAGCACCTCCGCAACTCGGTATATGGCAATTTCAAGGTCAGCAAAAGCCACCTCGTTCTTTTGATAGATTAAGGTTAGACTCGCCTCTGCCTCGGGGTCCACCGAGGTGGCCGCCTGCGTATTAAAGGGGCAAAGCAAGGCCGCGCACAGCAGTGCCAGGCATATTATGGGTATAATTCGTCTTTTCACAAGCTCTCCTCCCCTGAAGATACTTTTTTAGCCGGAGCAACCATTACATAAATCAGCAAAGCCGCAATGATGGGCAATGCAACCATAGGCATAACAACAAGCGGTTTTATGCGGTACGCTTCATTTGAAATATAAATATTGCGAGATTGAGACTCATCCACCTGGTGGCCGCGCACCAAAAGGCGTTGCGTATTAATGCCGTAGGGGGTGCAGGTTAACAGAGTGCAGTAATCCTTACCTTCTTCTATCTGAAGCAAACCTGAGTCATTTGGCTCAACAATGCGGATTTGATCCACCTCGTAGGTAATGGTGCGGTCAAGAATGGTAAAACAGAAGGTATCCCCAATTTCCATCCTGTCGAGATGGGTAAAAAGCACAGCGGTAGGCAACCCGCGGTGAGCAGATACAACACAATGGGTGCTTTCGCCGCCCACGGGCAGACTTGTGCCCTCAAGATGGCCAACGGAAACGCTGAGCACAGCATCAGAGGTGCCGTGATAAACGGGCAGCTCTTGGTTGATTTTGGGAATGGTGATGTAGCCCATCATACCGTTGCCGCCGATATTTAAGGTGTCATTGTATTCGGTCAGCTTTTTATACTCATTAGTAGGGTCTTTAAGTGCTGCCAGTTTTTTGTTGTAGGCATCTGCCTCTTCAAAAAACGTTGTAAAATCTTCAGGTTTATACTGAGACAGCATTGATTCATAATCAACGATGGCCTCACTTTGAGTTTTTGAGTTCCAATAGCTGCTTATGGAAGGATATAACAACACGGACAGACCCACAAAAAAAGTCACCAAAAGAATTACGGTTGTCGTTTTTCTTTTTTTCATCGGTCTCCCCCTATCGTTATATTTTTGGGATATACCCGACAGAAGCTTACGCCTCTGCCGGGTATTATCAATCAATAGAAAAGATTATTGAGCGTCCTCAATCTTAGACATTCTCTTCTTGGTTACCAGAATAACGCCTGCGCCAAGAACAACAATGCAACCGATAAGAGTGAAGATGAGAGTTCCCATACCGCCGGTTTCGGGCAGCATAGAACCGGTCTTGTTAACAACATGAACACCTGAACCGGTAGAATATATGTCATCGTTAAAGACTGCATCAAGGTTTGAATCGGAAACGATAAATCTCTGACGGGCAGAAAGCTTATTGTAGCCGTCGGGAGCTACGGTTTCTTCAAGATAATAGGTACCGTTATCTAAACCTACAACGCGAATTTTTCCGTTTGAAACTACGATGGAAACGCCGGTTTCATCGGCTCTTGCGCGGCGATAGCCGGTCTCGTCATCGGTAAGAACAACCTTAATCTCGTTGCCACCGGTGGCTGCATCATAGATTCTGAACTGAGCGCCGTTAATAAGCTTGTTGGAAGAGTCGGTCTTAACAATATCAATGCCATAGGTATAGGTGGTAACTGCATCTTCGTTAGATGATTCGCCTTCACCAAAGGTCAACCATGCAGCATTTTCATTGCCTGCGCCGGCAATAACGGCATTACGGTTGAGCATTGCTTCATAATGAACAACAATCTTGTCATTGGTTTCAAGCTCATCGCAAAGCTCCGAAGAGAAAACAACCTCAAAATCACAACCGTCGGTTACATCAGCAGGGTCGGTATTTACTTCGTAAAGATCGGTGCCAACAGTATGAGTATCGACGCCGGGAACAACGTGTTCAATAGCGGTAACACCCTTGAAGGTGAGGCCGTTTTCCATAACATCGTGAAGAACATAGTTTTCTGCGCCTGCGTGAACATTAATGGTTACGCGATATTCGACGGTTTGACCGATATCGGCAGTGTTGGCAGCGCCCCACTGATTGGTAGAATCCTCTTTAACCTGCTTATCAATGGTGGGAATGCCGTTCTTTGCATTGATGGAAGCGTTGGGGTTGGTGGTAGTCAAGCCGCAAAGAGCACCAACGGTAGAGTCTACCAAATAGTAGCCCAAGCTTAATCCTTCAAATTTACCGATGGTTCCGGTTATAACAAACTCACCGCTGTTATCAGATGACTTAACGGGGTCAATGCCGTTCTTTTTTGCATATGCAAGGGCTTTCTTTGCAAAGGTTGCCTTGGTTACATCATCCTCTGCAGCAGCCCAAGTTACGTAGCCGTCTGCATCGGTAGAAAGATATGCCTTGGCTTCATCGGTTGCAAGGTATGCAGCCCAAGCGGCATTTGCTTTGTAAGAATAAGCGCCGGAAGCTACATCATAGCTTTCAAGGTCAAGCAGCAAATAGATTTCATAGGTTGCAGTTTCGCCTACACCGTTAATGGTGATTGAACCGGTTTCGGCGGGAGCGGCAAAAGCCATCACAGTAATTGATGCCATCAGCATCAGAGCAAGAACTAATGAGATAATCTTTTTCATGGTTTTTTCTTCCTTTCAATTTTGTATTTATATCATCCGAATCGAACCCACGGCGCAAATGCCGTGAAAATAGAAGGTCTATTTCATCCTCCTTTCTCGCTTGCGCCTTGATCCGATTCCATATACCAATGAGGCAAGCAAAATGCAAGCACCGCATAGTATGTAAATCAGTCGGGCTGCTGAGCCGGTAGACGGCAGCTCAGGTCCACCCGGGTGGTAGGTGTTTGTAATGGTTGTGGAATATGTAGGCGGAGAGCTGTTTGAAGACTGCACTTCTCCGTAAGTGATAGACCACTTGGCTTTTTGCCACACCTCATCAACGGTGTATTCTATCACATTTCCACTGTCATCCTTATAAGGAAGGCCTTGGAAAACACCTTGCCAATTATTCTTAAGGTTCAGAGTTAGAGTGCGCCCGGTATTGACACCGTTGGCAAACAACCTGACCGTTACAGAATATTCTTGATAGAGCTTTGAATCGTATCCGTCGGGCAATACCCAGTTTTTGTTTACCGACAACGAGGTCTCGTTGTTAGCAGCCAGGGGCGTGTTTGTGATTTCATATGCCCAATCCTCAACCTCTTGAATGTCGGTTTGAGTGATTTTCTTCATCGGCGCCAACAACAGAGCGCCAGAGCTGCCCGTTGTAGTACTGATTTGACCACTGCTATTAATACCCGAAGAGGCCATATAATACTTAGTACCGCTGTTGCTGTTATTACGTCTTGCGTAAAAGCGGAATCCGGTGTTTGTTTCTTCGGGTGTAAAGTATTGAACCACATTTGTGCCACCAACCGAGGTTGTTGCATAGAAATAGCGTCGGCTGGAATTGGTGTTATACATAAAGGACAATATCTGATTTTCGCCGTTTGTGAATCTCACCTTTCCATTGCTTACCGTTGCTGTCCATATAGCCAGCGACGAGTCACGGGCGGTGGCTTCATCCACCCATTTCAGCTTGCCGTCAGAAGCAGAGGTGGTGGAAAGATATCCGCTGCCGCTTTTCAGCGCGTAGCTTTCGCCGTTTATGAAGCTGGCGGCTTCTGCCCACTCTGTTCGGGATATTTCTATTTGCGTAACCTTTCGCACGGTGGAGTAATAGCCCGATTCATAAGACTCTTCTACACCGTATTTTATTTCAGTAAGGTTATCATAGTCATACTTGGGCAAATTGGTCCAGGTATAGGTCCACAGGTTTTCCTCCCCGAGGGTAATTTCACGTATTCGCCTGATTGACCCGTCCGGATCTGTTACGGTCAGATATGCTTGAATATAATCCTCACTGTGGTCTGCCGTATCTTTCCACTTTTTAATAACCTGCACCGTTGTGGTCTCAATCACCGATTCAGGCGCATTGGTTACGGTAATAAACATCTTTTTAGTTTCTTCATCGATGCTTACACCGTGAACGGTAAAGCCGTTGGAGGGCTCGTTGCCCTGTGCGTCTGTAATAACATCCACCTGATAGGTAGCGTAGCCCGCTTTTTCAATGGTCAAGCTAATGACACCATTCGCCAGAGCATATCCGCCCTTGTCCGGTGGCCCGGTCTCTCGTATGTAATAGGTGTTGCCCGAGCCGAGACCCCAAAGCTTTGCAACACCGTTTTTTACAGTGAAAGTGCTCTGGAACCGATCGAGAACACCGTCTACAAAGTCTTTGTTGTAGGCATCTTCGCTTTCCCACAACTCGGCGGGTTTGGTGCACTCAAAATCTTCATAGACCGTAAATTGAGCGCCGTCTAATGCTTCTTGCGTTAAAACATCCTCTTTTTGTATTTCAAGGCCAAATCGAGGAACCAGATTAAAGTAAATTGAGCAGTTAGACATTGACGCGCCGCGTTCAAGATAAAAAACGGTCAGCGTATGGTCACCTGCCAAAACACCCAAGTCCATTAAGCTTGTGGCTGCCTTGCCGTTTACGGTTACTTCACCGGTTGAGAAGTTGATGTTGCCTGCAATTCGCTGATGTATGCCGCCTATATCCAAAACGATTTTTCCGTCAATGAGAACCCACAGGTCGTCATCTCCGCTGAATTGGAACTCAATATCATTGCCGTAAATATCCTTGTTACCATTGCTTCCCGGGTCATTTGTCAAATAAAAATTAATATCTGACCGCATACCGTAAGCAAAATCGGTATTTACATTGTTGGCGTTGTTGTAGTTGCCGCCCGAATAATCGGTATCGTATCGGTAGTGAGGAACGCCTTGATACTCGCCGTCTACACCTTCATAGTTGTAGGTGCCTACCGTATTGCCGTTTGTATTGGCATAGGGTGAGTTGAGAGGCAAGAAGTCGGCGTTTGAGCCGCCAAGTGCATCAGATGTAGCCGCCAGATATTCATAAACATAGAAACGGCTGTTGCTTTGATTATAAGAAATTGCATTTCGCAAAGAGTCGTAATAATAATAGCCGTGATGCTCGTCGTTAGGGTCATCCATCATCTGGAACAGATGGTCACCTGTACCCAAATAGGTTTTGCCTATTACACCAGTGCCCGTTGTCGGATTGAAGGCATTGTCGGTTGAGTAGAGCAGATCACCCATTGCTGCATTATATATGCCTGCCGAGATAGTATCCGCATTTTGATATCGGTTGCGGTTACTGCGGTTATTGGGGTTGCTTATCTGACCGCCGTTATCGGCATCGGCAAATATAAAGTCTCGTGTTGTCGTATTGCCGTATTTAACATTGCCCGATGTTACCATCGACCATGTTTCGGAATGGCTTCGGTTGTTGACCGTTACCTGCGCATTTGAAGACTGAACATTAAACAGGTAGTTATAGTCAAACATATGGGTTGTTATAAAGCTGTTGGTGCTGACCGTTTCAGCCACCTTGGCATTGAATTCACCCAGGTCATATGTGGCGGCTATCCAGTCGGCATACAGTACAGTGTTGTCTGTGATCTCTAACTCGCCGCCTGCAGAATAATACTTGTTGTTGGTAACGTCATACCAGCCGCGCAGCTTATAGCTGTACTTGGCAGGAGATGTCCACTCGGCGGGCAATTTAAGAACGCTGCCATCTTGCACGGTGTAAGAGGTGTTGGGTGACCCCGTCAGATGAGCTAAACCACCGTCGGTACCATCCAGCCAGACGGTATAGTCAACCGCCGCAGCGGTTGGCTCATTCAGCAGGATGATGCCCTCTGCCTCCGGTACAAGTCCGTAGCCCATTACGGCAGAGCCATCAAGCTTGTACTCAACCTCAGCGACCGAGTTGTTGTAGTCGCCTTGTATGACGGTTATTGTTGTGTCACTGACCTCAGTGATAATACCCACAGAGGTTGCCCCCTGAGTTATGGTTTCGCCCGCGTGCAAAAATACCAGATTGCCCACCTCGGGCGAACGCACCTTAACCGATTTGTAAAGACCTTCCGCCTCCCACTCCAGCCGCAGGGATTCAGGGCCTGCATTCATAGGAATCTTCGGTGCGCCGGCGTAGTCAAGACAGAACAACGCAAACATTGCCGACCAATCGCCGTAAGGGTTGCCATACCATTGACCGTAGCGCGTTATGCCTCGTCGGACGCCATGTGCATCCACTTGGTAATTTCGCTCGCTTTCGCAATAGCCAAGCTGTGATCTTGCCACCAAAATGGCATTTTGCTTGGTTGTTGGGCCTCGCACCATATCCGCAAAGGCCTTTTCCCAGTCGGCATTGGTTTCAAGGTCGGCATTCAGGTCACTGTAGCAGCTTTCGGTGTGTATATGCTCCTCAAGCTTGCAGGGGTTGGACGAGTCGTTGCATTCACTTGAATGGATGTGCTCATCCTTGCCGCAGAAGGCCTCGCCCGCTACGCCGATGCCTGTAAGTTTTAAGCTCCAGAACACTATCAGTATCACCAAAACAGAAAGAATCGGTATGACCTGCAGGAGCTTTCTGCGATTTTTACTCTTGATATTCAGTTGTTCAAAAAAGCTTTGTTCATTCTCCAACAAAATCATACCTCCTTTCTCGGTGATAATAATGATTGTTGTTTGTCGAAACGCTTGAAAGCGCTTCGACAAGCCACTTTTTAAGCGGATATAGCAAAATTAAATTCTATGATTTAATTTTGCACAACATTCATTGCAATGGATATGGACAAATTTTCAAAGAAAAT
>JAZRNV010000125.1:0-2331 GCA_045648425.1 Acutalibacteraceae bacterium | reverse complement strand
ATTTATCCAAAAGGCAGCTTTTATGCCAGCTATGAAAAAACGTTTCTCGGCGTAAAAGGCGAACTGCAAGTTGAATATTTTGATTATACTGAATATGTTTCGAATGTTCAATTTGTTATTGATTCTAAAGATTATAATTCTATTTCAGAATATCAAAAAGCAGTTCGAAAAACTTATAAATATTTTAACAGAAATTTACCTTCAAATTTAAAAACCGTTCATAGGAAAGAGAATGATATAAGTATCATTTGGAGTTTTGATAAATACGGTTATGCTTATGGTATATACAACACTGAAATAATTCCTGATTCGGGATTTATAAGTTCTGACGATGACATCTCTGAAGGTATGGTTTTTCAGTTTAATACATATAGGGCTTCTAAATAAAAAACTCTATGTATAAGGGGCGGCAGATTGCCGCCCCTACATTATGCTACATAGCCAATAAATAACCCCATAAATCACACTCGCCACTGTACCGTAGACGATGACGGGGCCTGCGATTTTGAACATATTTGCGCCGATTCCTAAAATCCATCCCTCTGACTTAAACTCCACCGCCGGAGATGCTACTGCATTGGCAAAGCCGGTAATAGGCACCAAGCTGCCCGCTCCTGCAAAACGGGCATAATTATCATAAACGTGAGCCGCTGTGAGCATTGCCGTTATGAAAACCAAGGTAACCGAAACCAATGAACCTGCCATCTTTTCTTCTGCGCCAAGCCACATATAAACATTCATCAACAGTTGCGCAAAGCAGCACACGCCTCCACCCACAAAAAATGCCCTTATGCAGTTGCCCAACATTGGTGATGGCGGTGATTTTTGCTTTGTGAGCGAATCGTACTCTTTTTTGGTTAAATTATTCATTTAAAAAATCCCCTTTTTGCTTATTATTCCGCAAAAAGAGGATTTTATTTTAATTTTCTTTTTTTCGGTACAACCTTGCTGTACTGCTGTACATAAATCTGCCCAATTTAAGCTTTTTGGCATATTTATCATCAACAAAGCGCTCATATACACGGCGATTTGCACGGCGCAGTTTGCTGAAAAAAGCGTAAATCTGATGGCACACCTCGCTATCATTGGGCAGACTGAGCCACAGCCCCAAACGGGCAACTGCCAATTGGGCAATTCGGTAAGCAATGCAGTTTATAGCGGCGGTTTTGCTTTCGGGTGAGGACGAATAGACGTTAAACAAATCGGTCAGAGTAAAAATGGTATGCTCCAGCTGGGAGGCATCGGTTTGCACAAGAGAGACCGGAGCCGTAAAACGGCATAAATCTGCATCTACTCCACCGACCGTAATCGCCTGCATTAATCCGTTAATAAAAAACTCAGCGTAATCGTTGCGCCGATTGCCTATTGCCCCACATCTGTTAATAAGCTCTGTTTTAACTACCGCAGATTGAGAGGGCACATTGCAAATCAGAGGGGCTGCTTTCTCTACGGGGGTTCCGCGGCCCATTAGACCAAGAGGAGCGTTATACCCCTCTTTTATTCCTGTGGAATCATCGGTTACGGTGCAACCGTGGATAACCAAGTCATCGTCTGTATCTGACAAAAATCGCAAGAGCAAATCCAACCCGTTCGGCTCTATTATGCAATCAGAGCCCAGGGGGCGCAGATACTTGCCCAAGGCAAGCTTAGCCGATTGCTCAACAAAGGTTAACCCACTGTTATAGGGTTGTGTGCGTATTATGTCGGGGTATCGCTCTATGTAGCCCTGCAAAAGAGTTTCGGCAGCTTCGTCTGTCTCATCAAGCAAAACCAGCACATCGGTATGAGATGCACGGGCAGCTATCACTATTGAGTCGAGACATTCCGACAGCCGGCTACAGCCCGGCTTTGTATCAATACACAGTGTGAGCAGTTTTTGCTGCATTGTTGCACATCCTCAATTTAAAACGATTTATCGTACTTTTTGGCAAAAAACTTAGCTTTTAAAAATGCTGCGCCCTTTTTAAACCAGTTTATTCCTTGGGCATCAATATAGCCAACCTCGGTGTAGGAAATTTTGTTGGTGTTGAGCCATACATCCAGCAGCAATTCGGACACCCTACCGGGATAACGAGCGTGGAAGGCCTGATAATTTGCAGGAGGCACCCTCTTTTCAAGCTCAAAAAGAATATCAAACAACCATTCGCAGTATTGCTGCAAAAGATCGCGGCGCATTATCATCATATTAAACATATGAGCACTTCTGCGCTTTTTAAGTAAATCAAACTGAGGCAAATACTCAGGATAGCGCTCTGCAATAATTTTGCCTGCACCGTCAAGAGTTTCTACATACATTGTATGGTCGTAGTGATTGTAAAGAGTTTCGATATA
>JAZRNV010000124.1:0-4351 GCA_045648425.1 Acutalibacteraceae bacterium | reverse complement strand
CCTTCTCCACTTTGGGCTGGCCCAACGGCGACAGCGAGGATTTGAAGTACTTCTATCCCACCGACGTGCTGGTTACCGGCTATGACATCATCTTCTTCTGGGTGGCCCGCATGATCTTCTCCGGCATGGAGCAGATGAAGCAGAAGCCCTTCAGCGACGTGCTGATCCACGGCATCGTCCGCGACGACAAGGGCCGCAAGATGTCCAAGTCCCTGGGCAACGGCATCGACCCGCTGGAGATCATCGACCTCTACGGCGCGGATTCCCTGCGCTTCACCCTCATTTCCGGCAACAGCCCCGGCAACGATATGCGCTACGTACCCGAGAGGGTAGAGGCATCCCGCAACTTTGCCAACAAGCTGTGGAATGCATCACGATTCATTCTTATGAATTTGCCTGACGATGAGCAGGCAGCCCATCTCCCCGAAACTCTTTCTATGGAGGATAAGTGGGTGCTCAGCCAATACAACCGCCTTGTTGCAGAGGTTACCGATAACCTTGACAAGTTTGAGATTGGTATGGCTGTTCAAAAGCTTTACGACTTTATTTGGGATGTTTTCTGCGATTGGTACATCGAGCTGTGCAAGGTTCGCCTTAACAGTGAAGATAAAACTGCCGCTGCAGCCGCCCGTGCCGTGCTTGTTTACGTTATGACAGGCGTGCTAAAGCTGCTTCATCCCTTTATGCCATTTATTACCGAAGAGATTTGGCAGACCCTTCCTCACGAGGGCGACAGCATTATGGTGTCTCAGTGGCCCAAGTTCAGCAAAGACCTTGTTTTTGACGAGGATGAGCGCGAGTTTGGCCGAATTATGGATGCTATCCGAGCTGTTCGTAACCGCCGTGCAGAGATGAATGTACCCCCCTCTAAAAAGGCCAAGGTTTATATCGACTCTGCCTACGGTGATACCTTCCGCAAGGGCGCAATTTTCTTTGAACGTCTTGCATCCGCCTCAGAAACCGAGGTTTGCGAAGGCATTACAGTTGAAAACGCCGTTTCAATCGTAACGGTTGATGCAAAAATTTATATCCCTCTGGGTGAGCTTGTTGATTTGGCCGCCGAGCGCGCACGCTTGCAAAAAGAGCGCGAGGCCGTGCTTAAAGATATTGCCTTTGTTGAAGGCAAGCTCAACAACCCCTCCTTTGTAGAAAAAGCACCCGAAAAGGTGGTAAGTGCTCAGCGTGAGCAGCTTGCACGCCATCAGGAAAAGCTTGCAATGATTGACGAGCGCATAGCCGCCCTTCAATGAAATTAAGGAGAGTTTATGAATTATACCGAAGCCGTAAATTTTATACATTCGCGGCAGAGGTTAAGCTCCACACCCGGTCTTGAAAGAATAGAGCGCATTACTTCTATGTGCGGTTATCCGCAAAGGAGTATGCGCTTTATCCACATAGCAGGCACAAACGGAAAGGGCTCAACCTCTGTTATGCTCAGCAATATTCTTACCGCGGCAGGTTATCGCACAGGACTCAGCACCTCGCCTTATATCACCGATTTTCGTGAGCGGTTTCGTATCAACGGTCAAATGATAAGCGAAAAGGAATTGGCTCAAACGGTGAGCGAGCTTTATCCCATCATCACAGCTTTGGATAATGAAGGGCTGATAGCCAACGAGTTTGAAGTGGTTGTTGCCATAACCCTTTTGTGGTTTGCCAAAAGAAAGTGCGATTATGCAGTTTTGGAGGTAGGGTTGGGAGGTCGATTTGATGCCACCAACGTTATTCCTGCCCCCGATTGTGCCGTCATTACCCACATTGATTTAGATCATACCGATCTTTTAGGTGATACCGTAGACAAAATTGCCGCCGAAAAGTGCGGCATAATTAAAAAAGGCAGCAAGGTGGTTGCATATCCTTGTCAGTATGACGGAGCAATGCAAGTGATAGAATCCGCCTGCAGAGATAAAGGTTGCCCGTTGACAGTGCCGCAAATTCCTGGTTTTGAAGGGGTTTTGACAGGCAGTCGGTTTAATTATAAGGGCGTAGATTATTATTTGCCTTTGGTTGGCGAGCATCAGCTCAACAATGCCGTTACCGCCATTGAAGCGGCGCGAGCCATCGGAATAGAGGATGATTATATTCGCCAAGGTGTTGCGATGACCCAAATGCCTGCCAGGGTTGAGGTTGTATCCCAATCACCTCCGGTTATTTTGGACGGTGCCCATAACCCCGACGGTATGAAGGCGTTGTGTAAAGCTCTGGACTTGCTTGAAAACGTGCGCCCCGTTGCCATAATGGGTATGCTCAGAGATAAGGATATTTCGGGGGCGGTAAAAGAGGTTGCTCACAAATTTCACGCCATCGTAGCTGTCCCTGTTGACAGTCCGCGAGCAATGCCTCCCGAGGAGCTTAAAAAGGTTCTTGACAGCTATTGCGACAACGTCTGCACCGCCGATAATCTGCAGAATGCCCTTGTGCTTGCTGATGAAATAAGGAAAGACAGACCCCTTGTTGTTTGCGGCTCACTCTATCTGGCATCTCAAATTCGACCGATGCTTACACAAAAACAAAATATGTGACGGCGGTTTTTTCGTGAAATAATCGTTTTTATCCTGTATTATTCGTAATACAGGATATTTTTTTTGAAAGGGAATGCTTATGTCGGTAAAAATAGAAGTTCAGTCAGATAGGGTAACCGCCTATCTTGAGGGGGAATTGGACCATCACGCCGCCGCCCCCATCAGACAGCAGATAGACGAGGCAGTGCTGGAGCACAAGCCAAAAAAGCTGGTTATAGATTTTGATAAACTTACCTTTATGGATTCTTCGGGAATTGGTCTTGTAATGGGGCGCTATAAAACCGCAGCCGAGGTAGGGGCCACATTAACTGTGTGCAACATATCTGCACAGGTGTACAAGGTGATGCGCCTTTCGGGTATAGACAGAATCGCGGTTATCCGTCTTAAAAAACCTTGTGAGGAGATAAAAATATGAAACCATTAAATCAAATTAAGCTTAACTTTCCCTCTTTGTCATCCAATGAGGGCTTTGCCCGTGTTGCTGTGGGCGCATTTGTGGCCCAGCTTGATCCCACGGTGGACGAGCTCGCCGACATCAAAACAGCGGTGAGCGAGGCGGTAACCAACTGTGCCGTTCACGCCTATAAGGATACCATCGGCACCGTTTACATATCCTGCGAGTTTTATGCCGACCGCCTTGTGAAAATCAAAGTCAAGGATAAGGGCTGCGGAATTGAGGATGTTGAAAAGGCGATGCAACCTATGTGGTCATCCCTTGGTGGCGAAAGAGCAGGGCTGGGCTTTGCTGTTATGCAATCCTTTACCGACGGAATAAAGGTGCGGTCAGCAGTTAATAAAGGCACAACAGTGACCCTTACAAAAAAACTAAAGCAGAGGGTGCATCTATGAGCGTTGCCGAGCGCAACCGACTTGTATCTGAAAATTTAGGATTGGTGCACTCTTGCTGTCGACGTTTTGTGGGCAGGGGAATTGAGTATGAGGACCTTTTTCAAGCAGGATGTTTGGGCTTAATCCGTGCTGCTGAGGGATATGATATTGAACGGGGAGCTACTTTTTCCACCTATGCGTATCCTGCCATACTGGGAGAAATCAGGCGACTTTTTCGTGATGGAGGTTCAGTTAAGGTCAGCAGAAGTGTAAAGGAACTGGCACTGCGATGCCAAAAAGAGCAAGAACGCCTGACCAAGCAGACAGGGGAGTCGCCCACCGTCAGTCAGATTGCCGAAGCTTTGGGAGAAAGCACCGAGGCAGTCAGCGAGGCCTTATGTGCCGTACAGCCAACCCTTTCACTTACAAGGGATGACGGTGAAGAGGATGCTCTTCAGTTTGACCTGCCCGTTGATGACGACACCTGCAGACTGTGCGAGAATATGGCTTTGCAGCAGGTGATGGAGAAGCTTGATATAAAAGACCGAAAAATGATAGAGCTGCGCTATTTCAAAGAATTGACACAGGCAGAAACGGCAAAAATACTGAATATGTCGCAAGTACAGGTGTCCAGACGAGAAAAAAAGGTGATAGCAATAATAAGAGAGGGGCTGAAGTAAACACAAAATGGTCAAAAGGGGATAAAAAATGAAAAAAACTGTTGACAAGTCAAAGACCTTGTATTATAATTACAAGGTCGCACGATGTGCACATCTAAATGGCGGTATAGCTCAGTTGGCTAGAGCATTCGGTTCATACCCGAAGTGTCGTTGGTTCAAATCCGACTACCGCTACCATATGGCCCGTTGGTCAAGCGGTTAAGACACCGCCCTTTCACGGCGGTAACATGGGTTCGATTCCCGTACGGGTCACCAAAAAAGAGACATCCAATCGGATGTCTCTTTTAATTTTTTATATCACGTAGTACGGGAATCGAATAA
>JAZRNV010000123.1:0-7144 GCA_045648425.1 Acutalibacteraceae bacterium | reverse complement strand
CAAGGTGTTTTTTGAAAACAAAATGAGCGTTGTCCCGTCTGCTACGGCAGGGGCAGAGCCCATAGAAAATGCGGTTTTGGCGATGGCTTATGTGCCTCGTCAGACCTTTGGCGCATTATACAACAATCAAGATGCCCTGTGTGCAGGCACCGTTTTTGCCGACCTTGACAAGCCCTTTTGCGGAAAGGGTGTTATGCCGTGAGCAGACGCGAATTGCTTCAAAAGCTGAGTGCTGCCGCTTTCGGCGCAATAGATGTTCAGCTTTTTCTCGACACTCACCCCGACGATAAAACCGCACTGGCGGCGCTGAGAAAATATAAAAAAGAGGCGTTCTCTCTTAAATCGGAGTTCGAGAGCCGATTTGGCCCTCTTACCCCTTGCGACATTTACGGCGACACCTCTTACGAGTGGGTCAACGGTCCCTGGCCTTGGGATGTATGCTTTGTGGAGGGTGATTGCTGATGTGGAATTATGAAATACGATTGCAATATCCTATAAAAATAAAAAACACTAACCCTGCGTTGGCAAAGCTTATTTGCAGTCAGTACGGTGGCCCGGATGGCGAATTGGGAGCAAGCTTGCGCTATTTAAGCCAGCGTTTCAGTATGCCTTACCCCGAGCTGCGCGCCCTTCTTACCGACATTGGAACGGAAGAACTGAGCCATCTTGAAATGGTGGGCTCCATCGTCTATCAGCTCACACGCAACCTCACGCCCGAGCAGATCAAAAAGGCGGGCTTTGATGCCTATTTTGTTGACCACACAACGGGAGTATATCCTGCATCGGCCTCGGGTACACCCTTTACAGCAGCTTATATTGCCGTCAAGGGCGACCCCATAACCGACCTGCACGAGGATTTGGCGGCCGAACAAAAGGCCCGCACCACCTATGATAATATTTTGCGCTTTTGCGATGATCCCGACGTAAAGGATGCCATCCGCTTTTTGCGCCAGCGTGAGATAGTTCATTATCAGCGATTTGGTGAAGCTCTGCGCACGGTGCAAGACCGATTGGATGCCAAAAATTTCTACGCCTTCAATCCGAGCTTTGATAAAAAGCAGTAAAAAAATAGCAGATGGGTAACCATCTGCTATTTTATTAATCAAGAAAATCTTTTCTGTAATCAAGTCCAAAGGCCTCGGCAACCGCCTTAAGCTCGTCGTCGTGTATGGTGTTTACATGGGGAAGATGGGCGATAAGCATATAAAGCTGAGCCGCCTTTTCCACCGTTTCAATCAGGCCAAAGGTTTCGTCAATATCTCTGCCTGCGCCGTAGATGCCGTGTAAGCCCCAAACGACCAGACGATACTCCTCCATTTTTTTTGCGGTGGCAACACCAATTTCGTTGTTGCCGCAAACCATCCAGGGCAAAACACCGATACCGTCGGGGAAAACTACGATGCACTCGGTGCACATCTCCCATATGGTGTGGGTGAATTTGCGGTCATCCAGCTCGTGAATGTGGGTCATTGCAAGAGTGTTGGTGGGATGGGTGTGCATAACCACGCGGTTAAGAGGGTCTTTTTCAAGACGGGCAATGTGGCTCATAAGGTGAGCAGGCAGCTCGCTTGTGAATTTGCCCCCATCCTTATAGCCCCAAAGCAGCTCGGCGGTTGTGCCGTCCTTTGCAATGCGGATGATACCCAGGTTGGTTTCGGGGCCACCTTCAACATTTTTAAAATATTTACCTGTGCCCGTCACAATAAAAATCTTGCCTATAAGCTTGGTGGCATCAAAGCCGGTGGGTATGGTTCTTATAATCTTGCTAAGGTCAAGATATTCGGCAACCGTTTCTTCCTCAAGCATATAGCTGATGTTTCCGCCGTTGCGCTCATCCCAACCCAGACGATACATATTAGCGGTGATTTTTTTCATTTCCTCCACAAAGGGAGCGGTCAAAATATCCTTCATGTTAACCTCTTTTCCACAAGACATCCTGTTCGTATTTTTTTACGGTTTCAAACCACTCACCGTCAAGGGGAGCACCGCATCTGCGACAATACTCGGCCCATACATCACCGAAGGGCATGGTTTTTAACTCTTCTGATTTAACAAGCAGCTCGGTAAAGCTGTAATTATCCTGCAGTTTGGTCATATCGGGGGTCAGCAGAGCCATCAGCAATCCCTTTTGAAGATTTCTGAAGCCCACCACCCAGGCGGCAATACGGTTGATGGATGCATCAAAATAGTCCAGGGCAATTTTCACCTTGCCGTCAAGACCGCCGCACCGAACAATTTCTTTGCAGATTTCTTTGGTTTCATCGTCGAGCAGCACCACGTGGTCACTATCCCAACGGATGGGACGGGTGACGTGCAATGCAATTTCGGGGAAAAAGGCAAGCAATGCCGATATTTTATCCGACACCACCTCGGTGGGATGATAGTGACCGTTATCCATCAGAGGTATGCACTTGTCTTTATTGGCAGAGGCGTAGCTGAGAGAAAACTCGGCACTGCCTACGGTGTATGCCTCCACACCGATGCCGAACACCTTTGATTCAATGCAGGGCTTGACCATATCAAAATCGTATTTTTCCGCGAGAATCTCGTCAATAGATTGCTTATATCTCAAACGGGGGCCCATTCTGTCAGCAGGAATGTCTTTAAAGCCGTCTCCCGTCCAGATGTTCATAATGCAGGGCTGACCCAGCTGTTCGGCCAGATACTGTGAAATGCGTATGCAGGCCTTGCCATGCTCTACCCAAAAGCGACGGGTGCACTCATCGGCGCTGGAAAGGGTGAGGGGGTCACACTTGGGGTGTGAGAAAAAGGTGGGGTTAAAATCACAGCCAAGACCTCTTGCTTTGCAAAATTCCACCCATTTTTCAAAGTGCTTTGGCTCGATTTTATCCCGGTCAACCCAGCCGCCGTTTTCATCGTCAAAAATGGCATAGCAGGCGTGCAGGTTGAGCTTTTTGGTGCCGGGGCAGAGCTTCAAAGCTACATCCAGGTCATCCATCAGCTCTTGGGGAGTGGTGGCTCTGCCGGGATAGTTGCCCGTGGTTTGGATGCCGCCTGAAAGGGCGTCGACCTTGCTGTCAAAGCCGCGCACATCATCACCCTGCCAGCAGTGCAGTGCAACGGGTACGCTCATCAGCTTTTCGATGCAAAGCTCGGTGTCAATGCCCAGCTTTGCATAGCTTTCTTTTGCATCAATATATCTGCTCATTTGTTACACCTCATAAATGCTGAATGAATTTTTTATCATCTCGCGCCCTTTTTCAAGGGTGAGAGAGGGGTCTGCATACATAAACTGAGCCAAAAGATTGCCTATGGCTGTGGCCTCTGTGGGGCCTGCAAGCACCCTTTTGCCTGTGTATTTTTTGGTCAGCAGGTTAAGGTATCCGTCCTTACTGCCTCCACCGATAATATTTATCAGCTCAATCTCTTTGCCGCTGACCTTTTCAATGGTCTTTACCGACCGGGCATAGGATGCAGCCAAAGAGTGGTAAACCGAGCTCAAAACGTCTTCAACGGGCAGCTCGGGCTCACCAAGATATTCCCGTATTGCTTCAATCATATTGTCGGGGGCGACAAACTGCTGAGCGTTGGGGTCAATAAGTCGGGTAAAGCTGCTGCTTTTTGCCATTTCCATCATCTGGTCATAGGTATATTTTTTATCAAGGTTGCGTCTGATGTTTTGGAAAATCCACATGCCCATAATATTTTTCAAAAAACGGTAACGGCTTTGAATACCGCCCTCGTTGGTAAATCCGCCTTCAAGCGCTTCTTCGCTCAAAACGGGGTGCAGATTTTCCGCGCCGATAAGACTCCAGGTGCCTGAGGAGATGTAGACCCCCTTGTCGCCCACAGGACAGGCGGCCACCGCAGAAGCAGTATCGTGGGATGCGCACAGTATAACGGTGGTGTCAAAGCCGACCTCTGCCTTAACCTTTTCGGTCAGGTGGCCTACCACAGTGGCAGGGGGATTGAGGGGGCCATAAATTGAGGGGTCAATGCCAAGCATCTCAAGAAGCTCACCGTCAATCTGTCTGCTTTGGGCATCTGCCACCGAGCCGGTCGAGACGTTGGTGTATTCATTTTTAATAATACCGGTCAGACAAAAAGATATAAACTCCGGAATCATAAGAAGGTGCTTTGCCTTGTCAAGTCGACCTGATTTTTTATCGCAATAAAGCTGATAAAGGGTGTTGAAATTAATGGGCTGAATGCCTGTGCGCTTGTAAAGCTCTGCACGGGGGATGATTGCGTCAATCTCTTGAGGAATTGAGTCGGTGCGGCTGTCACGATAGGCATAAACGGGCATAATGGGCTGATTGCTTTCATCCAGCAGGGCATAGTCAACGCCCCAGGTGTCAACAGCAACGGTTTGAGGTATTTTGCCCAGCTCACCGCAGGCCTTAAGTCCCAGCTTAACCTCTGTAACCAGTTGGTCAATATCCCATACAAGAGCCCCGCCACGGCTGACAATGTTGTTGTCAAAACGGTATACCTCTTGCTGCTTTAAGAGCCCATCTTCAATCCAACCGAGGATGTGCCTGCCGCTCGATGCCCCAATGTCAATAGCCAAAGCGTAACTCAATGTCTATCATCCTTTTCGCTTAAATTAACTAGATTTTAACAAAGATAATGGTGAAATTCAATAGTGACCGCAAAAATCACAAAAACATATTTAAAAACAACAAAAGTGCATTCAGAAATGTGAATGCACTTTTGATTTTTATTCGGGCATTTCGTCGGCTGTGGCTACCTCAAGCACAAAAGAATTGGTCCAAAAGCCGGGCCTCATCCACACCTTTGCATAGGCAAAGCGGTTGTCGGGATTAAGGTCGATTACCATATCGTTGCAGTCGCGGCTCATACCTGCTGCAACATGGATGTTGTATTTGCCGTATTTGAGGGGGAACTTCAAGGTTTCACGGTTTCCGATATATCCGTAGGGCTCACCGTTTATATATATACCAAATCCGCCTGCAATGCCAAGGGGTGAACCCTTGCGGTAAAGGGTAAACAGGGCATCGGGCGCAAACTCCAGGGGCTTTTTACACTTGCTGCACACACTGCCGACTTCGGCGTTGCTAACCTCACCGCAGGAACATTTAACTCTGAGAAGCTTTGACATAATTAACCTCCGTTAATAATTAATTTATCAGTCGCGATGGAACAAATCGCGAGTGTATACTTTTTCTTTTACGTCATCAAGGCAACTGTCATAACGATTGGCGATTATGGCGTCGCACATACCCTTAAACTGTTCAAGGTCATTGACGATGCGACTGCCGAAAAAGGTTTCGCCTTCCTTTAAGGATGGCTCAAAGACGACAACGGTCGCCCCCTTCGCCTTGATTCGCTTCATAACGCCCTGTATAGAGCTTTGCCTGAAATTGTCAGAACCTTGCTTCATGGTCAATCTGAAAACGCCTATAACAACAGTCTTTTCTTTGCTGGAGTCATAGGTGCTGTTTTCGTTATAATAGCCGGCCATTTCAAGCACGCGGTCGGCAATAAAATCCTTTCGGGTGCGATTGGCCTCAACGATGGCACTCATCATATTTTGAGGCACGCTGTCATAATTTGCCAGCAGCTGCTTGGTGTCTTTGGGCAAACAGTAACCGCCGTAGCCAAAGGAAGGGTTGTTGTAGTGTGAGCCGATGCGAGGATCAAGGCAAACACCGTCGATAATTTGCTGGGTATTAAGTCCGTTAAGCTCGGCATAGGTGTCTAATTCGTTAAAGTATGACACTCTCAGCGCCAGATAGGTGTTGGCAAACAGCTTGACCGCCTCTGCCTCTGTTGACCCCATTATAAGGGTGGGAACATCGTCTTTAAGGGCTGCCTCGCTCAAAAGGGAAGCAAAGCTTTTTGCTGCCTCGCCAAGACGGGGATTGCTTAAATCGGTGCCCACAATTATGCGTGACGGATACAAATTGTCATACAGTGCTTTAGATTCTCGCAAAAATTCGGGGCTGAATAAAATGTTTTCACAGTTGTATTTTTTTCTGACTGCTTGTGTAAATCCTACGGGGACGGTGGATTTTATAATCATAACAGCGTTTGAATTACACTCCAACACCGACTGTATGACACTCTCAACAGCAGAGGTGTCAAAAAAGTTCTTTTTGCTGTCATAGTTGGTTGGAGCAGAGATGACTACAAAGTCTGCATTTTCATAAGCTGCTCTGCCGTCGAGGGTGGCGGTAAGCTGCAAATCCTTTTCGTTAAGAAATTTTTCAATATATTCATCCTGAATGGGTGAAATGCGCTTGTTTATTAAATCTACCTTTTCCGGAATAATATCTACTGCCCAAACCGAGTGACGTTGAGCCAGCAGAACAGCCATGGAAAGGCCAACATATCCGGTTCCTGCAACTGCAATTTTCATAGGTGTAACTCCTTATTTTTTTTACCAGTATACCACAACTATGTATAAAAGACAAGTGAAAGCAATAAATATGGTGAAAAGCGGGTGACAATGATAATTGGGAGTGATAGAATTAAATAAATCAAATTTGGAGGTACTAATTATGTACGGTTTGCGTTACGGATATTCAGGCGGCGCCTCGGTAGGATTGGTAGTTTTTGCTGCAATGTCTGCCTTGGCAGCAACAGTTTTGGCATTCATCTTCATCGTTCCTGCCAAAAAAAGAGACAATCTTAACAAGCTCGGCAAGCTTTTGCACGACATTGTTAACTTCCGTTTTCTTATTATTGAAAAGATTTTGCAGGCGCTCTACATCTTTGCAACCGCCTTCACCATCTTCACCGGCTTCTTTACCATGTTTATGTTTAACAGCTACAACTACGGCAGAGTTTTCTTAACCTCTATTGCCATTATGATTCTCGGCCCCATTGCCATCCGCATTGCATACGAGGCAATGATGATGTTCATTCTGCTTATCAAAAACGTTATTCAGATTAACAACAAAATCAAGTCTGCCGACGAAAGTGATGATCCCTTTGCTGTTGGCATCGACACCATCAAGGGCGAGCCCGAAGCAGAGCCCGCACCTGCTCCCGTTGCTCCCGCAGCCCCCGTTGCACGCTTCTGCACCGAGTGCGGCGCCCAAAAGGATGAAAACGGCATCTGCCCCAACTGCAAAAAGTAATTAATACATAAAAACGCCTCCGTCACTGTGACGGAGGCGTCTTTTTTTTTAAGGTTACAGGTTTTCGGCCTCTTCAA
>JAZRNV010000122.1:0-15940 GCA_045648425.1 Acutalibacteraceae bacterium | reverse complement strand
CTATTTTGGTGAATTGCTTAATGCTAACTATTTATGCTATACTCTTGTTGTGGATAGGTCGCTCCTATCTGATTTGAGAGTTGCGCTCGACACCTCAAAGAGTAATGACAAAAATCAAGGGCACATTTTATTAACTCTTTTCCGTCAATTATCATAGTGTTACCGCCTTTCTATTTTGCCGAATTGCGTTGTGTATCTCTCGGCTTTTCCTTGATTTTCGCCTTTGTGCAAGGCTTTAACCCCTCACAAGTACAAAAACCATTATATAACCAAATACAGTTTTGACATTTTTCGGTATTCATTTGTTACCGCCTTTTTATTTTGGTGAATTGCGTTTAAGGTATGATAAATCAGTTATTATACCCTTGCAAAGTTATCAACAGAAAATCTGTTTATAATCCGACTATCACGGTTGCCCAAAGGTGGACAGTTATGGTTTCCGCATTTTCTTAATCCGTAAACCCTTGCCGTTTCAAATACCACATAACAAGCGGATAGAATATCCTGTATTTTGCTAACTCACAAAATATGATTGCTATTTTGAATTTCATTTTATACCTTAATTCTTGACATACAAAACATTGATATAACCGCTTATCGTTGCACTTGAATTTGAACCATCACGGGTTTGAATACCAAAACTAACTGTTGTTGCACTTGTCATACGGCAAGCAAAAACAATGTTGTCAATAGAAGTTAAATTGTAGCCGACTACGCCCAAAGCGGTATATCCCGACCTTGCAATATTAACATCAACCGACTTATATCTTGCATTTCCATAAGGCACGGAAACAGCAACAGTAAAATATTCAAGTAGGTTTGATTTGTTGGTCTGTAAATTGGATATATCGCCGTCAACCTCATTCACCGCCTCGACCAAACTATCTTTATTAGTGGTCGTGAGGTCGGATAGGTCGCCTATCGCCTCGCTCACCGTTCCGTCTGCGGGGTTGGTGGTGAGGGGGAGGGTTTCTCCTGTGAGAGCGCTGACCGTGGTCAATGCCCACTTTGTCGGGTCCCAGGCTCCCGTTATGCTATCCTCGAGCGCGATGTAATAAAGGCCCTGATAGATAACCTTGTCATTCGTGTTATATGTTGCCGTGTCGTCATAATCGGGCGCAAAGTTTACCGTGCTTGCGGGGTTTGCTTGATTCTCAAAAACACCGTTGTTATAGACGAGTATCTCGCCGTTGGTGGGTGTCGTGACGGTAACATCGCCCAAATCTCCGATATTCTCGGGAATAGTGAGGGTGCTGATTTCGTCGTCTGTGTACTGCTTTGCACCGTCGACCGCATTAGCCACACCCTCCGAGGTTACCGCAAAGCCTACGCCGTGCCCGGGTGTCGGGGTGCTGTCGAAAATGACATCAGCCGCGTCGTACTGGTCGGCGACGATTGCCGCGACCTGTGTATCGAGGTTGTCGATTTCGCTTTGCGATTCGATGCCCGTGTCGGGGCTTGCCTGGCACTCGAGTATAAAATTCAGGGTTGCAATAGTGACCGCGCCCTTCTCGATTCTAAGCGTGCCCAGATTGTCCCCGGCACACGCGGTCATCTGCTCGGTTGTAGTGATGATGACATAATTATCTGACGTGTTGGTGACAGCGGCCGTCACCTCGTTGCCGTCAGGCTTTTTGACGATCGCTGTCAAGGCTTCTGTGCCGTCAAGGGTGTAAACATTCACGCCCTCATATAATTCAGCCTTAAACTCGCGACCGTCGTCAAACTGTGAAACGTGCACGACAGGGCAAGCCTTGCCAGGTATCAGGTTTAATTTGATAACTTCCATTTTCAGCCCTCCAGTTTATTTAATCTATCTTCGAGCGCCTTGATGCGTTCGTCTTGTTCTTTGATGACCGCTTGCAAGTAGGGTATCATTTGCACGTAGTCAAGCGATGCCGGGCGGTCGTCGGTCTCGGGTGTCACCAAATTAGGCAAAACCTTTGCGACATCCTCGGCAATAAAACCGCGCCTGTCAGTGCCAAGCGATCTGTTTTTATAATCAAACTTGACCGCATCCAGCTCGAGCACCTTGCGCGCATCGTCTATGGGCTCGATGTTGTCCTTGACCTTGCGTGATGATGTCTGTATTAACTGAACGCACTGAACAATACCCTGGCTTCCCATTAGATATATTGTCATCGCGTTGTTACCGTCGTAAACGCCGATGATATTGCCAGTTGCATCACTGCTCGCACGCGCCCAAACGCCGTTGTTGCCGTTAGGCATATATAAAAATAGGCTGGCTGTTGTGGCATCATTTCCCAGCGAGGCGTGTGCAAAGTTTGTACCGAGTAATTGAATTGTTGCACCTGTCGAATAGGCGTTAAATTCAATCCGTCGGTTTTCATTATGGTCGTTGATTCTGAATTCTGAACCGTTCGTGTAGGTATATAGAAGCATACCTGTTTTGCTTGTTCGTATGTTGTGAAGCGTGATTTTTTCTTTGGCAATAAAGTTGAGCATTTGGGCTTCACCGTTTGTCATATCAATCGTCGAGTTGCCCTCTGTGTCAGAAATAACACCCGCCTTGATTAAATCGGCGTTGAAGGTGCCCGTCGTGATCTCGCTGGCGTTTATCTTGCCGTCGGAGGTCAGTGCTATATCGTCGAACGGACCGCTGTATGACGTGCCATAACCCAGGCCGTTTTTATTAAATCGCCACACCTGTGTCGCGGTGGTCTTGTCGTCGGTGTTCATTATCAGTATTTGGTCGGGCTTGCCGTCACCGTCACTGTCATCAAGGATGACATAACCGCCCAGGTTGCCCGTAATGAGCTGCGACGATTCGTTGACATAGTCGCGACTTGCTGACTGTTGCACCTTCTTTGTGTTGCTTGCGATCGTGTCGGTAATGTCGGTCCTGGCATCACCAAACGTGCACTTTGTATATCTTTCTTCGATAACATCCCACACGGTTTTTATACACTTTGCCGTGGCTGTAATGCCGAGGGGTTCAAAATATATATGAACCGTGTCACACAAATCAACACGCTCGGTCAGCCCTTGCATTTGTACGAAGTCAAGGGTGATGTTATTGCTGAATGTTGTGAGGTTATTGTTTGCAATATAACTGTTTGCAAGGTTGTTGAGCTGTGTGGCAATCGGTGTGCCGCTGTCAGGGTTGACATCAGCCGAGAAGTCGATTGCAACGTCACGGGTGACGTCAAGTGTCAAGCCAGTTGCAACCTTCGTGCCGACAATCTTGTTACCGTTTGCATCAAGGTAATAAGGCAACACGCCTGTGCATAGATTAGACATATCAAGCACTTGCGATAAATCAGTCAGGTTTTTGCCGTATCTGATAGTTACACCGCGGTCAAGGCCCCTGGCTGACTTCAGTGTCGCATTGTAGTTGTCATAATACCATTCGCCGCCATAGACATCGAGAAGGCTTCCCTCCTTGCCGCCAAAAAACGACCGCACTGACCCCGGTGCCGTTATCTCAAACGATGCCGAAGTGTTGATGTCGGTCGTGATCTCAAACGCGCCAGCCTGGGCATCAAGCAACAGGCAAGCGGCAACCGCTGAACCCGCGGTCCCCGTTGTTATCAGTTTACCGCTCAGGTCATACGATATATGACTTGCGTTGACGGTAAACTTGCCATTTATTGCCTTACCGACCTTGTAGATTCTGAAAATCTGCGCATTGTCGGTATAGTTAGGCTTAGCCATAATAAAGCGGTTAGGCTGTATATCACTGGCGTGGATGCCTTCGGCGGCATATGTCATAGTCAGTTCATATGCCCCGTTGCGTGATTCCTCGACAGTCGCCGTGATCGTATCGGTCAGCGGGCCGATGCCGTAATTTGTAGGGACCGAGCCTTCGGTCATTGTCTCGAATAAAACAGGTATCATATAAACCCCTTAAATCGTAAAATAACGCGGTGTAATCGTTGCGCTTGTCACTGTGCCAGTAATGCCGATGTTATTGATCCCCGGCTTGATTGTCGGGAAGGTGCCGCCGATGTCACTGTTTTTGTTTTCTGACGGCTCGCGGTATGCGTTCATTGTTTCGCAATCGATATTGATGTAATCTGTCAGGGTTGCCGTGATCGTCACGCCCTCAATCGACAGGCTGACAGCACCCGAGCCTTCAAGGTAAATAAAAGGCTTGCTGTTGAACCTTGTCTCGTTGACGAGCTGGGACCCGTTTGCCACCGTGATTGCGTTTTCAAAGTCTTTATAAAAGCGCTCAGGTCGACAAATAAACTTGATTGTAGCCTCGCCGTATTGCATCAGGCTGTTTGCCACACTGTCACCGCCCGAGTAGTATGCCAGGCGGTAGACATCGGGCTCAAAACTATCTTCAAGCCTGTTGTAACCCGTTTTGCTGTTTAGCCAGGCTTCAAACGCGTTGACATTGTCAACAAGGTCCTTGTCAGGCGTATCAGTCAGCCACACTTTATATGCACGCGTGACATCGTTCCAGGCTTCTTGCTGAAATACGATTGAACCGTTACGACCTGGCACCGCGTATACCTTTTGCTTGCGTGTCGGGCGCTCGAAGGCTGGAGCCTCGCCGATAACTATGCCAAAATCGGCCGAGGCTTCGCCCCCATATACCAAAAGGCCGCGCCTGTTGGTGGTAAAGTTAAAAAGATTAGGCATAGACAGCCCCCTTCCTGGCGGTCATTTCACCGAGCTTTTCAGCGATGACATCGGCAAGCTCGCCGACATCCTGACCTTCGGCGCCGTAAATATTCATCGTTACATTGCCGCCGTTGTAATTGTTAGTGTCGCCGATAGATGCTGCGCCACCCGCGCCGTATGCGTTGACCTCGGCTGTCATCGACGATGTCAGCCCGTTCATTGTCGCGGTCATATCGTCTTCGACATTGCCCATTTCATCAGCAAAACCGTTGCCGAAGCCCAGTGCTGAAAATTCACCTATCTCCGCGAAAACTTTTGACGGGCTTGCGATGCCGAGTGTATCTTTTAACGCGTTTATTGCCTTTTTGCCGAGCTTCTTGACTTGATCGACAACCCAGTCGACATCAAGGCCGTTGATTAAGCCCTCGGCCATATCTGAGCCGATGTCCCAAATTTTGCCCGGCAACGATGCCAGGGTGTTGATTGCACCGCTGACAAGCCCGCCGATTGAGCCCAAAATATTGCTGATCCAATACTGTATATTGTTGAACCCGTTTATAAACCCGTTCGACAGGTTGCTTAGCCACCCGTTGACAGTGTATAAAATGCCGTTGAACCCATTTATAAAAGTGTTGCCCAGGCTCGACAGCCACCACGATATTGTTGACGTGATGCTGTTGACCGCCGATGACACGAAGTTTTTGATGTTATTGCCCCACGACTGAACTGTACTATAAATGGTACTAATCGCTTGTGACACATAGGGCTTCACCCAGTTGACAAATGCAAGGATGTTGTCTTTGATGTTAGTCACCAACCCGACAATATAGTCGATAAACTCGGGCACGCTGTTTGCCAGGGCCATAACAACGGCGCCGACAACGACCAAAACGGCTTCAAGTATCATTGCAATGTTTTCAGGTTTCGTAATCGTTGTGGCAATGTCGCCGATAATGCTGACAATTGCTGGCAACAGTATCGGCAAAACTAAGCCGATTTGTTTTGTGATCTCGGAGACAAGTGTGACGATGCTGTTTGTGAATGTTTTGACATTGTCCCCCGATGCCAGCCAGGTCACCAAATCAGTGACAAGCGACAACAGGCTTGATGTTATCAAGGGCAAGCACGACATCACTGTCGACATCAGGCTTGTGATTGCCGAAGTGATGACAGGCAACAGCGACGGCATCAGCCCTGTCACTGTGACAAGCGCCTGGTCGATAAACGAGAAGATTGCATCAGCCGCCGCGGGTAGCATAAGACTAAACCCGTCTAATATCGACATCACGATCGTGCTGGCAATTTCCAAAAATTGCGGGCTGAGCTCGACAATGTTTGCAACGATGTCATCAAGTCCCTGGCGTATTTCATCGATGCCGCCCTGGCCCGAGAATACCATTGACAAGCCCTTCATCACTGTTGACATACCGGGCATAAACTTTGACATCATATTATTTTTCACGCCGTCAAGTGCCACCTTCATATTTTGAAGCTCGTCTTCGTATTCGGCGGCCGCCTTGACAGCATCATCACTCATTATGCCGCCCAGTTCATATACCTGATTTTTGAGCGCTTCGGTTTCGTCGGCCGTCATATTGAAAAGGGGCGCAAGCTCGACGGCGCCTTTGCCGAGAAGTTCATTTGCCAGGGCTGTGCGTTCGCCTTCATCAGCGACATTTTGCAACGCCGCAATTGTAGCGTTCCAGGTTTCTTCGGGTGACATTTCCGCGAGCTGTTCCTGGCTGATGCCTAAGACATCGAACGCATCGCTTCCTTCCTCGGCGGCAACCGTCAATTTTTTCATTGCGGTTTTCATACCGTCGATAGATGCGCCAGCGTGTTCAAGTATGAACGCCCACTCCTGATATGCCGCCGCCGACATATTCATTTTTTGAGATTCTTTGTCAATCTGATTGCCCCACTCGGCGGCATCGTTTGCCGCCTGGATGAAGGCTTTACCCGTTGCAATCGCTGCGCCAGCCACCGCCGCGGTTGCGGCCGCTATTACGCCCGCCGCCAGTTTGATGCCGTCAGCAAGCGCGTTGCCGAAGTCCTGGCCTGACTGTTCGCCGACCTGTTTTGCCGCGGGTGCCGCGCTTGCGCCTAACTGTTCGGCGATTGACTGCTGTGCACCCTCAAGGCTCGGGATGATCGTAACATATGCATTACCGACATTTATTTTACCGTCAGTCACGTTGCTTCCCCCTTATAAAGTCGCGCATTGCATCGAGGGTGATTGCACCCTTGCCGATTTTGCGCTTTTTATCTTCACCCTTGCCCGGTCGCGGGTAGGGTTTAATCTTCTTTTTTGAATGACACAAATTGTTATTGATGACTTGCAATAGGTCGTATATATCGGCAAGCAAGGTATTTGTTTGTAAGGTGTTTTCCCACCCTGTTTGCTTGCCCATATCACGCGCCAGCGCACTGTCAGTGCCTATGTTATGAATGAATGAATGAAGGGCGCCCCACGTCAGGGCACCCCCCAAATCATTCAAACAATAGGCTGTGCGTGTCATCAGGTCGTATTCGATCGCCCCGCGGTGGTCTTGAATGAACCGCGCGAGGCCTATCATTCCCCCGTTGACACACCCGTCGCCTTTGTAGTCGCCTCACTCCACGCCGTCATAATGTCGGCAATGTCTTGCACTGTCAGGGTCTTGATGACATCTTCGTCGATGTATCGCGCGAAAAATTCGCGCTGGCCCTGTGTATCGCTTAAACGCGTGAGGTCGTCATACAAAATGTCGGACCCGAGCGGGATCTTGAAAACCTTGTCATCGAGCTCAAGTTCAAACATTTCCTTTTTGGGTCTTTCGGCCCTTTTTTGATTAAGATTGAATTTTGGCATAGTTAAAAACCCCCGTAATTATCAGGATGTTACCTGGCCGTCATTCTTTGCGAATGTCCACGAAGCCGCCTCGATAGTGCACTCCCAAACGATTGCATCGGTCGGGCTCATAGTGATGTCGCCCAGGTCGCGAAGCATACCCTTTGACGTGCCGAGCATCAGCAAATCGTCGCCGTCTTTCATTAAGAAAAGGAAGGCCATAGGTGATGCCGATACACCGGGCGCTACTGTCACGCTTGTGATCTTACCGTGCGCGCCTGATGCGGCCGTTACGGTTACATTGTCAGCACCAAAGATTGTCTCAAGCGTTTTCTGCTCGGTATACATCAGGGGTGCGGTTACTGTGCCGCCCTCGTCGGATGCGATAAGGCGCTCGACTTCCTTTGCCCAGTTGCGGAGCGGGTCGCTGTCTTTGCCTGTTGCCCAGGTGATTCCGTCGCCTGTGATTGCGCCAGCCTCGACCCAGTCAGCGGCAAGGCTCTCGCCAGGATAAGCGGGCAATGCTGTGCCCGCGGGTGCTGTGTAAAACATACCCGTGACAAGGCCGATGCCCAGATTTACTTTGTTAGATGCCATAAGCATTTCCTCCGTTATTTTATGATTCTTCGGGTACCGTGAACGGCTCGCGGTGTGCTGTCATCAGCACTGTTGCCGTTGCAAGTTTTAGGTCGGGCCTTGCGGGGTCGGTCCCCCACCTGGCAAGGCTGTTGATGTTGACACTTCGAAGGGCGCCGACCTGTTGCGCCGTCTGATTTTCAAGCAAACCGATTGCGGTGCTGAGTAGGTCATACGCCTCGGCATCGGTTTCGGCCCTGGCATCAAGTACCACGGTGAAGGTGTCGATCGTGTCAGCCGTGTTGCCGCCTGTTGCCGTCACTAATATCGACGGCGTGACAAACGCTGCGGGCAAGGGTCGACAATAAACCGTGATGTAGTCTTTTAATGCCAGTCTGATCTCATTTTCGATGTCAACGGGTCTTGAAATATTCATCCTTGTAGTGCCCTCGTCAGTGCTTTATCTTCTGCTTCGGCTTTTGTCGCCTCGGCTGTTACTGATTTGACAAACGCAACCCAGCGGCCGCCGCCATACTGGCCGCGCATCGACGATGTCACGAAGCCGTCAGTGTTGCCGTTTGTGTTGGCTCTTTGCGCTATTTCCTCGGCGGTGTCGGTGACTAAGTCATAAACCCCGTCAGATTCTAAAAGCGCCTTGAAGCCCGAGCTGTCAAACTGTATGCGCACATCGTCAGCCATAGGTCAGCCCTCCCACCTTATAAGATTGAGCTGTATGTTTGACCGCGTGTATGCGCCGTGCCACTTTTTAGGCTCGCCGTTGATGACATAAGTGTCGCCGTCATATAAAATGCGGTCACCCGCCTTGACATCAGTGCCCTCGGGCAAGTATGCCGTCAGCCCTTCGGTGATGCCTAAAACGCGCCCGTCAGTTGTCAGGCTTGTCGATGCTGGCTGTACTGAGCACCCCGTTATAACAAGTTTTGTGACCTTGTCGTCAGCCCAGTCGGGCAAGGTTGAACCCCTTGCCGTTTTGGTGCCCGGTCGTATTCTTGTTATTTCCTGATTGCAAAAAGAAGGAAGCATTAAAACACCCCCTTCACCTTGTAAACATCGAGGGTTTCACGCGTGTTATTAGGCAACGCCGTCGAGCCTGATTGCCCCGCCCAGGTTGCACTATATGACACGCTAACACCGCCAGCCGTTTCACTGTTGACCCCGTACGGGTTCGCGACAGCGTGCGTGACAAGGTCGGCCGCAAGTTCCTTGATTGCCGATATGTCGCCGCTCGAATAGCCCGCCACATACTTGACAAATATTTTGCTTTTACGATCGCGCAAGCCGACATCGTAAACACGCAACAGGCCCGATGTAGTCAGGTCATAATCGGTGACGATTTCGCCTTCGTATTCCTGGGTCAGTTCGTTCAATTTGGCATCAATTATGATTTTTGACACACTTGTCACGAATGTTGCCGGGAGCTGTATCAGCAAGTCGGTGCCGACAAAAGCATCACGCAAGTCAGCAAGGCGGTATATCATTCCGCAAGTCAACGACGGGCTGATATGCCAACCGCAAAAATTTCGTATTGATGCCGAAGCGCTCGGTATGTTTGCCGTGATGCGCGTGTCAGTACCAAATTTGCCGCCTGTGAAGGCTGAAAATTCCTGAGCGGTGATTAAATCAGTCAGCGCCGCCGTGTCGGCGGTATAGCCCCAGGGTGTCAGCAATGGGTTCGTATATTCGCTCATTTGTTGCCCCCTGATTTCCTTGCCTTGTTGGCCGTTGCCTTTTTAGCCTTTGCCTTTGGCGCCGCATCAGCCTTGTCGATGATCTCGGGCTCGGCCTTTTCGGGCTTCGGTTCGACATACCCCTCGGGTGCCTTGTCGAGCCAAACCTTGCGGCCGTTGACCGTGTAAATCTTCATATTTAGCGGGCCTCCTTTCCTTGAAATTTAGAAAAAAGGGACCCCGAAGGGTCCCCCTTAGTCATTAGGATGCGCTCGATGCGAGAAGCACAACACCCTTGAGGTCGACAACCGCTGCGGCAAGTCTTTCCTCGCCCAGGAGAGTGACCTTGTTATAAAGTGCATCATCCTCGTTCTGCTCGAAAAGGCGTACGTCAACGCCGCCCTTCTTCCAAACCTTAACGGCTTCCTTTGCACAAACAAGTGCTGTGCCCTGTGATACATCGCTTGAAGCCACGATCGTTACACCCCAAATGGATGCGGGTACGCCATATGCGCCGTTGCCGTATGCGCCAGCAAAATAACCGCCGCCGTAATACTGATTGTTGCTGTCTTTTGCTGTAAGAAGTGTGTAAAGGTCAGCGGGGTTGACAAATACGACATTTGCATCGTACGCGCTGTCACCCTTTACCTTGAGAATAGATGCAAGGATTCCGTCAGCGAAGGTGACTGTTGTGCCGTCATATGTCTCAGCGCCGATGCCGACTGTTGAGCCGATTGCGTTGATGATGTATGCATCTTCAGCCTTGCCGAGCTGATATACAAGCGTATTCTGTACTTCGGATGCCAGGAAGGGTGCATCGTAAATGATCTCATCAGTTTCCTTGATGTATGCGGCAATCTTGCTCAGTGCAAGTGTTGTGCCAGCAAACGAAGTAGATGCCTGGGGCTTCTTAGCGCCCTGTGCTGTTGTGCCGATGCCGCTGTTTGTCTCAAACGCGCCCTGAAGGAAGTAAGTGATCGCATTGCCGCTGATTGTAGCGTTTGTGAAGTAGTCAGCAACCGCGGTCCTGTCGGGCTGGGGTGCGATGCTTCTGTCGATGTCAGCGAGCTGGGGTGCTGTGACTGTGTCGGTATAGGTCTTGAAGTGCATTGTTGCGCCGCTCTTGCGGTCGGTCATTTCTGCGCACTTAGTTGTGAATTCTTCCATTGTTGACATTTTCTTTACCTCCGTAATGTCAGTGTTTGTGTCATCGGCGTTGCCGATTGTCTTGATGATGTCGTCAGCCTTTTCGGCCTTTTCGACCTTCTCGGTAAGGTCGGCGATTTCAGCGACAAGCGCCTCGCCAGCCTCAATCGTTTCGGCGGTCACATCGTCGGCCTTGAGCATAGGTTCAAGGTCGGCCAGCGCCGTCTTCTTTTCTGCGAGCTGTTCCTTGATTGTCATATCGCGGGACCTCCTGTGATTTCGTTGATTTTTGACAGTAAAACCGCCGCCCTTTTCGCGTTGTCGTCGGCTGTCAGTTCCTTTGCGGGTTCATCAACCGCATTGACCTCGGCCCCGGCCTCCTCGTCGGCTGTCGGTTCGTCTGTCGGTGTATCATCGGCACCCGTGTCAAGTAATGACCCGAGCGATTCGATGCGATTTGTCAGGGCTGTTGCGATCGTGCCCAGGTCGTCAACGGCATCAGCGAGCTCCTTGATGTTTTCGCGGATGATGTCTTCGTCGGCCTTGCTGTTGCGCTTGCCCGTCTTTACCTCGGTTGCCACCGCGTTGCTGTTTGCTGGCACCGTGACAACACTGATCTCATAGACATCAACCTTAGTGAGCACGTTGACAACGCCCGCCGCCTTTTCCTCGGCGGTAGGATCTCGGCGCTCGATGACGTCATATGCGAATGAAAACTGATAGATTGCGCCCGATAAAAGCATTTTTCTGACATCCTGGGCGAGCTGTGTGTCAATAAACCTCGCCTCAATAAACGGGCCCTTTTCGGTGTCTTTTACACTGTCAACGGCACCGATGACGGCGCTGAAGTCGTGATTAAAGCATAACGGGAAGGGGTGCCCTGTTGCCTCGCGTGCCTTAATCGTGTCGGTAAATGCACCGGGCTCGATGATGTCGCCATAACTGTCAGGCGTTTTGTCATAGGTCGAAAAATAGCCTTCAATAAGGCCAGTGTCATCAGCCTTTACGCTGAATGTCTTGTATTTCATTTGTGCCTCCTTAATTGCGTGATATGACGACTTCGGTCGTGCAATTGCACCCGCACGATTCGTCAGGGTCGCCGATGTCTTCGCCCGGCCAGTGCTGACCGTTTGAAAAGTCAGCATCAAGCGGGACCCGTTCGCCGTTCATTGCTTGATGACTGGGGCGGGCGTTTTCGCCTGTTACCCATTCCTTCTCCACGATGCGACCGACCACACGGGGCGCCCCGTCGCTGATTGCCTGATGCGCCGCTTCTTGTATTGCAAATGATGCAATTGCACCCGCCGCCGCCCTGGCAAGCGTGCCCGCGGTGTTTTCGCGGACATCGTAAACGTGCGCCGTGTCAGGTTCGTCAGATTCAAGGTCCTTTACGATCTTTGCCAGGGTGTTGTCGTTGATTTTCTTTGCCCTGGCTTCCGCTGCGACCGCCAAATAGTTGCGGGTCACCTCGGTCGAATAGTCTGACCCGAGTGACGATGCCGCATCCTTGCCGTGCTTGTCGGCAATCTCAATCAATACGGGTTCAAGGTCTTCGGTCAGTTCCTTGTTCCACCGCTCGGCGTTCCAGTAATCGTCAGCACCCGCGTTGATTTTGGGGATGACTGACCGCGCCTGGCGATTAAAAAAGGCGGTTAAAACCGCCTCGACCTTTTCGTCATCGTCTTTATCACTTTTGCCCTTCAGCCTGAGCTCGACTTCTTGCTTGCACTGTTTGCACGAACACGGCTCGAGGGCTTTTGCCTGATTGTCAACGCCTGGGTAGTCGTACGGCTCGCCCTGTGTGTCCTGGGGGCTTGCCTGACCGCCCGTGATTACATTCAACGGCGTTATGATCTCGGCGCCCTGGCCGTCAGGTAAAGGCGGCAAGTTGAGCTCCGCCCTGACCTCGTCGCGGGTCAGATAAGGACCGCCCGCCGCACTCTGATAGATGCTGGCGCGTTCCTCGAATGAACCCTTTAATTTTTCCGTCAGGTCAAATTCGACATAAGTGTCAGGCGTTGCACCTAACAACGGCAATAAAAATGCATTTATGCGCTGTTGTAGCATCTGAATGACAGGACCTAAGCACTCGGCATACAGCGCCCTCGCGTTGTCTTTGCTTGATGCATATGTCTGCGTGTCACTGTGCCAAATCAGCGACGGGTTGACCCCGTACGCGGCCGCAACCGCCTCGCGTGATAACTTGACACTATTTGCCCATTCAGATTCTTTAAACGAGGTGGCAAACGGCTTGATTTCCATACCGTCTTCCATAATCGGTATCGAGCCAGCCTTTGAACCGCCAGCACCCCACGCCTCGCGGAAGGCTGTTGCAAAGTTCTTTTTTTGCTCATCGGTCCACGGTGCCACATCCTTTGGCCTGATGATCTGTGCGTTTAATCGGCCCGAGGATCTCCATAATTGCCTTCTAAACTTGCCCGCCTCGACCTGTTCGCATAATGTCTGTCGTAATGCTGAAATAGGCGACAGATAGCCGCCAGGGTTGCCGGGGCTGTATGTCTTGAACTGCACGAGCTCGTCGAAGGGTATGTCGACAGCCGTGCCGCCGTTCTTAGTGCAAACACGAAGGCTGGCGGGTTTATAGGGTGATTCGCTTGTCGTCATAACGACCCAGTCGGTCGGTATTATATGCAAGTCCCAGCCCGATGCGCTTTTAGTGCTCGGCACCGCCCATACATATACATTACCGAAAACGAAGTACTCATCAACGAGCCCCCTGATAAATTCAAACTGTGTTTGATAATCATTTGGGCGCCATAATGTCAGGGCCGCCACGCTGTCACGATCGCGCCGCCTTTCGGTTTCATCATCCCTGATGTAAACCTTGAGGGGGAGCTGTGCGATGCTGTTGCTCAAAAAGTCAACGACCGCACGAAGGTTGTCCTGGCTTTGATATAATTCTTTTGCCGTCAGGTTTAGCACCTGGGTTGATGCATCGCCGTTGATCGTGATGTTTATGACCGACGGCTTGCTGACAGTGCGCCAGCGCTCAAATATACTCGGCATTTTACATCGTGCCTCCTTGTTGCTGTTTTAGATAAAAGTCAGACTATTGCCCGCGGCATATGCCGAGACATATATCTTCTTTTCTTTTCTGTTTATCTGTGTTGCCCCCGCGTATGCCATAGCACACGCCATTAATGGCGCTATATCGTCGGGGCTCTTTACGCGGTCGGGTAGCATTATGCCCCCGCCGAGGTTTCGCATCTGACAGGTGCGCCCCGGTGTATCAAGTGCGGGTTGCGGTAGGTGGTAAACCTTTACACCGCCCCGCGCATCGCCAGGGGCACACGCGGCAACCGCATCATAAAAGCGATTCCAGCCCGCTGACAGCTCGGGACCGCCCTGGGCATACCTGATGACCCCGTCGATCGTGCATATCTGCTCGGCAAGCCCGCTGACAGGCGCGCCACGTTCTTGAAACGATAACTTCATTGCCCCGTATTTCGGCGCCCTTGTCTTAAACCAATCGACAGCCCATTCAGTACCGATTCGGCGCTCGACAACCTCGATATGATAGTTGCCGTCTTCGCGAATACCACACACGGCAATGACAGTCCACTTGCGGTCGTGTGACATATCTATGCCCCAAAACAGCTCCGCATCCTCGCGTATATTACTGTCAGCATCAGTGCCGCCGACCCACGCCCCGTCAGGGAAGGGCTCGGGGAGTATCGTCTCGACCTGTTGGCACATACATTCAGCGCGGAAGTCTGATTCCGTGAATGTCTCGCGGTTCGCCGCCAGTGCACGCTCAGTCAATAACCCATAACCGAGCGCGGGGTTCGCCTGTGCCAGTGCATCAAGGTCATCGGTTTCAGCATCATCAGGCGCCGACCACTCGAAAAGGCCGAGCGTGTCGCCGTCAACAGTGCCGCCGAAGTCTTTTGCCTTAGTGCCTTCTATCTTTTCAAGGGCCTGAGCCCTTAATTGTCTTAAAACTATGCTGTCAGGGTCGCCAGCGTTAGAAAAACAAACGACAAGGCCGTTAGGCTTTGCCGTTGTCGATGTCACCGCTGCGCTCCAGGTTTCCCAGTCACGATGCTCACGGACCTCGTCAAGCATTACAAGGTCGTTGGCATCGCCACGGCCCGCACGCCTTGTCGGGGCGCCGACCTTATACGATCGCCCCCCGGTCAATACAAGTTTTTTGCCACCGTTGCGCCTTGCCACCGTCTCGATGTCTTTTGACAATGCCGCGTGATTTTCTTGCTCAGCGATAACCGCCTCCCAAACTTCCTCCGCCTTTTCCATTGACAGCGACGTGCCAAAAACAGCCTTTACTTGCAAAACATTCAAAAAAAATGATGCGATGATCTTTGACAGCTCGGTCTTGCCGTTTTGCCTTGATAACATAAACACAATAGTGCGGTATCTAAAAAGCCAGGACCCTTTTAAATCGCCTTTTATTTCGAGGGCGTGTATCAGTGCCCATTCTTGCCACGGATACAATGTCATCCCGAGTATTGATTTTGCGTATTCGATCGCCGCAAAACCCAGGCTCGTTGATTCCGTCAGGTCACGCATCGGGGGCGTGTATAGTCTCGGCTCGGTCTTGCCATACATAAGCATCAACCCACCTTGAACCTGTTGCGCAAGTCATCAACCGCCGAAGCCGTCGGCTGTGTTTTCTGATTTGCAAGTATTTCGTCAAGGTTTTTAAGTGCCTGGGCATAGTCGCGCACGATTGCCCTGAATTCCTTGACGGCTGGGTTTTCCCTCAATACAGTTTCACCCGTGCCGACCGTGACCGCCTGTGATAACGGCTGACTTTTAAAGCCAGGGATCTCGGCTTCGATTTTGTCTTGCATCGCCAGCACCGCGTTCGCCAGGGTGACAGCCTGGTCCTTGATGTCGGGCTCCACGTTCGCGCATATTTGCTCGGCAAGGTTTTTGCGCCCGAGCTTGTCCGTCTTTGCTTTTGTCGTTTTCCTTGTTGCCATAATGTCACCGCCTTTGTGATTAGAGCCTTTTGTAAAGGCACAACAGGGGCAAGGCGGGCCCTTTTCGCCCCGTCGGGCTATTTGTGCCAAAATTGCCATTTGTCAATCGGGAGGGATAGATGACAAGTCGGAGGCCAAGCGGT
>JAZRNV010000121.1:0-5340 GCA_045648425.1 Acutalibacteraceae bacterium | reverse complement strand
GGTCATCGTTACTCTTTGGCTCCGCAGAGTCGGCAACGATACGCTCCTTCGTATAGCCCATCGCTTTGATGCGCTCTGCAATGGCGCTGTTAAGCAGCTTGGTCTCGTAAAACTCGTCGTAAATATACAACAGCTTATCCGCAGGGTTTACCAATGCCGCAATAAAAGCCGTGGGGTCGTTGGTATATCCATAGTCAAGGCCAAAGACATGCTTATATTTCCAGCTGTCATTGCTGCACAGTTCTGCCACGTCAAAGCTTTCTACCGACCAATTCTCATACACAAGGCCATCTGATACTCCCCATTCACCTAATCCTGCGACAGCGTATCTGCGCGGATTGTTAACACGCATCTGCTCGAACAAACGTTTATCAGCAGCATCAAGCCACTCATTGCAGGTGTAATTTGTGGTTATGGCAAGGGTGTCTGCATCGGGTTTATCAAAAAAACGGGATTTAAGCCAGTGGGTATCGCTCCATGGGTTAAAGGTAATGGTTACCTGCTTAAAGAGACCGTCTGGAACGGCACCTCTGATTGATTCGTCAATCATATTGAAATCGGATTCACGTTCAATCTCGTAGGCTTCTTCAATCCAAAGCCAGCAAAGAGAACCTACGTTAACGGTAATTGACGTGACCTTCAACGGGTCATCAAGTCCTCTGAAGAGTATCTTTTGTCCCGTCGGGATGTAGGTCATTTCAAGAGGGCTCTCTTTAACAGCCCACCAATCGTCAACGCCCAATCGATGTATAGCCCATTTAAGCTCGGCAAAGCAGCTGTCGTGTAGGCTTCGGTAGGTCTTACGCACAACAAGGGTGTTGGCAAGAGGATATTGCATCATTCGCACAATGGTATTAAGTGCGGTGGTCTTGCTCTTTTTGGAAGCACGGCTGCCCTTGCACACTCGGTAACGGCCTTTAAAGCGCCAAAAAGCGCCGTAACCGCCACCTACGGCATCGGGAAGTCTAACATTATTAGTCTTTAACTTCGCTGTCACCCGATATCACCACCGGCAATGCACCTTTAACCTTGTTATCCGTCTTGGTTGAATATCCATACTTGCTCATCCAAAGGCCTGCAAGGGCTGACGGTATCTGTCCCGACTCGAATTTTTCACGGGCATCAACTTCGCACTCCTCACGTATGCGCGTGGCGATGTCACAAAACTGTTCGTCATCCACATATGTCTCATAGAAGTCCTGGCGCGGCAATTTGATGAATTTGCAAAAGCCTGCAACGGTCAGCGTTATAGGTTTTTGTACCTCGGCGGTAATGAATTTACCCAGCTTTGACGAGAACTCTGTAACCGTAGCTTTATGGTTTGCGCAATATTCACAGTATTCATCCCATTTGCGTTCAAGTGCTTTGGGTGTTTTGAACTTTCTCGGTCGCGCCATTAAATCACCTCACATATGCAAAAGCGCCTATTGCAAAAGCGCCCTGTCGTAGGTGACAAGACGCTTTCGCTAACACAGAAGGAGTGATGTATGGGATATGTCAATTGCGCCCGACTCCGCCGGTCTCGGACTATGGGGCGCACCTACCTTGAGGTCATTCCCATCAACCTCACATTAACACATTAACATAAAATTTGGGGACATTGGGGGACATTTTACGATAAAAATTCTATCTCTTGCAGCGCGCGGCCGTGAAGGCGCACAGTCTGTTTGCGACTGTACCCTACCTGATCGGCTATAATATCCCAATCGGTCAATCCTTCGATGTATCTGACGGTGAGTATATCTCGGCAAACGCGGTGGCGAAGGTGAGATATTGCATCCTTTATACGGTGCTCAAGCTCGGCCAGCTCGCTTATATTGCAATAAAGCTCTTGCTCAATCTCGGTTATGCGGTCCATAGCCGTCTCAAGCTTATAACTGCTGCTCCCCTTTGCCCCGGCGCCCATTGCAGACGTAAGACTATACGCATAAGAACGCCACCGAGCCAGCTGCCGGTTAAGGCTGTCAACTCGGTTGGCGATATGCTTATAGTCTTTAAGAATTATCTTTTTTTCTTCAACAGTCATTTCCGTCACCCCTTTTGGCGGCTAAACATAGTGCCAAAACGAACAAAGCTATAGGTACGCCGACAGTAAGACCGACTACAAATCCAAACCAAAACATTATTTCAAGTACCCCTTTTCTTTGGCAACGTAGCGGCCATAATGGACGGTGCCGCTTTTGTTGACGTAGTCGACCAGCTTCTTTGTGCCGCTGCCCATCCTGGGCTTGTATGTATCGGGCGGCGGCAGCTCGCACCATTGCCCCGACAACGCCTTTTAATCTCGTTATCGGTTAGTTTTTTATCAGTCATTGTCTGCCCTCCTGTTCCAAACCTCACTTGCTTTTTGTTTGCTTGCTTGCAATCCTGCACCAAAATCAAATTGATATACTGTTCCGCTTCCACATTCTTTGCACCGCACGGCGTAAAGCCCTAAAGCGTCATCTTGTATAAATCCTGCCTTACCCCCACAAAACGGACAAGGTTTTAATTTATCGGTCATATAATTTCACCCTTTCTATTGCTATATCGCAATACTCTTTTGTTAATTCAAATCCGATGTACCTGCGCTTGTTCAGCACCGCCATTTTTGCCGTTGTTCCACTGCCCATAAATGGGTCAAGCACAACATCACCCTCGTTGCTCCAACTTAATATATGGTCTTGTGCTAACTGTTCGGGGAATATAGCAGGTACACCGCTTGCAATCTTGTCTTTTGAAGATTGATTGATGCCGACATTATAAGTCCATACATTAGTGAGTGGTTTGGTTGGTTTGACGGCTCTGTCAACTCTGCGGTCACAATTTTCATCATTCAGCTTGTTCTTGCCAAAATGCACCTTGCCTATATGCTGACACTCAACCATTAATCGATTTACGGTCTTTGGTTTTCCTTTGCTGAAAACAAACATATACTCAAAGCATTGTGTGTACCTTGTCTTGTCTGCCTGTGGTACAGGGTTATTCTTTTGATATATCATCGTATCGTGAAGATTGAAGCCACACTCTTTGAAATACAATGCTTGTTTAAAGGATGTTGCTGTCTCGCTGCCTTTGACAGTTCCGTCACCGACTACCCAAACAACCACACCACCATCTTTGGTAACTCGGTAAAGTTCTTCGGCAATGATTTTGAATTTATCAAAACTCCATTGGTTAATGTTGCCGTTATACCTTCGCAGATTGTCATAAGGTGGTGACGTTATTGTCAAGTCAATGCAGTTATCAGAGAGTATCTTTAACCCATCAACACAATCCATATTGTGAGTTGTGTTAAATTGTAAGGTCATTCGGTATCACTCCTCACCGCCTAACTCAAAGCAAGGCACCGCTCTGAACGGCTCATCACCCTCGCACGTTACTCCGCAAGGAGCAATGCCGAGTATGACATAACCCTCTTTGCAATAAAGGTAGTTGCGTAAAACGTATGTGATTTTATAAAGCATAGCGCGGCCGGTATAGCCGCTCACGTCATATTCATTAAGCGCAATATAATCGCCCTCGTTGTATGGGCGGTCATCCTTGCGCACTTCAAAGCGTTTGCTGCCATCCTTGACAGCTTCGTAATACTCGGGAATTATCTTTACAGCATGTATCATTGGTTATCTTCCTTTCCACTTGATTAGACCTATGATAGAGGTCACGAAGTTAAAAACGTAAAGCAACGCCTGAGCATAACTGCCCACGGTGACGTTGTATATCGCCCAAAAGGCGTTGGTGCAAAGCCACACATAGAAGCACCAGCGTTTGCCAAAGCTGTTGGCAAGGGTGCCGACTATGGATGCAGCGGTAATAAGATAAGCTATGACGCCCATTCATCCATCCTCCAATCGGGTAATTCTACGTCCTTATCAGCCTTGAACATAATGACCGACAGATACCATTGACCGTTAAAGGAGTTGAGACGCGGAAAACAGCGCACAAAGCGGTAACCTTTGTATTTGCGCTCCCAATACTCGCGGTCGTCAACGCGCTGCTTGCACAGCCGCTCAACACCGCGCGATGAGATATATCCGTCTCTTTTCTTTTGGGCTGGCTTTGTAAGATTTTTAGAACAGCAGAAACGATGCGCGCCCATGGGGTCTTTGGACATATAACGAGCAGCTGCTTCGGGACCAAATTTATCCGGCTGGAATCGGTCGGCATTACAACGAATACCTGCAGGCCACATATCTTCAAGCATATCTCGGGATATGCCGCCAGTAAGGAACAGATGAAAGTGCCAGTTATCACAACCCTTATATATACCCGATTTGTACGTTTGCTTTTCGATAACGTAGATATATTTAAAGGGCTTTTTCAGTTGGTCACGTTGCTTCTGCAGTTCGGCATCATCGGGCCGTGTAATCAGAAGGTCGGTGACGCGCTTCAGTTCAGATTCTCTTTTGCGCTTAACTCGGCGCAGATAATTGGTTATATCACGTCGGGCCTGCTTTTCAGACTTAGGTGCTTTGGACTGCTCGTATGTAGGATGCATAAGCACGTCGCCCGTATCAAAATTGGCATTTACAAGCCTTATGAGCTTTTTAATAGCCTGGTTGCGGTTATATCGCTCTTGCTCGGCCGTTGACCGTTTATACCCTGGTGGATGTGTGGGCAAACGGTTGCCGTTTGCGATAACGGGAAAATACTCAACCTCAAGCAGACGGCCCGACGTTGTCTTTTTCTCTCTTATCATTTACACACCGCCTTTGAGTGATGGGCGGCGTAAAGATTGGCATAATGACTCTCGTATTCAAAAACAGAGGTATAAAGAGCCGTTCGAAGGTATGCCTTTTTGAATTTAATCTCTCGGCTGCAGCTGCGGAAGTTATCCATAACAAGCTTTAAGTGTTCGTGGGTAAGATAGAAATATACCTGTTGCACCGTTTCGGCAGTAGGTTTATCCTTCCCTATCTGTACCTCGGCATCGGGAGGTAAGGTAAACATCTCAGCGATGATAAGACACAGCTCGCTGGCAAGCGCCTTGTCATAACTATCAAAGGATGAATATTCGACTTGAATTTTAACTGCCGAGAATATCTGAGCAAGGCTCCCGACGGGACGGGACGGAACAGATACACAAAAATTAGGTGTTGACATTCTTTTTTCACTCTTTCGTGGTTGATTTATTACTATGTATTACAAGGCCGCAAACGGACAGTTTTTTCTGTCCGTTTCTGCCCCTGCGCCGCTTGCCTTATATGGTGTATATAAAGGGCAGCGCAGGGCACAGTTTTTAAGGTAATTATCCGCGCATCGGCTGTATTATCTGTTTAAGATTGCCGCCGGTGATGATGATAGGTTTCAGCTCGCCTGTGTACTGTATCACCGCATCGGGGGCCGATATAGCCTTAAGCG
>JAZRNV010000120.1:0-2630 GCA_045648425.1 Acutalibacteraceae bacterium | reverse complement strand
TGCAGGGATGCGATGGCCCCACCAAAGCTGGCGAGAGATGCACCAGTCACGGATGTTTTCCATCCAATTAAAATAGGTTTTATTGAAGCGCTCGGGCACAAACTTGATTTCGCCGTTTTTGACAACCTCAACTGCGGGCTTTGCCAAGGGCTCCATTTTTACAAACCACTGCTTTGAAACGCGGGGCTCAACGGTAGAATGGCAACGGTAGCAATGGCCTACGTTGTGCTTCATGGGCTCAACCTTTACAAGGAAGCCGCCTGCATCAAGATCGGCAACAATGGCCTTGCGTGCCTCGTATCTGTCCATACCTGCGTATTTGCCGCCCTTTTCATTGATGTGGGCATCATCGGTCATAACGTTGATAACCTCAAGATTATGACGAAGCCCTACCTCAAAGTCGTTGGGGTCGTGAGCAGGAGTAATCTTAACCACGCCGGTACCGAAATCCATCTCAACGTAGGTATCGGCCACGACGGGAATTTCGCGGTTTACAAGGGCCAGAGTGACGCTTTTGCCGATAAGCGCCTTGTAGCGCTCGTCATCGGGGTGAACGGCAACTGCAGTATCACCAAGCAGGGTTTCGGGGCGAGTGGTGGCAAGCTCAATGTAGCCGCTGCCATCGGTGATGGGATAGCGCAAATGCCAGAAATTGCCGTCTGACTCTTCATATTCAACCTCGGCATCAGAGATGGAGGTGCAGCAGGTGGGGCACCAGTTGATGATGCGCTCACCGCGATAAATGAGTCCCTTTTCATAAAGGCGGATGAAAACCTCGTTAACCGCCTTGTTGCAGCCCTCGTCAAGAGTGAAACGCTCACGGTCCCAGTCGCAGGATGAGCCCAGCTTTTTAAGCTGCTCAACAATGCGGCCGCCATATTGACGTTTCCAATCCCAGGCGCGCTCAAGGAACTTTTCACGGCCCAAATCCTCTTTTGTCAGGCCTTCCTCTGCCATTGCGGCCACTATCTTTGCCTCAGTGGCTATTGATGCGTGGTCGGTGCCGGGAAGCCACAGAGTGGCGCGGCCCTGCATTCTGCGGAAACGGATAAGAATATCCTGCAGAGTTTCGTCAAGGGCGTGGCCCATATGAAGCTGGCCTGTAATGTTGGGTGGGGGTATTACAATGGTGTATGGCTCCTTCTCAGGATCAACCTCGGCATGAAAATATCCGCCATCCACCCAAAATTTATACAACCTGTCTTCTACTTTGGCAGGGTCATATATTTTATCTAACTGTTTTTGCATAAACGTGCTCCTCTCACAGTTGTAAACATAATATATCAAGTATATATTTTATAATGAATAAACTTTTTTGTCAACCGTTTTAGACCGATATTGGCATAAAATCATCCTTATTTGCATATAATATTGTGAAAGATTTGCCCGCAGAAGGAAAAAGTTTTGATTTTTTAAAAATAATGCTTGCATTTGTGGGTCGGTTATAGTATAATACCCTTTGCACTTGAGTGTGCCATATATCGCGGGGTAGAGCAGTTGGTAGCTCGTCGGGCTCATAACCCGGAGGTCGTGAGGTTCAAGTCCCACCCCCGCAACCAAAGAAACTCGTTACACCATTGGGTGTAGCGAGTTTTTTCGTTATGTGGTGTGAAGTTGGTTCTTATGCCCGTTGGGTTATGAGGCCGACGAGCGTGGCTCGTTGGGGGAGCGAGCCGACCGCATCCAGTGGATGATACAGGGAGGCGAGCGAGTGGCCGCGGTCAAAAGTTGCCCGCGCTCCAAGCGGATAGCAACTTTTGGGCACCGCAACAGGCGCGTAGCGATAACCCGGAGGTCGTGAGGTTCAAGTCCCACCCCCGCAACCAAAACAGATACCGCTATTGATACAATCGTGTCGATAGCGGTATCGTTATTTTACCGAGAAAAACACAGATAGAATAAGCACTTATAAAAACAAGCGTAGCATTTTGGGAGTATTTCACCCATCCTGCAACGCTTTTTTCATTGTTTTTATTGCTTCACCCCGGGACTTAACCCAACATTCCAACCGACCTATCGTTAAAATACCGCAATTCGTTAAATCGCTGGACTATGCTTTATAGTTGCAATTTCTGAACCATATTATGGATTTGCCTAATAACAACGAGAAACACTTCATCACTATGCCCCGTTGGATCGGGCAAGCCCCAATTATCGTCAAAGGCTCTGCCGATGATAGGACATCCCACATCACACCCCATTGAGATAGCAATATCGGGGGATGGGATTTTATCAAAGGTTTTGCTGTATTGGGTTTCTTCCATATCAATGCCATAGAGCTGTTTTATCAACCTGACAGCATCCTGATTAATCTGCGGTTTTGTTTCTGTTCCTGCCGAGTAAAAGTCAAATTCATCACCTCGCAGATGTTTGCCAAGAGCTTCGGCAATTTGGCTACGACAGGAATTGTGTACGCAGATAAAAGCTACTTTTTTCTTCATATCAGAACCCCAATTTGTGCAGGAGCTTTTCAACATCAGCTGCTTTTAACACTTTTCCCATAGATACGACATTCTCGTTTACAACAAGAGCCGGCATACTCATAACCCCGTACTCCATAACCTTTGCCATATCGGTGATGTATTCAACCTCTACGGAAAGTCCCATATTCTTTACGGCTTCTTTTGCGT
>JAZRNV010000119.1:0-7163 GCA_045648425.1 Acutalibacteraceae bacterium | reverse complement strand
AGCCGACTGAGGGGTAGTCTTTCCTTTTCTCTCCCTCCGTCTTTTTGCTTCGCAAAAATCCACCTCCCTCGTCAGAGGGAGGCAGGACATAAAGCGCTTTCTGCGATTGCCTTTGATTTCTGCAATTTTTGTTCATCGGTAAACCTCTTTTGAACCACGCGACTATCGCGTGGTTTTCGTTTACAATTAAAGCCCTTGCCAACGGCAAGGGCTTTTTGATGTTATTTTCTCTTTTTCTTTTTCTGCAGGGCCATAAGGTTTTGCAAAATTTTAATAAGTGCAACCACTAAAATTCCGCCGCCGGCAAGCAAAACGGCACCAACAATACCGTCGGCAACGGTGCTTACCGCAAAGCCGGTGGTGAGCTGCTTTGAATCGGTGCCTATAAGCAGAAAAATTTTGCCTATAAAGTAGATGGGGGCACAGATGTAAAGCAAATAGGATATAATGCGCATAGCCATTGTTACGGTGCGACCGCTGTCGGAATACATTCCACCGGTGATTTCGCCCTCGTCAACAAGGGAATACTCTATTCTGGGTTGAACGGGCTGTGCTGTTGAACCAACCTCTCGAACGGATGAACTCTGCTCAGGAGCAGAGCTCTGTGCCGGGGGCTGCTCTGCAACGGGAGCGGCAGTAGGGGCTGCCTTGGCAGGAGCTGCCTCAAAGTGTTGGGGGCGGTCACCGCCGCCTGTGCTCCACATAGTTGTGTCGGGAGCGGGAACAGCTTCTTCAACCTCTTTGCTTTTTTTCTTTTTAACGGGTTTTGGATCATCGGTAACAGTCGCTACGCGCTGAAAAACTTCGTCTTTATTTTTTCCGAAAGCCATAAAATGCCTCCTATCCTAAGTGGGTTAAAATTATATTACCATTAAATGCTGATATATGCAACAGTTATTTATTAAGTCAGTCACAAATTTAAGAATTAAGGGAGCCGACATCCATCCCCTCAGAAGAAGGGTCGACTTGAGCACAGCAGTCGGGTTGCTCTTGCTCAGGCATCCACAGCGCCCGTGTTACCCTTGCCATTGTGGCGGTAAAATATGGGGTGGTATAGAGCTGAGCAAAGCCGGTTGCATTAAGCAAAAACCAAGGTATAAAGCTGAGATAAACAAGAATTATGCGACCCTTGTTTGAAAGACAAATGCGTGACGAGGCACGCAGTGCAGCCAAAATTCCGCTGTCGGGGTCACCTATAAAGATATAGTCGCTTATTGCGTAGCGCAGTGCCTGAAAGGCAGATAAAAGAGTACCCGAAATAAGCAACACAAAGCAACACAAAGCCAAAATGTAATCAAAGGTTACGTCAAGGGTAAGCTCAATCGACAAAAGGTCAACGTTGCCGTAATAGGCGATGGCCAGCACGGGTGCCATTATTAAAAGCAGTGGGCCAAAGGTAAACAGAGCGCGCACCAAATAAAGCGCCATGTATTTTAAAAGTCGCTTAAAGCCGCCAAAGTAATAGAGCACTTCACCCACAGAGGGAGTCTCGCCCTCACATCTTAGCCACATAATTCTGCGAAAGCCCTGCATAATGGGCGCCGACAAAAAGGCACCGAAGCCCGTTGCCGCCAAAAGAATGGCATAGCCAACCGCCGATTCTATATCGGTATCGGTCAGCACAAGCACACATTCGGCCACAATAGATACCAGAGCTGAAACGGCTAAAGAAAGAGCCAGAGCGGTGATGGCTCTCAGCCAATAGTCCTTAAGAAGATTTTTGGCTGATTTTTTAATCATTCCTACATCCATTTAAAAGCCCTCCTCTCAGTGCTTTGCAGCTTTTTGGCTTTTAACCAAAGCAAGAGTGTCAATAACGGCGAAAATAAGATTTACTATTGAGGGAATGGCAATAATCACCATAACGACGGCGAAAAGCACCACCATAATGTTTTGAGTGTCGTCAATAATTTGCGTTACACCGTTGGCAATCATAGCCACGGCTACCACCACGGCGGCAACCACAATAAAGTTTAAAAGGTTAACAAGGGCAACGGTGATTCTTTGCCAGGCCTTTTCTCTGCCTGCAAGAGCGTTGACGCAAAGCACCAACAGGCACCAGCCCTGAGCGAAGATGGCGGGCACTACCGTAGCATAGTAGTCGGTGGGGCAATGCTTGGTAATTAAAGCAAGAGCCAAAACCGTGCCGCCGATTACGGCAATAGCGGCAGAGGCAAAAATCAAAACGCGTTTTGTTTTTAAAGCGGCCCCCACAAGGCAACCTAAAGAAACCGCAAAGGCGATGGCAGACATAACACCTGCACATTTTGACATATAAAACAGGTCTATGTTTTCGGCATCGTAAAGCCCTGTCAAAGCGTTGTTGTAAATAACACTTTCTTGGGCCAGCAAAAATGCAAAAAGAATAACGGTCATAACAACGGTAAGCTGGCCGCTGGCACAGACACACCTTACGGCAATGCGTCCCTCTTGCTTTTTAAGAAGGGCAAAGAAGAAGGGAACAAGCAAAGCCAGCAAAATAACCGAGACAATTGAAAGCGTAGTCATTTTATACCTCTTAACTATAATAAACTGAATTTACCTAATTATAACACCGTATAAGCTTTTTGCCAACTGTTTTTTATTTGACATAGTTAAAAGAATGTAATATTATTAACATATAACCAAGGAAAGGTGGAAATCTCTTGTACCAACAAACTCCACAATTCAGACCTGCCACTCTTGACGAGCAGAAGGTCTTTATGAAGAACCAAATCCGCAAAGAGGGCACCCGATGGGGCCTTACAGCTGCGTTGTCCAATCTGGCGGTTTCTGTCATAATCTTTGCAGCAGCTGTAATAATCGGCAACATTTCTTATGAGGCAGAGCGGTTTTATACCGGTCCCATAGGCAGCTTGATTCAGCAGATTGCCTATTCGGTGCTGCTTTTTACGGTTCCCTACATAATAGGTGCAGCCGTTTCCAAGCAAAAGGTGTGCCGCATCATCTCTTTCAGGTGGAAAAAGCCGGCTCGCTCCCTTCCTCTTATAATGATGGGTCTTGGCGCCGCAATGGTAATAAACCTGCTTGTGGGCAAATTTATGCAGCTTTTGCAGAACTTTGGTCTTCAGCTTGAGAGCCCCGATATGGAGCTGCCCTCAACGCTGTGGGGTGCCGCTCTTTATGTATTTACCATCTCGGTTGTGCCTGCCCTTGTTGAGGAGTTTGCCTTCCGCGGTGTGATTATGGGCTCAATGAAAAAATACGGCAACGGCTATGCAATCATCGCCTCGGGTCTGCTTTTCGGCTTGATGCACGGCAACCTGGTGCAGATACCCTTTGCTGCCGCCTTGGGATGTGTGCTTGGCTACGTTGCTGTTGTGACCGATTCTATATGGCCGGCTGTGCTCATACATTTTCTCAACAACTTTTTCTCGGCAGTTTCTTCGGTTTTTGATGACCGCGGCTCCGAGCTGGCATCAACCCTTTTCCTCTACGGGGGCTTTGCTCTTTATCTTATAATGGGCATTGTCGGTTTTATCATTATCAAAAAGCTTTATAAAAATCCCTTTGCACCCATCCGCGAAAAGGCAGTGCTTACCGTGGCCGAAAGCGCAAAAAGCGCGCTGCTCAGTCCGGGATATATTGTAGCGGCCATATTCTTTGGAGGAACGGTATGTCTGGATATATTAATGAACTTGATAAGCTGATGATGGGCCGCGCCATCGCCTTGGCGGAAGAAGCTGCCGAATCGGGCGAGGTGCCCGTAGGGGCTGTAATTGTAAAGGGTGATCAGATTATTGCAACCGGCCGCAACCGACGGGAGGAATTGGGCAACGCACTTGCCCACGCAGAGATAGAGGCCATTTCAGCCGCCTGCGAGGCCCTTGGGGGATGGCGACTGACGGGTTGCACTTTGTATGTTACCCTTGAGCCCTGCCCAATGTGTGCAGGGGCCATAGTTAACGCGCGAATCGACCGAGTGGTTTACGGAGCCGCAGACCCTAAGGCGGGCTCGGCAGGCAGTTTGTTTAATTTGTTTGAGCTGCCCTACAATCATCACCCTCTTTTAAACGGCGCCGCTCTGGAGGATGAGTGCTCAGCTCAGCTGGAAGCATTTTTTAAAAAATTAAGATAAAGGGAGTTGCGGTTTATCCCTAATCGGTGAACATTTTTTTCTAAAAATATAGGATTATTTAAAAAACATATTGAACTGAATAAACTTTTAGTGTATAATGTGTTAAAGAAACGGAGGTATTCCAAATGAAAAAAATAATTTCAATCGCATTGGCACTTATAATGCTTATGTCTTTGACCGTTACAGCTTTTGCATTCCCCGTCGGCAATACTCAAGCTTGGAAGGATGCAAACGGATTCAGCCCCATCAGCGTTGATGCTCCCAAAGCCGGCAGCACCATCACCATTGATGCTTCTGCAACCCGCGAGGCAGGTTATGACGGTGCAAGCAAAATGCTCATTGGCTGTCAATCAGACCAAAACGGTATGGATCCTGACAAGGGTGCCACCGGCGAGGCCTATTTTGCTTGGGATTCAAACAATCTCTACATACACATCAATGTTGAAGATAAGACCAAGCATGTAGAAATGGACACATTCCAAAGCGATAGCGTTGAAATCTATCTCGATTACAACCAAAAGGCAGACGGCAAGAAGGTAAAGTGGAACAAGTTGCAGGCCGCCGACTCTTATGCAGCTCAGTATCGCGTTCAGCGCAATCATATCGATATGGGCGGCTTCGTATCTCTTATCGGTAACGACGCTATGCAGAGCGTTGGTGAAAAAGCTTCTGCTAAAGCTAAAGAAAACGGCTCAAACGGATATATCGTTGAGGTTAAGATTCCCCTTACAGACAAGAACGGCAAGATGATTCCCGTTTCCGGCACCATCGGCGCCTGCATTCAGATTAATGACGACTATGACGGCAACGGTCGAGATGCTGCCACCTATCCTCACGAGTCCATTCAGTATTGGGCATATGAGTATACCCACCTGTTTGACAACGTTAAGCTTAAGGATAGCTCAAGTGTAACCTGGTCAACCCGTAAGGTTGTTAACACAGTTAGCGAAGGATTAAGAGATTTTGACCCCAACTCAAAGCCCGCATCCTCTCCCAAGCCCTCATCCACCACATCCAAGCCCACTTCAACGGCACCCTCAGTTGAGCCCTCTTCTGAGCCAACCTCTACCGAGGTTTCTTCAGCACCCGATACCACCCTATCCAGCGAAGCTGCAGATACAGGCGACAAGCAGGATACAGATGACGGTCAGACCGATAACGAAGGTGACACCACCACCAACACTATCGGTGCAAGCGAAGAGAAAAAAGACGATAAGGGCGGTTTGTCAACCGGTGCACTTATCGGCATAATCATCGGCGGCGTTGTATTGCTGGCTGCCGTAGTGGTTGTTGTGTTTGTTGTTACCAAAAAGAAAAAGAAGTAATTAACCTTTAATTAAGACCGCATTCTGAAAAGGATGCGGTCTTTTTCGTTGACAAAAGAAGAAATAGAGATTATAATGATTGTTGCTTGTCGAAACGCTTGAAAGCGCTTCGACAAGCCGCTTTTTAAGCGGATATAGCAAAATTAAACTCTATGATTTAATTTTGCACAACATTCATTGCAATGGATATGGACAAATTTTCAAAGAAAATTTGCCGCAAAATCAAAGATTTTGTGTCGAAACAAGTTTGTTTCGACTAACCATAACCATTATAATGCACATTATTGAAAGAAAAAAGAGAGGAAGTGCAAAGTGAAAAAAATAAAAATTAACAACGAAGCAACCTACCTTTTTTCTATAATTCTTATTGCCTTTTCCGTGTCAATGACGGCGGCTGCAGATTTGGGTGTATCTATGGTGGTTGCCCCTGCATACATTATGAGCTTAAAAATACCCGCGCTGAGCTTTGGCCAGTGGGAATATGTTATTCAAGGCGTTTTGTTTATTGTTTTTTGCATAATCAAAAAGCGAGTGAAGGCGGTTTATTTTACATCATTTTTAAATTGCGTTGTTTATGGCGCAGTGTTGGATGCTTTTCGCAAGTTTATTCCCCTTTTTAACCCCGAAATAACCGACCCTCAAGCCCTTCCCATGGCGGGGCGCATTGCAATGCTGGCCGGGGGGATGGTGCTTACCTCTTTTGCGGTGGCTCTGTTTTTTAAGGCCTATCTTTACCCACAGGTTTATGACTTTTTCGTAAAGGGCATTTCGGCTCATTTTAATGTGGATATAGGCAAATTTAAAATCGGTTACGATTGTACCGCTCTTGCTTTGTCGGTGTTGCTCAGCTTGTTCTTTTTCGGTGAGTTTAACGGCATCGGCATCGGCACTTTGGTAATGACCGCCTTTAACGGAATTATAATAAGCTTTTTTGATAAAATGCTTACAAAATATGTTGAATTTACCCCTGCCTTCAAGGGCTTGGCTCAAAAATTTGAGCTTAATGATTAGTTAAAAATGTCAGTTCGCAAAATCCTGACAAAAAATAAAACTACGGAGTGAAGAAAAATGAAAAAACAGGTGCGTTTTACCGTTACGGCAGGAATCATTGCTGCGCTTTATGCGCTGCTTACCTATTTGTCGGCGGCGCTGGGATTGGCTTACGGTCCCGTGCAATTTCGGTTGTCAGAGGGGTTATGTGTGTTGGCGGCGATGACCCCTGCGGCCATTCCGGGCCTTGCGGTGGGTTGCCTTGTGGCAAATCTGTCAAGTCCCTTTGGCGTGGTTGATATTATTTGCGGCACAGCGGCTACTTTAATTGCAGCTTTGACGGGTTACTTTTTCAGAAGGGTGACGGTCTTTAAGCTGCCCGTGGTGGCGATGCTGGCCCCCGTTGTATCCAATGCCCTTATAGTGGGTGCAGAGATTGCGCTGCTTTCGGGAGCAGAGGCCTTTGCCTCGGTCTTTTGGATAACTGCGGCAGAGGTGGCAATTGGAGAATTGATTGTTTGTGTTATTCTTGGCAGCGGAGTTTGGTCGGTTGCCCAAAAAATTGATATTCTTAAATGATAAAAACCTCTTTCACAGATTTGTGAAAGAGTTTTTTCTTATAGATTTATTTTTCAAGAAGTTTTTTGACGTTGTCAATTTGTTGTTCGCTTGGTTTGTAATCAGGATTTGAACAACAAGGCATTGAGGGTTCTCTGCCGTCAGAATAATAGAAAGGTGAAAGAGTGTCCTCTCTCCACTTGTCTCTGTCG
>JAZRNV010000118.1:0-5072 GCA_045648425.1 Acutalibacteraceae bacterium | reverse complement strand
ATTTTTGCGAAGCAAAAAGACGGAGGGAGAGAAAAGGAAAGACTACCCCTCAGTCGGCTGCCGCCGACAGCTCCCCTGACAAGGGGAGCCGGCAAAAACTTACAACCCGTTTACGGGTCGCCGATGACCGTTGCGTGGCTGTCAGGCCAACAAAAACCCCTCTTGTGCGCCGCCGACACCATAAATGTGAACGAGGCAGACAGGCATTCAACAAACACGAGTATTTCTCTGAAACAGAAAAATACTCGCGCAAAATAACGCGATTGTGGTTGAAGGTTTTGCCAACCACAACATTTTCAACAGCGTTGTTAATATGCACAAAAACACCGGAAAAAGTTCGTTAGTTGTGCCACGGCTATGTGAACGTCATAAGATTGACAACAGCTTTTTTCGAGTGCTATAATTAATATAACTGTAAGTGGGGGAATGTCCCCCAAAACTACAGAAATTTAAAAGGAGGCATTTCTCTATGAAAAAGACACTGGCATTATTGCTTGCTTTGATCATGGCCTTCTCCATGTTCTCAGTAATGGCTTTTGCCGAGTCAACCCCAACAATGAATGTTACTTTGGTTGACGACGAGGGCAAGGTTGTTAAAGAGATAAAAGCAGGCGAGTCCGTATGGGCAGTAATCAGTGTAGCTAACTACGACGATTATGTTGGCGAAGCAGAAGTAGATTGGGATGCAGATGACCTGGTAGTTGCAGCCGATATCGACAAAGCTATTTCTGTAGTAACCGCTTTCCTCGAGTTTGATGCAACTGTTTTTGCTGCAGCTACCGACGGCGACGGCTTGGTTTGGGATTCACCCTATAAGAGTGATATCGAGAGCCAAAACGGTGGTCTCGAGTATAATATGGACGGAAACTATCTTAAGACATTGCTTCAAACCGATGGTGAAATGGGCGGCATTTACTGCTCAATCACTAAGTCAGCTCTTGATGCAAACAACGGCGAGCTTTACAGAATTAAGCTTACCGCAGCTGCAGACGCAGCAGTGGGCGACTATTCTGTAGGCCTCTATGAAGGCGACGGCATTACCGCTCCCGGTATAGCCACCATCAGCACCGCTGCAGGCGACGACGCTGTTGCTACTGCAGACATTAATGCTGTTATGGGCGCTGCCGCTCCCCTTAACATCTATTCAGATGACGTTGTTGTTGAGCTTCCCGACAGCTACACCCTTGTAGATGATGCTGACGGTTTCGTTTACGCTGACTGGACTGCTGTTAAGAACGACAGCTTCACCGTAACCACCAAAGAAGATGCTACCGAAGGCAACTATTCTGTTTCCGGTTCAGCTTCAACACAGCGTGTAGACGTTACTTACAACGAAGCTTTCTATTTTGATGGCGCAGACGTAACCATCGACGGCTCTTTGAGCTTCGTTCGTTACCACAACAACAATCTCCGTCAAGAAGCAGCTGCTACCTTCGGCGGTGTTGCACTTGGCACACTTGAGTTCCGTATGGAGCAGTACGTTGTTCCTCAGCTTTGGTTTAACGGCGAAAAGATTGCTCAGGGCGATGCACTCATCCCCACCTACTATGTAATTGAGGATGGCGAATTTGCAGTTGACGAAGAGGGCAACAAGATTGTTGCTACCGATGCCGAGGGCAATCCTCTTTATGCAGATTGGGCAGCATACATTGAGGCCATTAAGTACGGTCTCGTTGGTCACAACGACTTTGGCTTCACCTATACCCTCAGCGTTAAGGATGGCGTTGTAACCGGTGCTATCACCTATGTTAACGCCGCAAAGGAAGTTATTGTTACCGACGCTCTTGTTTCTGCAGCTCTTCCCGAAGGCGCTTTTGCTGAGGCCGTTAAGCCCGCAGTTATCACTGCAGGCACCTTCGGTTACGTAAACACTAGTGTTAAGGGCGCAAAGGTTGTAGCCGGTAAGGCAGTTGTTGATATCGCCCCCGAGGTAGTTATTGACAAAGCTCCCTTCACCGCTGACGATTGGACCATCGTTTCAGGTCGCAACGTTACCGCTGATCCTGCCGCATTCGGTCGTGACAAGACCTATATTGCAGAGGATGGCTCCTTCATTCAGACCATGACCTATGCAGGCGATATCATCGTTAAGCATAAGAACACCTTCTCCGGCTCTGACTTTAACCTTGAGTACACCGCAAAGCGTGAGACTTACATGGGTAACGGTCAGGAGCAGATGGAGCGCTTCGGCGTTCGTGTTGGCGATTTCTACTTCGCAATGAACAGCGACGGCACCTATCCCTATGTTGAGTTTGCAGGCGCTCCCGTATATCAGGGCGAGACTGCTATCTGGAATCTTGTAGGTGCAGATGCCGCAATTGTTGAAAAGCTTGAAGGCACCGCATTCAAGGATAGATACTATACCTGGGTTGCCAATTATGAAGGTAACAACCCCACCTATAAGATTACCCTTAAGGATAACAAGCTTACTGTAACCTACTCTTCTTCTAAATATGAAGAGACCGTTATCGTTCCCGAAATGGACGTTAACTTCGGCGAATTCAAAAACGCACAGGTTTCTTTCGGTGGTAACCACGGTTACAACTATTCAGGCCACGAGCAATTGACCAGCTTCTATCTGGACAATGCCGGCGCTATGAAGAAGGTTGACCTTGGTCTCCTCAATGCACAGATGAACGCATTTGTTGCAAAAGACTATTCAAATGTTCCCGATTTTGTTAAGACTGTTGTAGCTATCGGCAACGCTCTTAATGCTCGTCAGAAGAACATTCTTACCGAAGCTAACATCGAAAAGGCAAAGGCATTTGTCAATAAGGCAGCTGCATACGAGGCCCTTGGCACCGTTACCATCAGCAACGTGCTTGCATCCGGCTTTGCAAAAGATGCATGGGTTTCTATCAACGGCAAGGAAATTACAACTTCTGAGTACGGTGTTATGAGATGGTTCCAGAACGGCACCTTCACCGCTACCGGCGAAACTTATGATTTGAGCAACGGTTTCCGTGCCGGCTTGGATATCATCAAGCAGAGCTATAACCGTGACCCCGAACAGCACACCGATATTATCGTTGGCGCTATTAAGGTTTCTTTGGAAGCTAACACTATTGTAATTTACAACGGTGACGAAGTTGTAGCTACCGCTGCATCAGATATCACCTATAATTCTGACAACGCTGCAGCTGCATATTCAACTGTTGCAGAAGCTACTGCCGGCGGTATGACCGGTAACACTCACGCTAAGATTGACGTTGAGTATAAGGATGGCGTTGTAACCGCTACTGTAAACGGCACCGTAATGGCAACCGCAACTGTTGAAGCAGATCTTTCTGCCGCAGAGGTTAAGGTTGTTCACTACGATAACAAGTGGAACAGAGCACTTCTTTACAACTACTATCTCTATTCAGGCGAAACTGTAGTTAACCTCTTTGAGCTTAACGAACAGATGGGCGAGCTTGCTAACGTAAGCAACTGGAAGAATTACTCTGATGTTGCTGCTACCGCAGACGCTGTACTTCCCCAGATTACTGATGCAGATAAGCTTGCTGCAATGTACAACATCCCCGTATATGAAGAGTATAAGGAAGCATATGCTATCGCAAAGAATGGCGCTACCTACAAGCTCATCAACGGTATCTATGAAGAAGATTGGACCCATATCAGCACTGTCGGCACTTCTGATTATTGGATCAGAGGTTCTAAGGAACTGGTTTCTGCCAGCTATGAAAACGGCGACGAGAAGCCCGCAGTTATCGCTACTATTCCCAGTGGTGATAAGGGCGACGGCAAGGGTATCTACTTCTATAACGGCAAGGGCACTATGAATGCAACCACCAAGCTGCCTCTTGCAACTGCCGGCTACTTCAAGATTGACTACAGATACGGTTATTACTATCGTGATAGCTATATCCAGTGGAAGGTTGGCGACCTCGCAGTCCGCGTTTCTAACAACGCTGACGGCACAGGTGCTGATCTTGAAGGATACAAGGGCGTTTACGTAGACGTTTACTACGCAGGCGAACTTATCCACAGAATCACCGGTACTGCTAACGAGCTCAGCTTGCCCGTAGCTCCCGATCCTACATCCGGATGGATGTATGCAAACTGCCCCTTCACCATTACCTATGATAATGGTATTCTTAACGTAACCAACTACAACGGTGCTACCAAGTACTTCACACCTAAAGAAGGTCTTGATCTTACCACCATTGAAGGATTTGACGCTAACTATGATCCCAACGGCAAAAATGTTGAGCTTGAAATGGCTGTTGACTACAACCAAGCTGCTTTGTGCGGCGTAACTGTAAGCGGCCGTTTCAACAAGGATGCTGTTGCAGCTCTTGACCAGCTTGCCGCTGAGGATGTTAATGCTGCTAAGAACATCTTTGATACTCTTAGCAAGGCCGACAGCGTAACCGCTGCCACCAAGGCACTTTTGAGCAAGACCTTTGAGGTTTCTGCTGAAGAATCCGCTACCTACACCTATACTGTTGACGGTCACAACACCGATGCATACAGATACGGTGACACCATCACTCTCGTAGGCGCCGGCGCAGAGGGCTATGACTTTGCCGGCTGGTACGATGCAGATGGCAACCTCGTTTCTGAGGATGCAACCTACTCCGTAAAGGTTGAGCCCGGCGTAACCATCGTTGCTAAGGGCGTTGAAGCTGAAGAGGCTTGCACTCATGAAGAAACCACCGTTACCGGCGCAGTTGACGCTACCTGCGGCGCAGCCGGTTACACCGGTGACACCGTTTGTGTAGCTTGCGGCGAGACCATCGAAACCGGTACTGAAATCCCCGCTACCGGCGAGCACGCATGGGGCGAATTCGTACCCAACGAGGACGGCTTGACTGAGACCAAGACTTGCGGCACCTGTGGCGCAACCGAAACTCAGGATATCGTTGTTGAAGAGTGCACTCACGAGTGGAGCGAGTGGGAAATCACCACCGAAGCTACTGCTACCACCGCAGGTATCAAGACTCGCGTTTGCGGTCTCTGCGGCGCAGAAGAGACAATGGAATACACCATTGCTACCTCCGGCACCACCGGTGACGTAACCTGGAGATTCGAGAACGGCACCCTTTACATTGAGGGCACCGGCGCAATGG
>JAZRNV010000117.1:0-17438 GCA_045648425.1 Acutalibacteraceae bacterium | reverse complement strand
GCCAAGCCCGATGCGCCGGCATTCATTAAAAGCGTATCGCCCTCTTTAATATTGCCTTCAATAAATAAATTAAGGTATGCTGTTGCAAAGGCCTCCGGGATAGCTGCCGCCTCAACCATGGAGCAGTTTTTGGGAATAGGCATCAGCATATCATATTTGACGTTGGCGTATTCTGCATATCCGCCGCCACCAAGCAGAGCGCAAACCTTATCTCCGATTTTAAAATTAGATTTTTCTTTTGCGCCATCTGCAATTTCAACGATGGTGCCGGCAATTTCAAGCCCCATCCATTCGGGGCAACCGGGAGGGGGAGGATAATCGCCTTCTCTTTGCATAAGGTCAGCACGGTTAAGGGCTGCGGCCTCAATTTTAACAAGACAATCATCATTACCTAAGATCGGGTTGGGTACATCGTCCCATCTTAAAGATTTATCTTCGTTTACAAGTATTGCTTTCATTTCGGTTGCCTCTTTTTAAAAATCAATTTCATCACGAATTTTTTTCATAGTGCTAAGCAATGGTTGATGAACTGTTGAAAATTCATTGTGTTCATAAACGCAAAGCGACATGCAACAACCAAGCTTTATTCCAAGTCTTCTGTGCAAAGAACATTCACCGCCGGATAAAAACAGAAAGGGAGCACCGAGTTCTCTTTTTAAAAGGTTGGTAATACTTAAATTTTCAATCTGTTGCTCCATATTGTTTGCTGCCGTCACAATTTTAATTATATCGGCACCGCGCCTTTTTTGCTCTAATGCTATTTCTAAAACTCTTTCTGCAGGAGCATATTTACATAGATGTGATGACATTAAAACCTCGGCACCTTTTCGGTGAAGGGTATCAATAAGTTCCATTTGTTTTTGTATGGCTTCTGCGTTGTCGGTAAGCTCTTCGGGATGCATACAAAACATATCTCCTATAACGTCAATAAGTGTTGCACCGCAGTCGGCCAGCTCCAAAAGCCCTTCAGCCAATTCTTCATCGGTCTTACCGCTGTTGTTACCCTTACGATAATTTGTAACATAGCAGGGTTTATCTTTCATTTCTGCCAAGATTCTTCTATATGTGTCGGTATTGTGATGCTCCGGCTTTAACGACTCCACCTGCAAACCAAAAGCATCTGCACATAAACAATTTGCATTTCTTATTCTGCTAATGGCCACTTCGGGTGTTCTGCACTGAAGCATAACTGTAAGTAGCGGATTGCTATGATTTAAAAAGCTTTTTTTCATCAGTTCCACCTTCTCATGGCGTTTCTGCCACCGTCAATCATAATGTTTTCACCATTTATAAACTGACCTTTATCGGACGCTAAGAAAAGACATAAATCAACAATTTCCTGTGGCTCTGCCGCACGCCCTAAAAGTGTTTTCATGTCTGCCATATTTGCACGAGTAAGCACAGGGCCGGGAGAAACACATACACATCTTATGCCATATTTAGAACCGTACTGAGCAATGGATTTTGTAAGCCCGAACATAAGGCCTGCTTTAGAGGTCGGGTAATCCATTCCGTACCCATCGCCCTCTTGTCCTGTAATTGAACCTATGTTTATAATAAAACCGCTTTTTTGCTCTCGCATTTGCTTTAAAACAGCATGTGCAAAATAAAACGGCCCTTTTAAATTGACGTCAATTCCCCAATCATAAACCTCAATCGGCACGTCAGGAAATTCCGGATATGCTTGACGGTCCACCTTTTGCATACGAACTGCAGTGCCGCCCGCAAAATTTACCAAAACATCGATTCCGCCAAATTCTGCAACTGCTTTATCCCTTGCGTTGCAAACCTGAGAGTAATCTCTAACATCACAAACAACACCGATAGCTTTGCCTTTACCTTTTGCATTAATTTCCGCAACCTTTTCGTTTAAAACGACTTCATTAACATCGCATAAAACTATATTTCCGCCAAGGTCTGCAAAGTTTTCGGCGAACAAAAGTCCCATACCGGATGCTGCTCCCGTGGAAATAGCCACTTTACCTGTAAAATCCATAATATAAGCCCCCTTTTTCTGTATTTTAATTTTTTTAAAATAATAAATCAATAGAAAAAACGATAAAGCTTTAACATTTTTAATACTTTACAATCAACAATATATTGATTTGTTTGCTGAATTTGATATAATGTTCTTGGTGATATAAGATGAATAATTTAGACAATATTGTTATAACCGATATACATCCGCCTATTGTTGTTCATTCAGAAAAGGGCCGAAGGCTTCAGATGACAGACCGTTCAAGCTATGGATTATCGCTTTGCGTGAGCGGCCAAATCACCTATACTATGAGCGGAAAAACCTACATCTCACATCAAAACAATGCCGTTTTGTTGCCCCAAGGTGGCACATACTCACTTTTCGGAGACACGGAAGGACTTTTCCCTGTTATAAATTTTAAATGCAAAAAGTTCAACTGTAATGAAATTATGGTTTTTAAATTAGAAAATCCGCAAGCTTTTCTTAAAAGCTTTGAAGCCCTTAAAAATTTATTTCTATATGATAAAAATCACCTCAAAATATACAGTGCTTTTTATGAATTGCTCAGCAAAATATATTGCGAAAATTCACAAAAACACACACTTCTTGATTCTGCTGTTCAATTCATAACTGAAAACACACAAAACTCAACGCTTTCAAACACTTGCATTGCAAAACAAATCGGTATCAGCGAGGTGTATTTAAGAAAACTGTTTTTATCTTACTATCACATTACGCCCAAACAATATGTTTTGGATATTAGAATTCGAAAAGCTAAGCAGTTGCTTTGCGACACGCCCTTTAGTGTTACCGCGATTGCGGAGGAATGCGGATTTTCAAGTGTTTATCATTTTTGCCGTGCATTTAAGGAAAAAACGGGGATGACCCCTACCGAATACGCCAATCTCAATAAAATATATCAAATATAAAAGCGAGGTGAAATTCACCTCGCTTTTGCTTTGTATTTTATTGGTGTTATTATACCGCAATCCTCGATTCTTCTCACAATCCCGGTTGCTTCCATATATACATTTCTCCTTTACAACACGTAGGGGAGGGGTTCCATCCCCTCCCGCAAAATAAGATGAAACCTCACGGGAGGGCGCAGAGACCCTCCCCTACAACAAATAATTTCAAATTGTGATGTTAGTATCTGTGATTTGAGGAGATTTATACTGCAACAATTTACTTTTAAAAGTAAATGTGATAGAATAAATCAAAGGCGGTGATTTTTTGAAAAAAACACTAACATTATCGATTGTTATATTTATCTTATTTTCTCTTGTTGGATGCAATAAATTTTTGGGTGGAACAGTTTTAGAACAGTTTGGAATGGAATTTACATCACAAATTGAAATGATGGAAGAATGCTTAGATATTGATTTAGATGATTTAAATGACTCTAATATAAAAATAATTTATTCCCATACTGACCCAGAAGGTAATGATTTGACAATTAAATATATAGTTTTAGATGGGGCAGGAGATGTGTTCGAAAATGATATTGAAAACAGAGAAAACTGGAACACACTCCCATACAATACAACTGTTGAAACTTTGCTCAAATCAAGCGGAGCAAATGAACAATTTGCATTTGATGATATCAAAGAAGGACGATTTATCATAAGTGGTGTTTCTTTGGGTAAAGACGAGTTTGATTTTGATTACAACAACTTGAACAACTGGTATGTTTTTAATATTGGCATTTGGGATTCCAACGCTGAAACTCTTTATTATATTTCAATTACAGACCAATCAAAAACATAAACTTATTTATATTTAAAGCGAGGTGAAATTTACCTCGCTTTTGCTTTGTCAATTTTCTTTTTTCTAACCGGTGTTGAATATTACGTTGGCTTTATATGGGTTGGTTCACCGACGGGAAAGGTCTGCGTATATTGATTCAGCTATTCTGACCGTTTCCATGGCATCCTTGGCATAATAATCGGCGCCGATTTTGTTGGCATATTCAGGCGTCAAAACCGCACCGCCCACGATGGTTTTGCACCAAGCTGCCTCTTTTTTCAGCAAGTCAACCGTCTTTTCCATAGCAGGCACGGTGGTTGTCATAAGAGCGCTTAATCCAACAACAGGGGCGTGCAGCTCAACGGCTTTTTGTACAATTGCCTCAGGTGGCACATCCTTGCCTAAATCCACAACACAAAAGCCGTAGTTTTCAAGCAATAGCTTTACGATGTTTTTGCCGATATCGTGGATATCGCCCTCAACGGTAGCAATAACAAAAATGCCTTTTTCTTTATTATCTGCAGCGGCTGTGTTGGCTTTTATAATCTCAAAAGCGCTTTTGGCCGCCTCGGCACTCATAAGCAGCTGGGGCAGATATACCTTTTTGCTTTCAAAGCCAACACCCACAATGTCCAAAGCGGGAATAATATCCTTATTCACAATATCGAGAGGGGCTGACTCTTTAATCAGAGATTTGGTAAGTTCGGCTGCCTTATCTTTAAGCCCTTTAACAATTGCTCTTTGAAGCTGTGAGCCATATTCTTCACTCTTTTCCTGCAGGGGAGCAACGGGCTGTGCAGCGATGGAGAAAAGCTCCGCCGCTTTAATATAATCGGCACAGTTGTTATCCAATCCTTTAAGGGCACGGTAGGTATAATAGGTTTTCATCATCTCGGCAGAATATGGATTCATAATTGCCGCCGAAAGTCCGTTTTCAAGAGCCATACCGAAGAATACGCTGTTAACTGCGTCACGGTTGGGCAAACCGAAGGAAACGTTGGATACTCCTAAAGATGTGTGGCAGCCAAGCTGATTTTTTATTATGCTCAGGGCGCCTAAGGTGGTAACAGCGGCTTGATTATCTGCACTGACGGTCATTGCCAAAGTATCAAAAACAATATCTTTTTTATCAATGCCGTATGCTTTGGCGGTCTCTATAATTCGCTCGGCAATCTTTACGCGCCCCTCAACGGTATCGGGTATGCCTGACTCGTCAAGAGTGAGGGCTACCACAACACCGCCGTATTTTTTCACCAGGGGAAAGACGGCACTCATGCTTTCCGCTTTGCCGTTTACCGAGTTAATCAGTGCTTTACCGTTATATTTGCGCAAGGCCGCCTCCATAGCTGCGGGGTTAGCGGTGTCTATTTGCAAAGGCAGGTCAGAAACTCCCTGCAATTCACAAACAACGCTTTTAAGCATAGCGACCTCGTCAATGTCGGGCAACCCGACATTAACATCAAGAATGTGCACGCCCTTTTCCTGCTGGGTAATGCCCTCTGATAAGATGTAGTCAATATCGTTATCAATAAGGGCTTGCTTGAATCTTTTTTTACCTGTGGGATTAATCCTTTCGCCTATGAGCAAAGGGCTCTTGCCAAAGGTAACAGCGTGAGTGTAGGATGAAACCGTTGTGTAGCTTTTTGGTGTCAGCTTTTCAGGACTCAAATGCTTGGTTGCTTCAAAAAGCGCCCTTATATAATCGGGGGTGGTTCCGCAACAGCCGCCTGCTCCGCGCACACCTTTTTTGAGCATAAGGGCAACGTCTTGGGCAAATTCAGCGGCATCCACATCAAACACCGTTTCGCCGTCTATGGATTTAGGCAAACCTGCGTTGGGCTTCATAACAACAGGCACCGATGCGAACTGCAGCAGCTGCTCAACAATGGGAATCAGCTGCTTGGGGCCAAGTGAACAGTTAGCGCCCAAAGCATCAACTCCCATGCCTTCAAGCATAGCAACCATAGCGGCAGGGGAGGCGCCTGTCATAAGCTTGCCGTCCTCACCGAAGGCGTTGGTAACTATGATGGGGAGGTCGCAGCTTTCTTTGGCAGCCAAAAGGGCTGCCTTTGTCTCATAGCTGTCGTTCATAGTCTCGATTATAATTAAATCAACACCGTATTTGACACCTAACGAGACGGTTTTGGCAAAAATAGCCACGGCATCCTCAAAATCCAGGTCGCCCAGTGGCTTCAACAGCTTGCCTGAGGGACCAACATCAAGTGCCACAAATTTATGACCGACCGATGTGCTTTGCTCTTTGGCTTTTTTGGCGTTAGAAACGGCGGCTTTGATGATTTCCTCCAGCCGACGGTCGTCAAACTTTAAGCTGTTTGCGCCGAAGGTGTTGGTGCAAACGACGTTGCTGCCGCTGTCATAATAATCGCGGTGTATTTTTGTTATAACCTCGGGACGGGTAAGATTCCACTCCTCGGGATGCTCACCGGGACAAAGCCCCTGCTTTTGAAGCAGGGTGCCCATACCTCCGTCAAGATATACAATATTGGAATTTAAAAATTCTCTGAAGTTCATAATTCGCTCCTGAATTCGCAACTGTTATTGCTGCAGCTTTTGCATTTGCTTTCGGTGGGGTGATTTTTTGATGAGAGCCCCACAATGGCAGTAACCGATTTGGATGGTGACATAATAAGACTGCCGTTTAAAGTTAGTCCTATGCGTCTCTCACAGTCTAACGCGGTAAAAATATCCGTTTGTACGGCAAGAGGCAAATCACCGTATCCGGGGCTGAAGCGAGGCCCGATACACAGCCCCTTTTCTTTAGAAATATATCGGCAAAACTCATCACACAGCGCCTCAATGCGTTCGGTGCCGATGGCTTGCAGCATAACGGCTGTTGAGGGCGAAACCCGACTGTATTTGGTAATAAGACGGTCAAACTCAGCCCCCAGCGTAGCGCCGAAAACAATTGCTTTGTGGCAACCCTCAAGTGCTTTTGCAAGGTCGGATGAAGAGAATCGACACACCCCAAAATCGCACAGATTGTTTTCAATGCTCGGGTCAAGCTCTAAATAACAAACCCGATAACAAAGCTTTTTTTCGGCTTCGGCAAGGCATGTGTGCAAAAGTTCAAGGGTGGCAGAGTCCGGCTCATTGCAGCCGCAATAACGCAATATTTCTTTTTCGCAGATAGAAATATCTGAAAAGCTTTTGCTTAAAACGGTGCCGCTCATTTGCCTAAAATAGCCGACTGATTGCTTTGAATTTTTGCGGCAACATCGGGCTTGTTCATAGAATAAACGTGAACGTTTGTAATACCGTTGGCATAAAGGTCAATTATCTGGTCGGTTGCATAGGCAATGCCTGCCTGCTTCATTGCTTCAGGGTCAGAGCCGAACTTGTCAACAAGACTTTTAAAGCGCTGTGGCATAAAGGACCCCGAAAGCTTAATAGCTCTTGATACCTGGGTAGCGTGAGTGATGGGCATAATACCGGGCACGACGGGCACGGTTATGCCTGCCTCGCGGATTTTATAAAGAAAATTATAAAGCAGATTGTTGTCAAAAAACATTTGGGTGGTCAAAAAGTCACACCCTGCATCAACCTTTTCTTTAAGATAAGCAATGTCCTCTTTTTGACTTCGACTTTCGGGATGAATTTCGGGATAACAGGCACCGCCGATACAAAAGTCGGGATTTGCTTCTTTTAATTCTCTTACAAGGTCTATTGCGTGGCGGTAATCCCAATTTGATTGGTCGGCATCAGACAGCTCAGCAGGAATATCACCTCTGAGCGCCATAACGTTTTCGATACCTGAAGCCATAATTTCGCGTATTTTTTGCGCCACCGTCTCTTTGGTTGAAGAAACGCAGGTCAAGTGCTCCAGGGTTGGAATATCGTATAGTTTTTTCAGATTTTGAGCTATATCAAGGGTAAAACGACTTGTTCCGCCGCCTGCACCGTAGGTAACGCTCATAAAGGCAGGGTGCAGTTTTGCGATCTCTTCGGTGGCAGATTTAACACTTTGAAAACTTGTTTCGGTTTTAGGTGGAAAAACCTCAAAAGAAAGAGAAAGGGTATTTTGATTGATAATATCGATAATTTTCATATAAAGCACCGCCTTTCATTGCAATGGATATGGACAAATTTTCAAAGAAAATTTGCCGCAAAATCAAAGATTTTGTGTCGAAACAAGTTTGTTTCGACTAACCATAACCATTATAACTCTAAATATAAATTATCGCAATAGTTTTAAAAAGAAAAACCGAGTGGCTTTAACACTCGGTTTACTCTTTACAGCTCAACAAATCTATATTCTGTGGCAGAGGTTTTAGCCGCAAGGCAAAGAGCCGCGCTGTCGATACCTTGGGAAAGGGGAGCGCAGGATTTTGCTTCGCCCTTCATAACGGCAATAAAACTGGCTGCAAGGCCTTCATCACCGCCAAAATGAGCGCCATTTTTGTTGGGAAATCTGTAGGTTTCAATTACGTCAATGTCGTGGCGGTAAAGGGTGATAGTATCAGAATACCAGTCAAATTCTACGGTGCCCTTATATCCTACAAAGCGGGCGCCGCGCTTTTTGGCTCCGTTTCGCACTATGAAATCTTGTGAATAGACAACGTGCATGCCGCTTTCATACTCAATAATAACGCTGCCACTGTCTTCATTGCCTGTGTCAACGGCGAAGCAGCAATATTCGCCCTTGGGCAAATTGTCACCTGCCGCAAGTACGTTTTCAGGGCTTTCGGGGCAGGTCCTGGCATCGGGACAGTCGGCGCATTTAAGACCTGCCGGTTTATCACCCTTAAAAATCTGTTTTGATTTCATTGCGCACAGTCTTACGGGCTTTTCACCCAAAATAAAGTTTATATAATCCAGGTCATGGGTAGCTTTTTGAAGAAAAAGACCGCCTGTTTCATTTTCGTCACGATACCACTTGTGATAATATCCGCGGGCATAGGTAACGTTGTTATAGGCCTGCACGTGCTCAACCTTGCCGATTTTGCCCGAATCAATAAGCTCTTTCACAAACTCAAGAATTTTTGAGGTGCGCAAGGGGTAAGAAACGACTGTTTTATCTTCCATATGGGGGATAGTCTTAAGAGCCGCAAGATCGTCATAGGTGGTGCAAACGGGTTTTTCAAGAAATAGGGGCAGGTTATATTTTGCCACCAACAGAGCAAACCTTGTGTGAGATGAGCAACGGGTGCCAATCAGCACGCCGTCAACCTTTTCGGATTTGAGCATTTCATCTGCATCGGTGTAATATCTTACCTCGCTGTATTCATCACCGACAAGATTTTCTCTTTTTACCTTTTCAATATCAATGTCACAAACGCAGCTGATGATTGCTTCACCTTTACTGATGTTTTGTATCATTTTTGCCACGTGGGTGATTCTGTTTCCGCAACCGATAATGGCCATTTTGAGCATAAAAAGCAACCTCGATTCTTTAAATATTGCATAAATCTGCTATGCATCCAATACTATTTTATCTTTATTATTCATTATGTATATAGTTTTTTGTGCTGATTATTAGCACTTTTTTGCTGTTGACAAAGTGCAGAGTATAAAATACAATAGAAGGGTAAGGAGGTGTTGCTATGGCATATCTTTGCACAGAAGCCGAATCAAACGATTATATAAGCATTAATAATTGCGGTGTAAACTATCTCAGCGATAGGGATGGGGGAAGCTTTCGCCCCAACGGCAGAATTGATTATCACATTTTGTACATCGCTCAAGGGTGCTGTTATGTGACCGTTGACGGTTGCGTTAAAAAGGCGCCTGCCGGCTCGGCTGTTGTGTTTTTGCCGAGGCAACCTCAGAATTACAGGTTTTATAAAGATGATAAGTCGGTTTCTTATTATTTGCATTTTTCCGGCACGGCCTGTGCAGATATTCTGCGAGAAACGGGAATGGACCAAGACAACATATTCCATATCGGAAAAAGCATAACCGTTGAAAAGCTGCTCAACAACCTTATCGACGAATACCGTCGGCAGCTTAAATTCAGCAAATACCGAATGTCGGGTTTGCTGCTTGATATACTGTCGTTGATGGGTCGCAAAAAATCCAATCTGCTTTACGGAAACAGCGATATAAATCAAAAATTTGTAAAAATTTGCGAGCTTATGGCACAAAACTATTCAAAAGATATGCCAATTAAGCAATATGCAATTATGTGCAATTTGAGCGAGAGCCGATTTACCCACCGATTCAGTGAGATAATCGGCACAAGCCCTAAACAATATATTATAAATTTGCGAATTGATGCAGCGAAGGAATTGCTTATAAACTCCGATTTATCGGTGCTGCAGATAGGGGAATCGGTGGGCTTTTTGTCACAAAATTACTTTAGTCGAATTTTTAAAAAGCAAACGGGATTTTCGCCTACAAAATACCGCAATTTGTATTAACTTTATCAGGAGTGTAAAATGAATTTTTTTGAGCAAAACGCCGAGCTTACCATACCGGAGCAATCATCTCTGGTGGCAGAAAATGAGTTTATAGACCAAACCCCCTCCCTTTGTGAGCTGCCGGACTATGAAAGCATTAAGGAAAAACTGCCTAAACCTATATGGCAAAACCACGAAGATTACATAGACTGCTACTTTAAGGCGTGGCGGCTTGCCTTTGGTAATTTGTGCAAGGGGGATGCCGCAACAGGATTTGTATCTGATTATATCGACACCGCCTTTAACGGATGCATATTTATGTGGGATTCATCCTTTATACTTATGTTTGGAAAATATGCCCACTGCATTTTTAATTTTCAACAAACACTTGATAATTTTTATTCTCACCAGCACCGAGACGGCTTTATTTGCCGAGAAATTGAAGAAGCAACGGGAAAAGACCATTTTGCCCGACATGACCCGTCGTCAACCGGTCCTGAGCTGCTTCCCTGGTGCGAGTGGGAGTATTATCTCAACTTTGGCGATAAAGAGCGCCTCAGCAAGGTTTTTTCACCCCTTATGGCATACCACAGATGGATGGCAGAGCATCGCACTTGGTGTGACGGAACCTATTTCTCAACGGGCTGGGGTTGCGGAATGGATAACATACCTCGTCTGCAAAAGGGTTATTCCACCACCTTCAGCCACGGCCATATGGTGTGGGTTGACACCTGTATGCAAGAGCTGCTCGCCTGCAACCTTCTTATTGATATGGCAAAGGAACTTGGAAGAACAGAGTTTATATCCGAACTTACAGCCGAACGAGACAATCTCGAGCAGATTATTAATCAAAAGCTGTGGAATGAAAACAGCGGTTTTTACTACGATTTGTGGAAAAACGGTCAGCATAATATGGTGCGCCACATCGGTGCCTACTGGGCACTTATTTCGCAGTGTGCAACGCCCGACCGCGCAGAGAGGATGATAGCCCTTCTTACCGATGAAAATGAATTCGGTACCGCGCACCCCATTCCTGCGCTGTCAAAGAGCAGCGAATATTTTAGTGATGAGGGCGATTATTGGCGGGGAGGAGTATGGGCTCCAACCAACTATATGGTGCTTAAGGGCCTTGATAAATACGGCAAAGAAAAGCTGTCTCACCAAATCGGCAAGAAACACCTTGACAATGTGGTGGCGGTTTATAAGCAATGGGGCACCCTTTTTGAAAACTACGCGCCCAAGGGCAACGAAAAGGGCAATCAAGCCAAATCCGACTTTGTGGGATGGACGGGATTGGTGCCTATTTCGGTGCTGTTTGAGTATGTGTTCGGCATTAAGCCCGATGCCAAAAGCAATCGCATTGTGTGGCATATCGAGCTTACTGAAAGGCACGGTGTAGAAAAATATCCCTTCGGCAACGAAGGGGAGCTTACCCTCATTTGTGAAGAGAGAAAGAGCTGCGAAGAAACACCAAAAATTACCTTTAAATCAAACCTTCCCGTTGAATTAGAGATCAAATGGGGCAAAGACCAAAGCATGATAATAAAAGCATAAAAATAAAGCTGCCCATTTTATGGGCAGCTTTATTTTTATGCCATCGTTTTTAACATTTCAAGGGTAACCTCATATTTGCAGGGCTCACCTTTAATATAACGCTCATATTCATTAACCATATATTCACCCATTCGCTTAACCTCTTCACCGCTGCTGCCTGCAATGTGGGGGGTAATATAGCAGTTGGGCAAATCAAAAAATTCACTGTCGGGCAGGGGAGGTTCGGGGTCGGTAACATCAAGAACAGCCACAATATCGGGGCGGTCTTTAAGCAACTGTATTAAGTCCTGCTCCACCACCTGCGCACCTCTGCCTGTGTTTAAAAAGGTAGAGTAGGGCAGCATTTTGCTGAACAATTTTCCATTAAGCATTCCCTTTGTCTGCTCGTTGTTTGCAAGATGGTTTGACACCACGTTGCATCTTGAGAACAACTCTTCCAGGTCTACCTTTTCTACACCCAACTCTTTTGCCTTTTCGTCGGGCAAAAAGGGGTCAAAGACCAAAACCTTTAATTTATATGCTTTAAGCATTTCAATAACCAGCTTACCGATCATACCTGCACCGATGATGCCAACGGTTGCGCCGAAATTGCCCGCAAACTTCTTAACCAGCTCTTTGCCTTGTTCGCGGTTACGGCTGATGGGCAACGAGTGAAAAAAGCTTTTGTTGGCAAGAATGATTTGTGCAACGGTATATTCAGCCACAGGCACAGCATTGGCCGCCCAGGCAGAAAAAACCTTAACTCCGCACTCTAAAAATGGGCGTGCAAAGTATTGCACCGAGCCGGCACCGTAAAACACACACTTGAGGTTGGGCAGATACGCTTTAATTTCCTCCGAGGTAAATTGACTCATACCCCAGGTTGAAAAAATATATTCGGTGTCTTTAAAATCTTGAGGGTTTGCCAGCACATACTCTCGGTTGTAAAATCTGTCATCAGAGCCGTAAACCCTTTTGATGTCATTGGGGTTTTCGCATATATAAATTTTTTTCATTTTAAAGCTCCTTAACAATCTCTTTAAGCGCATTTGCTTCTGTTATCAAAGAAAAAAGCTCGTTATCGGGCATAAACTCCAACAGTAGGGTGTTTCCGCCAAAGCAGGCAAGATATTTTTTCCAAGTTTCCTTGCCCTCTGCGAGAGGATACTTGATGTTACCCTCCCAGTTAAAGACATGCAGATGATAGGTATAATCCTTGAGCAACTTTGCACTTAAAATATTTTCTTTAACGGTGCGGTATTGATTTGGTTGCCAGTACATTTGAAAGTGCTTTGAAGCAACCGCCTGCATCAGCTCAAGAGCCGACTCCTTTGTGTTGGTATAGGTGTTGTTGTGACACTCCATACATAAGATTACGTCCTCTGCTTCGGCAATTTTTGCCGCCTCCCTGCATCGGTCAAACAAGGCGTTTCTTTCTTCGACAGAGTGTTTTTCGCTGTCTTTATCCCCACACCAAAGGCGCACGATGTTTGTGCCCAACCGCTTAGCGGCTTTAAGATATCCTTCAAGCTCGTCTGTGGGAGTAACACCCAATCTGAAATACGTGCCGTATGATGAACAAACTATGCCGTACTCCTTTTGCAGTTTAACAATTCGGTCAAGATTGGCATAGTCATCCTTGGGTGCATGTACATCACTGCCCCATTCAATAAAGTCAAGACCGCACTTTTTCATTGCGGCAAGGATTTCTTCGGGGGAGTGCTTTCTGAAAGAAATTGAAACCAAACCCAATTTAAATTCCATTTTTACACCCACCTTAATAGACATTTTTGTTTTCTCTGTAAGAGCGCCAAATGTTTTCAAAAAAGTCGTCACTGTCAGGAAGAGGACGCACGTCGCGCATTTCATATACAAAGCCCTTTTCGGTCAGGTAAACCTCTTGAATTTTTGAGGTGTCGGAAATATCCTCGTTAAGCATGGCGGTAAGCACCGCGCATTGAGTAACCAGAATATCCTTAAGCTTATAATATAAGAACACTCTTTCCTTTCTCGAAGGAACTATCCTCTTAACGGCCGCCAGCTCCCTTTCGGTTTCTTCAAGGGCAACGCGTATTTTTTCTTTGTCACGCACTGCAGCGGCATTGTCGCTCATTCTTCTTTGCGCGGCAGCAATTTTTTGTTCAAGCCGGTCATCCCCCTCAGAGGGCTTTACAATGCCCTTGGCCGCCTCTCTTGCGATTTCTTCAAATTCTTTGCTTGGGACGGGGGGGTTGGGGTTTTGTGCAATGAACTGAGCGGCTCTCAGACTGCCTACTTGGCCGGCGTTAAGGGCGGAACCACCCGGGCGACTGATGCCGTGAGTGCCTGCGCACTCTCCTGCGGCGAAAAGGCCGCGAATTGCTGTCTGCCACCACATATCAACGGCAATACCTCCGTTGTTGTGCTGAGCGCAAAGAGCAATTTCAAGATATTCTTTGGTTATATCAACACCCTTGCTGCTGTAAAGCTCAATGGCAGGGGTGTTCATTTTTGCCAGGCGCTCAATGGGTGTGCCAAAGGTTGCCTCTGCCTTTTCGAGATAATCTCTTGCCTCGTCGGACAGCTTGCCGTAATCAATATTTTCAAGGCCAAAGGGGTTTCTTGTGTAGTCAAGATAAACACGGCGGCCTTTTACAACACATTCGTTGTAGACAATCATATCAATTTGGGACGAGCCCTTTTCGGCCTTTTTGGGATCAAAGGGCCATTGATAGCCCTTTAGAAAAACAAGGTTCAATGCGGTGTAAGCATCACCTAAATAGTCGGTGAGAAATTCATACTCATTGCCTTGCTCATCCACCGATACAAAACGGGGAAGCACTTGCATATAGGTGCCTGACACGTTCCATCTGGGGGAGGTTGAGGCCAATCCGTATTGCCACATAGTAAGATTTTGTGCCTTGGCACCTGCCAAAAGGGCAAGGCCCGAAGAACCGGTATGACATTCGGGATAAACGCTGTCGGCATAAATTCCCGCAGGGCCGCCCGTTGCCATCACAATATCACCACAGCTGAAAGCAACGGGTGAACCGTTGTTACAATCAATGCATAAAAGGCCGCATACAGCTCCGTCTTTTTTCAAAATTTCTACGGCAAGATAGTCGTTATAGATTTTTATTCCCAACAGAGCCGCCTTTTTTTGCAGAGCTTCAGTCATAAATTTAGAGGTGAGAGGCCCTGCGGAGGTGGCGCGGGCATAGGGATCGTGGTCGGTTTTATAACCAACGTATTCGCCGTATCGGTTAACGGGAAATTCAACCCCCAGCTCGCACAAATTCATAAATGATCTGACAGAAAGTGCCGCTTCGCACAAGGCATTGTCACCGTCGACACAGCCGCCTGCAAAAAGATTTTCAGCCATTTTGCGCACGCTGTCGGGGCTGTCACCACCAAGACCCAATTTGTAATAGGTCTGTTTGTCACTGCCTGTATTGCGGGAGGTTCCGCAGTTGACTCCTTCGGTAACTATGGCAACGTTTTTGCCCGATTCCTTAAGACGGCAGGCGGCGTTATAACCTGCTGCACCCGTGCCGATAACAAGGGCGTCTAAATAATAAATTGTCATTACAGTCTCCTAATATGAAATCCGCCGTCAACGTCAAGTGACTGACCCGTCACATAGGGCAGAGCACCGCTGCACAGTGCCCAGACGGCGTCGGCAATATCTTCGGGTTGACCCCAGCGCTTAATCGGAAGCAAGCCACCGTCAATGAGAGCGTCGTATTTTGCCTTCACCTTATCGGTCATACCTGTGGCAATAATTCCCGGTCTGATTTCATTAACGGTAATGCCAAACTCGGCAAGACGGTCGGCAAAGAGGGCGGTGATCATGGTAACCCCTGCTTTGGAAATGCAGTATTCACCACGGGAAACCGAGCTTGTATAGCCCGACATAGATGAAATATTAACTATGCTTCCACTTTTGTTAGGCACCATTTGGTTTGCAACCAGTTGAGTAAGAAAAAGGGTGCCTTTTGTGTTGATGTTCATAACAAAATCGTAGCTTTCCTCGGTCATTTCAAGAATATCGTTGCGCACCTTTGGTGCAACACCTGCTACGTTGACGAGGATATCGATCTTGCCGTATTTTTGTACAGCAAGGTTTACATAACTCTTGCGGCTTTCATCCTTGCTCAAATCTCCTTGAAAATAGGTAAATTCACCGTCAAGCTCACAAGGCATTTGCGCAGCAACGTCCATACCAACAACGGCAACACCGTTGGCTAAAAGTTTTTTTGCGGTGGCAAGACCAATGCCCCCTGCAACACCTGTAACCAATGCGATTTTCATTTTAAACTCTCCTCAAACTGATGGAAATCTTTGCCTTGTCATCAGCTTTATAAATAAATTTAATTCTGTTCATTTTGTCGGTGTTCCAGTTGTTTGTTAGGGTAGTGTCACCTTCAAAATCTGCGTAGTCAAGCATTATTTCACAAGGCGTAGCGGATGAAAGACGGAATTTTCCGTCAATTATTGCACAGCCGTCCTCAACCTTAACGTCAAAGGGCGTGACAAAATGCTCAGCGACGGTATTGGTTGCGTTTTCAAACACAAAGCTGTCGGTTAAGATGATGCCCTCGTCATCGGGTGCAATAACTCTGTTGACAGATTTCAAACCTGCGTCCTTGTCATAAGCACCCTCGAAATCAATGCTTGCGGCTTTGCCATCAACATCAAAACGGTTGCATTTGAATTCTGCGCCAAATGGCTCTTCGCAACCGTTGACGGTGGGCAAGTTGTGCCAACCTGCCTGCATAGTCCAAATTTCATAGCGGTGCTCCGAAAAGGTTTTTTTGGTATAAACACCGCAACCGGGGTCAACGAGCACAGGATTGTTGTCATAAAAAGCTAAAAAACTGCCCACGTCGTTGTGGTTGTGACTTTCGTGATTGAATCCGCCTTTTGCGGCATAGAACCACTTGCCGTTTCTTATGTAGCAGTTTTGCAGTTGAGGCAAAACACAAATTTCATCGGGATTAAAATCTCCATCAACAAGTTTTTGTATGTCTTCTGCGTAAACAATAGAAGATAAGCTGCGAGTTACCTGGCTGCTGATAAAGCAAGGCGCTTTTTCGCCCGGTTTTTCGCGGTTGATATTTCTCATTTTTGTAAAGGTGAAAAAGGCGTTGTCACCGGTTCGCAGTCCGCACAAGTATGCCAAAACGGGAACGGCACCCGAATTGGCCTTGGGGGCGCCGTCAGCGAAGTTAACCACCCAATCTCCGCCAATGTAAGGACGGTAGATAAATTTTAAGATGTTTTTGAATTTTTCGTCATCAAAAACGTTAATAACACCATTGGTGGCAATGTATACGTGGTTGCAGAATTCAAGCAACTTGCCGCCTGCATGCAACCAATAAATATAACCCTCGTCACAACCGCCGTCCTCGGGCAAAGCGTTGTAGTAATTGTCAATTTCGGTAAACAGTTTTTTAATGGCGGCATCCAGAAGGGGGCGCTCAACCTCCATAAACAGATAGGTTGCCAATACGTTTGAAAGCACCCAAGGATTCCAGTTGTTGGGTTTTCTCTTGCCGTAGCCAAACCACCAATAATCGGTACGTACGAGGTAGGTATCAAGGATTCTCTCTTTGATGTTCTTTTTCATAATTACCAAAATTTCGGGGCAAAATGCCTTAAGCTCATCGTAAAGCATATAGTAGATGGCAGAAAGCAAAGCTGCAGTTTCGGCAGAAAACAGCTCAATATGCCTGGGGAAGCCCATAGGAATGTTTTGACCTTCAATTGCGCAGTGAGCTGAAATGGTCCAGGCGGTTTCTTCGCAAATGATGTAAATGCCGTCAACAATATCAGGTATAAATCTG